>JAEEXV010000064.1 GCA_016287975.1 Lentisphaeria bacterium | reverse complement strand
GAGCATCTGCCATTCGGGGCGGAATGCGGCGGCCTCGGGGTAGCGGTCGTTGAGCATCATGCCGTCCATGTAGGCGATCGCGCGGTTGCCCGCCTGGTCGCGGAGGCGGAGGCGCTCCTTGTAGAAGGCGTCGATGGAGGGATTTTCGGGAGTGGGGAGATCCGCGAAGAAGGCCTCGTATTCATGCGGCCAGTTGCCCGTGATCGTTATCGCGTTGACTGGCGTCTGCCCGCGGCGGCGCATCAGCGGCGTGTGCATGGAATCCAGCGCATTCAGCGGGTAGCCGCGCGGCAGCGGGCGGATCGGCGTCGCCTGCAGGCCGAAGCCGAAGGCGAAGGTCTCCCCCGCGGCGAGTTCCCGCCGCAGGTTGATGCGCGCCATCGCCTGGCCGCCCTGCTTGGTGATCACGATGACCTCGCCTGGCGTCCCCGTCCAGCCCTGGCGGTGCTGCGTGAAGAAGCAGAGCCCCTTGTCCTGCATGCCAAGCCAGAGGACGGGATAGAACGGCAGCCTGGTGGTCCCCTCGGGGATGGAGAGGGTCTGCTTGCGCCCCCAGCCGCCGCCGATCGCGGCGTGCAGGAACTTCACCTGCTCGGGCGGCAGCGGGATCTCGAGGGCGATGCCGCGCAGGGGCTGCTTCGCCGTCAGGCGCACCTCGTGCCACGTGATGCCGTCATAGTGTACCTGCGTCTTGCACGCGAGGCTGCACCGCGCGTCCGCCGAGGCGCTCGTGAAGCGCGCAATCGCGCGGGTGGCCGTGAAGCCCGAGCGCGCGGCCTGCGGCGAGAGCGGCTGGCCGCCCGCGACCAGCCGCACTGGCGCGGCAAGCAGTTCCCTGCCCTGGGAGGAAAGCCGCATCGGGAAATGCGCGTCGCCATACTGGTAGCGCCGCCCCCACAACTCGAACGCGGCTGCCGCCGCGTCGCTCTTAAGCGGCGTGAAGGGCGGCAGCACGATGTCCTCGGGGTAGGTCGCGCGGCTCCAGTCGCCCATCCCTGGATAGTCGATCGGCACGGAGGCCAGCGCCTTGCCCTCGGCGGAGACCACCGAGACCGTGTAGCGGCCGCCTGCGCGCACCGCCTGGAACGGCAGCGACACCTTCTCCGAGTCCAGCGCCACGCGCGCCAGTTCCTTCCCGTCAGGCCCCGCAAGCACCGCCGCCGCGCCAGAGCCAGGCTGGATGCCAAGCAGCACTGGCTTCGCCTTCACCTCGATGCGCCCCGCAAGGAAACGCGGCGCCGCCGCCAGCGGCACCGGGGCATAGCGGAAGGGCGCGTAGAGGCACATCTGCGGCCTGCCGTCCAGTTTCAGCGAATAGCGCACCAGATCGAATTCGGCCGAGGCGATCGCCCCCTCCGCGACCAGCGTCGCCTCCTCCGAGGCCATCGTCACGCGCTTCGAAAAGAGCGTCGCGGGCGCCGCCGCGCCGTCCTGCCGCAGCAGGCTGACCTCGTAGTCGACCTTCGCGCCTTTGGGCGCCGAAATCCGCACCGACTGCCGAAAACTCCCCGACCCTGGTTCGGGACGGCTCTCCTGCTGCACGGTCGCCGCCTGCGGGGCGACGCGCGCCGTCAGGAAACGGCTGGGATCGCGGTAGAGTTTCTGCCCATAGAGCGCGCTGGGGGCGGTGTAGTCGCCGATGAACCAGCTCCTGCACCAGTTGAGCCGGAAGGGCTCCTGCGGCGCGCCTTTCAGCCCGAAGACGCTCCAGGGGATCGCGATCTCGCCGCGCCAGCGGCGGGAGTTGTCGATCTGCATCGACAACTGGCTGCGGTAGTCCCAGCGCGGGTTCCAGGCGCCCTCGTTGTCGACGCTTTCGCAGAAGCCGCCCGCGGCGTTGCCCGCGAAGCGGTAAAGACGGCCGCCGAACTTGAGATAGAGTTCCCACGATTCGCTGCCCCAGACCTCTGGTTCCATCGCCGCCGTGCGCAGCTGCCCCGCCTCGACCGCATTGCCTGCGGGGATGGTGTACTCGAAGCCCACGCAGAGATTCTGCGGCGTCGCGGTCAGCAGCACGCGGCTGTCGGGCGAATCGAAGCCGAAGGCGCGCGGGTTCTTCACGGGCTGAAGTTCCAGAATCGACGCCGCACGACGCCAGATCGGCGTGTC
>JAEEXV010000063.1 GCA_016287975.1 Lentisphaeria bacterium | reverse complement strand
CTGGCTGACCATGCCATCTCTGCTCCTCAAGGAACATCCTCGCCGCATCGTCGGTAGGATACCTCGAAGCAAGTTCAAACAGCGAAATCGTAACCCCGTCCTTCATTCAGTCGCATCTCCTTTGTTCGTGGGTGATACGACCGAATATGGCCTGGTTCTTGCACTTGTTGGAAACTAATGTATATAATTCCCTTTTTTAGGAGGGACACATTATATTAGTTGCCGAGTTTTTGGCGAAGGCTCTGTTCCCCATACGGGGCGGCAATCGTCGCCGTTTTCGGTTGCCACGGCGTGGCCGCCGTGGAGGTCCGCCGAGCGTGCGGTGCCCAATTCGACCCGCCACAACACGTAGCCAAGGCTTCGAAATTGACTCTCACCCATTCACCGAGCCACCACGGCGAGGCCGCCGTGGCAACCATTTTCGGGGTGTTTACCAGACAATCACCTACCCTCATGGGGAACAGCGCGTTCGTGGAAAATTGGCGTTAACGGGGTATTTTTATAGTTTTTTATGAAAATTACCCCATTAACTGCCTTTTTTAGGAAGGACGCATTATATTAACTAACGAGCCATTTGCAAGGGCACTTTTCCCCTAGAGGGTAGGTAATCAAAACAGGCGGGGGGCCTGCCACCCCTTACGGGGTTCCCATCGATTCTTCGCCTGTCAGGGGTTCCGGGCGCTGATGCGCCCTCCACCCCTGCCTCTGTTCCTGCGCCCCTCTGGGGCTTTTTCCTGGGCACATCGCTCTGGATTGCAACACAGTTCTGTAATCTATCGACAATTACCTACCCTCATGGGGAGCAAGCGTATCCCAAATATGTGTTCACTCTTGATTCCCTGCTGCAGCGCCGCAACGGCATCCTCCATTTGAACCTGGTTGAGTTCATGGCAGCCAATCAGGAATTGTAGGCGTTCCATTAGCGGGGCAACGGGGCGAGATTCACCGCCATTCGTGCTTTGGGTATCGTCGGGCGAGCTGAGATTTGATGGCGGGGTAGTGGACGGTCCAGAAGCGTGGGAGGTCGTCGGTGATCTGGACGGTGCGGTAGTTCGGGGCGAGGATGTCGAGGAGGACGGGGATGGCGCCGTCGCCGATGGTGACTGGGCCCTGGAGGTCGTAGAGTTCCTGGATGCGGGCGCGGCCTTTCGGGGGGAGGCCTGGATGGTATTCGAGGCGGAGTTTGCGTCCGCGCGGGAGGGGTATGGAATCGGGGCAGAGTCGGTTGAGGAGGGCGAGCTGGTCGTGGGGGAGGCGTGCCTGGAGGAAGGGCAGGGCGGGCTTGTTGCGGACGGCGGCGTACTTGGTCTCGCCCGCGCAGAGGTCGGCGCGGACGGCGGCGAGGGCGTCGTCGTCGAAGTCGGGGAGGTGTAGGTTCGGGAAGGCGGCGGCGGCGAAGCGGACCTTGTCGAGCCAGGCGTCGCATTTGTCGTCCCAGCCGAGGAGGGGCATGTTGTTGGCGCGGAGCTGGTCGGCGAGGAGGCGCGCGGCGGTGTCGGGATCTGGGTCGTTGCGGACGGACTCCTCGAGGACGAGACCTCGGCAGGCGAGGGTGCGGCGTCGGAGGACCTGCTGCCTGACGCCGTCCCAGAAGACCTCGTCGGATTCGGCGAGGTCGTCGGGGAAGAGTTCCCAGAGCCAGTCTTCGCGGATGCCCGAGGCGAGGGAGAGTTCGAGGGTGCCTGAGGCGTTTTCGCGGATTTCGGCGGCGAGGAGAAGCGGTTCGTCGCGGACGAGGGAGCGCGGGGAGAGGGCGGCACGGCGCCGTCCAGGGAGTTCGCAGAGGAGGGAGCCGCGGTCGAGGCGTCGGGCGATGCGGTCTGGGAAGGCCTGTAGGAGGGCGCGTGCGAGGGCGGTTTCGGGGCTGGCGGCGTCGGGTGCGGCGTCCCTGGGGCGGAGGGTTCGGAAGTAGTTCCAGTCGCGGAGGATGTCGCGTGCGGCGGCGGTCTGGAGGCCGAGGGATTCGCAGAATGCGGGGGCGAAATGGGCGTCACGGGCGTCGCGGACGAGGGCGAGCTGGGCGGTGAAGTCGGAGGCGGGGGCGTCGTCGGGGCGGTTGCGGCGCTGGGCGCCGCGGAGGGAGGTGAGGCGGGCGTTGGTGGCGGCGTTGCCGAGGAGGGGGCGTTCGGAGAGGATGGCGGCGCAGCCTGCGGCGAGGTCGTAGCAGCCGTCGTGGGCGGCGAACCAGAGGAGGGTGGCGATGCGGGGGTGGGCGGGGAAGGCGTGGATGGCGCGGCCGCGGTCGGTGACGGCGCCGTCCTGCGTGATGAGGTCCAGGGAATGGAGCAGGGCTTCGGCGGCGTTGGCGGCCTTTTCGGGGGGGCGTTCGAACCAGGGGAAGGAGGCGGCGTCGCGGAAGCCGTAGGAGTGGACGGAGAGCATGGCGTCGGCGAGGTCGAGGCGCTGGATCTCGGGGGGCGTGTGGGGGTATTTGTGATCCTGTTCGAGGGCGCTCCAGAGTCGGATGCAGAGGCCTGGCGCCTCGCGTCCTGCGCGTCCTGCGCGCTGTTCGGCGGAGTCGGCGGAGACGGGGAGGGTTTCGAGGATGTCGACGCCCCGATGGGGTTCATGTCGGTTGAGTTTGACAAGGCCTGAGTCGACGACGATGCGCACGCTAGGGATGGTGAGGCTGGTCTCGGCGATGTTGGTGGCGAGGATGAGTTTGCGGCGTTGGGCGGGGGCCATGGCGGCGCGCTGGGCTTCCGGCGGGAGGTCGCCGTAGAGCGGGACGACTTCGAGGGGCTCGGGGAGGCGGCGTCGGGCGATTTCCTCGGCGCAGTGGCGGATTTCGGCGGCGCCAGGCAGGAAGAGCAGGATGTCGCCAGGATGGCCTTCGTCGAGGGCGGTGCGCACGGCATCGGCGGCCGCGGCATAGAGGTTGGAGGCGCGGCCCGTGTGCGGGGTGTAGCGGATTTCGACGGGATGGAGACGGCCAGAGGCGGCGAGGACGGGTGCGTTGCCGAGATAGTGCGAGACCTGCGTCGCGTCGATGGTGGCGCTCATGACGACGAGGCGGAGGGCGGGGCGGCGGACGCGGCGCAGCTGCGCGGTCATGGCGAGGCCGAGGTCGGCGTGGAGGCTGCGCTCGTGGAATTCGTCGAAGACGATGGCGTGGACATCGTCGAGTTCCTCGGGATGGAGGAGCATGCGGGTGAGGATGCCTTCGGTGACGAAGAGGATGCGGGTGGTGGGCCTGACCAGGCGTTCGAAGCGGGTGATGTAGCCGACGGTTTCACCTGTGGCGGTTCCGAGTTCCCAGGCGACGCGCTCGGCGAGCATCCGCGCGGCGAGGCGGCGCGGCTGCAGGACGATGATGCGCGTGCCCTGCGGCGCATCGGCGAGCAGCCACTGCGGAATCTGCGTGGACTTGCCGGAGCCTGGCGGGGCGGTCACCACCGCCACGCCCCCGCGCATGGCTTCGCGGAAGGCGGTCTGGATTTCATAGACAGGGAGGGGCATGGGGCAGACTGGCCCGCGCACGGGATTCCGAACGCTGAAACGGTAGTGGGGAAATGGGGGGCGGAGTTTCCAGAAAGCGTGGGCTGGTTCGATCTGGGTGGGCGCCACGGCGGGACGATAATATTCCTGACTTTACTGGGACATCTGGGACATCTGGGACATCTGGGACATCTGAGACATCTGGGACATCTGAGACATCTGGGACATCTGGGACAAAGTTAGGAGTATTAGCGGGGCGCCGTGGCTACGTGCGCGGGGCGGATTCCCCGGCCGCTGGTGCGGCCGACGCAGGACAAGCCGGATTTCCGCGGGATCGCTACAGTCGGTCGATGGTGTCGAGGGTGCGTGCGATGGCGCCGCGGTGCTTTTCGACGGTGCGTCGTGCGTTGGCGCCGAGTTCGGCGCGTTTCTGCGGGGATTCAAGGAGGCTGCGCAGGGGGGCGGCGAAGTCGGTGCCGTCGGGGATGAGGAGGCCTGCGTGTTCTTCGGCGAAGATGGCGGCGACCTGGCGGAAGTTTTCGAGGTGTTCGCCGTAGAGGACGGCCTTTCCGAAGATGGCGGGCTCGATGATGTTGTGGCCGCCCGTCTGGCCCGCGAGGCTCTTGCCGACAAAGCAGATGTCGCAGCCCGAATAATAGTTCATGAGTTGGCCAGTGGTGTTGACGAGGAGGACTTCGCAGGGGGAGGCGGAGGGCGTGGCGCCCTGGACGGGCTGCGCGCTCTGCCACGAGAGGCCGCAGGCCTCGACCACCTTGACCACCTCGGGGGCACGCTCGGCATGGCGCGGGACGAGGACCAGGCGCAGTTCGGGGTGGTCGGCGCGGAGGGCCTTGACGGCGCGGCAGACGGGCTCCTCCTCGCCGCCGTGGGTGCTGCCCGCACAGAGGACGGTGCGCGGGGCGGTGCCGAAGGCGGCGTCGAGTTTGGCCTGGACATCGACGCTGTTGCGGTCGGGGATCTGGTCGAATTTGACGGTGCCGACGGCGTGGATGCGCGGGGATGGCCCGATGACGCGCTCGATGCGGGCGACGTCCTCGGGGGTCTGGAGGCAGAGGGCGTCGAAGGCGTTGAAGATGCGGCGGAAGAAGCATCCCCATTTGGCGTATCCAGCACTGGATTTGTCAGAGAGGCGTCCGTTGACGAGGACGACTTTGGCGCCGCGGCGCTTGGCCTGGAGGATGAGGTTCGGCCAGATTTCGACCTCGAAGATGGCGAGGAGGCGCGGGCGGACGAGGCGCAGGGTGCGCCAGACCATCCACCAGAGGTCGATCGGGCAGTAGATGGGGACGACCTGCGGCGGGAGTTTCTGGCGCGCGGTCGCGAAGCCCGTCGAGGTGCCGCAGGAAAAGACCATCTCGGTGTCGGGGTGGCGCTTGAGCCAGGCGTCGATGAAGGAGAGCGCGGCGACGGTTTCGCCGACGCTGACGGCGTGTACCCAGACGGGGGCCTTGAGGGCGCGCAGGCGCGCCTTGGCGGCGGCGGGGAAGATGCCGAAGCGCTCCCAGAAGTCCCTGGTCAGCCCGCCTCGGCGGATGATGTGCACGAGGTAGAACGGGAGATAGACGAGGAAGAGCAGCGGGAAGAGGAGGTTGTAGAGGAAGAGCATGGCGGTTCGGCAGGGGGCTGGCGGAACACGGAATCGGCCCGGGAACGGGCCGACACGGGGCGTCATCGTGTGATGGTGCGGGCGAGGGACTGGTAGCGCTGGTAGATGGCGCGGTAGGCGTCGGCGAGTTCGGGGCGCGGGGTGAAGACGCGGTCGAAACCCGCGGCGAGACGCTGCTGGGCGTCGGGGAGGGTGGGGAAGTCGCCTGCGGCGGTGGCGGCGACCATGGCGGCGCCGAGGGCGCAGGCCTGGTCGGAGGCGGCGACCTGGATGGGGACGGCGAGGGTGTCGGCGAGGGTCTGCATGACCAGCGGGGACTTGCGGCTGATGCCGCCGACGGCGGCGACGGCGCGGACGGGGATGCCTTCCTCGGCGAAGCGGTCGATGATGGCCCTGGCGCCGCAGGCGGTGGCCTCGACGAGGGCGCGGTACAGCATGGGCGCGGTGGTGCCGAGGCGCAGTCCCGCGATGGTGCCGGTCAGGGCGGGGTTTTCGTCGGGGGAGCGGCGTCCATTGAACCAGTCGAGGGCGGTGACGCCGTTGGCACCTGGGGGGATGGCGGCAGCTTCCGCCTCGAGGCGCTGGAGGGAGGCGTCGCCGGCCCATCCGAGGAGGCGCTGGAACCAGGCGTAGACGTCGCCGAAGGCGGATTGCCCTGCTTCGAGTCCGATGAGGCCCGGGAGGATGGAGCCGTCGACCTGTCCGCAGATGCCGCGGATGCATCGGTCGAGGCGCGGGGCGACAAGGAGGTCGCACGTGGAGGTTCCGATGACCTTGACCAGGAGGCCAGGGCGGATGCCCGCGCCGACGGCGCCGAAGTGGCAGTCGAGGGCGGAGCCGCCGATGACGACGGTCGCGGGAAGGCCGAGTTTCTGGGCCCATTCCAGGGCGATGGTGCCGACGGGGCGGTCGGCGGTCGCGGTGTCGCGGTAGAGGCGGTCGCGCCAGCCGTCAAGGAGCGGGTCGACGGCGTGCAGGAACTCCTGGGAGGGGAGGCCGCCCCATTCGGCGGCCCACATCGCCTTGTGGCCTGCCGCGCAGCGGCTGCGGGGTAGGGAGGTCGGCGCGGTGCGGCCCGCGAGGACGCCAGTCATCCAGTCGCAGTGCTCGGTCCAGCCTGCGGCGGCGGCGCGGACGCGCGGGTTGCGGCGGAGGGCGTGGAGCAGTTTGCTCCAGAACCATTCGCAGGAGTAGATGCCGCCCTCGAAACGGCGGAAGTCGCCTTCGGACCACTCCGCCGCGACGGCGTTGAGGCGGGCGGCCTCGTCGACTGCGGTGTGGTCCTTCCAGAGGCAGAACATGGCGTCGGGGTCGTCCTCGAAGCCTGGCAGGAGCGCGAGGGGGGTGCCGTCGGCGTCGGTCGGGCAGGGGGTAGAGCCTGTGGTGTCGAGGGCGATGGCGGCGACGGACGAGCGGTCCTGCCCGTCGAGGAGGGTGCGGAGAACGCGCTCCAAGGCCTCCAGGTAGTCGCGCGGGTGCTGACGGAACTGTCCGTCGGCGGGGGCGCAGTAGCGGCCGTCTCCCCAGCGGGAATAGGCGGCGACGGAGGAGGAGAGCAATGCGCCAGATGCGTCGACGAGAATGGCGCGGACGCTGTCGGTGCCGAAATCAAGGCCGATGTAGGTGTGCATGGGAAAATGGAGGCTGGTGGAGGACGGCGGGCCGTTCTCGGCCCGCCACGGAACGGGCGAAGCGGGGGCATTCCGGCGGGCAAGCCCGCCGGCACACGCGGGGGGAAATGCGGGGCCTGGAAATGGCGGCGCATCCGCGGGGGGGCATTCCAGCGGGCAAGCCCGCCGGCACACGCAGGGAAATGCGGGGGCTGGAAATGGCGGCGCATCCGCGGGGGGGGCATTCCTGCGGGCAAGCCCGCCGGCACACGCGGGGGAAATGCGGGGCCTGGAAATGGCGGCGCATCCGCGCGCGGGGGCATTCGCACACGCGGGAGAAATGCGGGGCCTGGAAATGGCGGCGCATCCGCGGGGGGCATTCGCACACGCGGGGGAAATGCGGGGCCTGGAAATGGCGGCGCATCCGCAGGGGCATTCCTGCGGGCAAGCCCGCCGGCACACACGGGGGGAATGCGGGACCTGGAAAATCCGGAAAAGTCAGGGTGGCGCTGTAGGGGCGGTCAGGAAAGGCGGCGATGGGTGAATTTGCGGGTGCCGTTGGCAAAGTCTGCGACGATGTCGCCGTGGCCTTTGAGGAGCCACTTGTAGATGGTGAGGCCTTCGAGGCCGACGGGGCCTCTGGCGTGGATTTTGGAGGTGGAGATGCCGACTTCGGCGCCGAGGCCGTAGCGGAAGCCGTCGGCGAAGCGGGTGGAGGCGTTCCAGTAGACGTCGGCGGAATCGACGAGGCGCTGGAAGATGGCGGCGTTTTCGGCGTTTTCGGTGACGATGGCGTCGGTGTGGTGGGAGCCGTGGAGATTGATGTGGTCGATGGCCTCCTGGAGGGAGTCGACGATTTTGACGCTGACGACGAGGTCGAGGTATTCGGTGTCCCAATCCTCGGGGGTGGCGGGGACGAGGGCGGGGAGGATGGCGCGGCAGCGTTCGCAGGCGCGGACCTCGACGTTGGCGTCGGCGAGGGCCTTTGCGACGCGGGGGAGGAGGGCGGGGGCGGCGTCGCGGTGGACGAGGATGGTCTCGATGGCGTTGCAGGCGGAGGGATATTGGGTCTTGGCGTCGACGGCGACCGTGGCGGCCATGTCGGCGTCGGCGTCGGCGTCGATGTAGAGATGGCAGATGCCTGCGGAGTGTCCGAGGACGGGGATGGTGGTGTGCTGCTGGATGTGCTGGACGAATGCGTTGGATCCGCGTGGGATGATGAGGTCGATGAAATGGTCGAGGGCGAGCATTTCGGTGACCTCGGAACGGGATTCAAGGAGTTGCAGCCAGTGGTCGGGGAGGCCTGCCTCGGCGGTGGCGTCGGCGATGACGCGGGCGAGGGCGCGGTTGGTGTGGAGGGCCTCGCTGCCGCCTTTCAGGAGCACGGCGTTGCCGCTCTTGAGGCAGAGCGCGGAGATCTGGACGAGGGCGTCGGGGCGGGCCTCGAAGATGATGCCGATGACGCCGATGGGGCAGGAGACGCGGGTGAGTTCGAGACCGTCGGCGAGTTCGGTGCGGGTGAGGATGTGGCCGATGGGGTCGGGGAGGGCGGCGAGGCTTTCAAGGCCGTCGACGACGCCTGCGAGTTTGGCGTCGTCGAGGACGAGGCGTTTGCGCAGGGCCTTCGGGAGGGCGGCGGCCTCGGCGGCGTCGAGGTCGAGGCGGTTGGCCTGGGTCAGTTCAGGCTGGTGGGCGCGGAGGGCGGTGGCGATGGCGCGGAGGGCCTCGTTGCGGCGGTCGGCGGTGGCGGCGGCAAGCGGGATGGAGGCGGCGCGGGCCTGGCGTGCGAAGTCAAGGATGGACATAATGGGTGATCAGGCGTGGAGAGGTGGGAGGGAGAGGCGCTGGCGCGCCTGTGCGAGTTGCTGCCAGAGGTCGGGATGGCGGGCGAGGAGGCGCGTGAGATGGGAGGTCGAGCAGCCGAGGTCGGCCGCGACGGGCGCGGGCTGCCAGCCGTGCCGCTGGAAGGCGTCGAAGAGCTGTCCTGCCCAGAGGGCGAAGCGCGGGCCTTCGGGGCGGGGGACGGGTTCCAGGGGAATGGCGGGGGCGGGCGGGGCGTCGGGTTCGGCGTCGGGGGGGAGGTGGACGGCGAGGAGTAGGCGGAGCTTGTTGAGTGCGCGGGCGAGGTTCTGGTGCTGGCTGCGGGTGGTGTCGTCAATGGCGGCGAGGCCTGATTCCAGGTGCACGACGCGGGCGGCGGAACTGGTCTTGTTGCGCTTCTGGCCGCCCGGACCAGTGCCGCGGCAGGTCTCGACGCGGCAGAGTCGGAGCAGGGCGGCGTCGTCGAGCGAGAGGGTTTCGTGCTTGGTCATGGGGCGACGGGGAGGTGGAAGAGGCGGACGGCGTTGCTCCAGAAGATCTGGTGCTTTTCGGCGTCGGAGAGGTGGGTGCCGAGGACTTCGCGGATGCCGTCCTTGAGGTCGCTCCATGGGGAGTCGGTGCCGTAGAGGACGCGGTCGACGCCGTGTTTGCGGATGATGCGCTCGAACTGGGACTGGTCGGGCATCCAGTCGAAGGCGAAGGAGGTGTCGATGAAGACGGGGGCTCCGCAGAGGTCGCGCTCGACGAGATCCCAGTCGCGCCAGCCGCCCAGGTGGGCGGCGATGATCTGGAGGGACGGGACGCGGCGCGCGAGTTCGGCGTAGTCGGCGGGCCAGGAGTGCTGGACGGTTCCGTAGAAGCCGACGTCGCCGCCTGCATGGAAGAGGACGGGCAGACCGCATTCGGCGGCGGTCTCCCAAACGGGGGCGAGGCGGGGATCCAGCGGGGAGAACTCCTGGTACTCGGGGTGTAGTTTGATGCCATAGAGACCGAGGGCCTTGATGCGGCGGACTTCGGCAATCACATCCGCGACGGGAGCATCCACATAGAGTCCGCCAAGGGAGAGGTGCGGCCAGTGGTTCAATTCGGCGCACCAGTCGTTCAGGGAGCGCATCTGCTTCGCGCCGGTGGCGACGGGGCAGTTCATCCATCCGCTGTAGCCCGCCTGCACGGCTGCGCGCTCAAGGCCCGTGGCCGTGCCATCGGCGTAGGCAGGGATGCCGTGGGATTTGTCACGCAGATGCGAAATTGCCTTGGCGGCAATCCGATCTGGAAAGACATGGGTATGGACGTCGAAGATGAGCATGGGGCTTCAGATGATTCGCAGGTGGGCTGGCGTTGCGGGGCGGTTCAGGGGGGTAGACTGGTGCCTTCTTCCAGCCATGCAAACGACGGGGGGCTGCGCCCCCCGCGCCCCCCCCTGCCCGGTGAAATGGGGGCTGCGCCCCCCCGCACCCCCCTGCCCGGTGAAATAGGGGGCTGCCGCCTCCCCCGCACCCCCTGTCTGGCGACAGGGGCCTGCCGTCTCCTTCGGCACAAAAAAAGCACGCCGATCCAGGAAGGAGCGGCGTGCTTGTGGAGGGGGTGCCCTGTGGATTAGTGGCGGAAGTCAGGCAGGCCGCGGATTTCGTTGGCACGGAGCGGCTGGCCATCCGGCTTGACGAGGCGGACGTTGACGAACATCAGGAGGTTGGTCTTGACGCTCTGCTCGCCACGGCTGGTGAAGAGATGCCCGAGGACGGGGATGTCGCCGAGGAGCGGAATCTTGTCCTCGAAGCGCTGGAGTTTTTCCTGGATGAGGCCGCCCATGACGACCGTCTCGTTATCGTAGATGACGAGTTCGGTCTGGATGAAGCGGCGCGTGAAGATCGGCATCGTGTAGATGAGGGGGATTACAGTGTCCCTGCCGAGGCTGCTGGTAATGCGTGCCTCGGTATTGTAGGTGGTGTCCCAGCCCGAGAGTTCGGTGATGTCCGGGCGGAGGGAGATGTTGATGGAGTAGGAGTCGGCGGCGACGGTCGGGGTCACGTCGAGGTTCACGCCGATGTCGCGGGATTCGAGTTCAGGAGTAGCCGGGGTGTAAGCGTAAGATGCTGCGCCGGAATCGCTGTTGGAGACATTCATTTCAGGCTCGTTCCAGCTGAAGGCGAAGAAGCGCTGGGTGACGACCTGGAGCTGCGCGGTCTGCCCGCTGATGGTGGTGACCTTCGGGGCGGAGAGGACGTCGGACTGGCTGGACTGCTTCAGCGCGTGGATGACCGCGTTGAAGGCGTAGCTGCCCAGAACCGTGTAGACGTTGAAGATGGAGTCGTTGAGGTTGGCGGTATCGAAGACCTCGCTCGCGAAGCGCATGCCGTTGGAGAGGAGGGTGGTCGTGTTGCCGTCGCTCTGGCTGCCGAGGCCGAACATGAAGCTGCGGTGGCTGTTGTGGCCGTTGGCACGGGTGAAGGTGTTCTTCTTGAAGGTGGTGCCGTTGTCCATCTGGAAGTTGACGCCACCCGCCTCGAAGGACCACTCGAAGCCGAGGGTGTCAAGGTCGGTCTGGTTGATTTCCACGAACTTGGCCTCGATGGAGACCAGGCGCGGAGTCTGGTTCAGTTCGTCCAGAATCTGCTTGATGACCCGCTGCCATTCGGGGGTGTGGTGGACGAAGAGCTTGCCGCTCTTCGGGTAGTAGAGGATGCGGGCGTCCTTGTACTCGTCGGCGACGGCACCGCCTTCGCTGTCGCCACCGCTGCTGCTGGAACCGCCGTCGCTGGGCAGGGGGACGCCCATGGCGCGGAAGATCTTGGTGACGGAGTAGAACTTCTGGCCGCCGGATTTGCTCTTGGAGCCGTAGCCGCCTTCGTCATCGTCGTCATCATCGTCATCATCGTCGTCATCGTCGTCGTCATCGTCGTCGTCGTCGTCGCCAGAGCCGACGGACTTGATGCTGGAGAGTTTCTTGAGGGTGCGGGGGGTCTGGAAGACGCCGGCCTCGATGTTGTAGATGCGGGTCTCCATCGGGTCGAGCGGGATGCTCTTGTGGGCGATGATGATGGCGTTGGGACGGGTGTGGACGCGGAGGTTGAACTGGGGCGCGATGTAGTCGTTGAGGATTTCGCGCGGGGTGACATTGGTGAGGTTCAGGGAGAGGACCTTGGAGCCGAGGTCTTCGGCGGTGGCGAGGCCTGATTCCGCGCCAGGGTTGTCGCCGAGGTCGCCAGTGGGGGCGGCGGGTTCATTGCCGCCTTCCGCGCCGCCGGCGGCGCCACGGGGGGCGGCGGTGGCCGCTCCGCCCGCGATGGGGGTCAGCATCGGGACGATGTTGATGCCGACGCCTTCGGAGTCGAACTCCTTGATTTTGCGGGGCAGGATGTCGTTCAGGACATCGCTCAGCGTGTCGTTGTCCAGGACGAAACTCGGGATGATGATGGTGTCAAGGCGCTTGCTGATGCCAGTGGCGTCGTCGTTCTTGCGGATGGTGGCGGTGCTTTCGCTCTCGTCGGAACCGATCATGAGCGGGGTGACGGGTTCGGACCACTTCCAGCGGACTTCGGCCACGCGGTCGCTCAGGAGGGTGCGGAGTTTTTCGTCGGCGGCGGCGGCCATGGCGTCGTTGATGCGTGCGAGGGCGCGGATGGCGGTCAGGTTGAAGGGATCCTCGATGAGGGCCTGCTCATACTGTTCGCGGGCCTCGGCAAAGCGTCCGTGTTCGAAGAAAGTCTGGCCCTTCTGGATGGCGAGGCGGATGGTGGTCTCGCGCTCCTTGCGTTCGGGCATGAGTTCGTCGGGGGATGCGGCCTTGGCGATTTCAAGGTCCTCGATGGTCTTCGTGTAGAGTTTGCGGTTCTGGCGGAGGCGGTCGGTGATGGCGGCGGGGACGAAGGCCTTGGCGAGTTTGCACTTTTCGGCGAGTTCGACGGCGACCTTGTCATGTTCCTCGCCCAGCTTCAGTTCGGAGATGTCCTCGCCCTCGTCGGCCTGCCCCTCTTCGCCGTCGGGGGAGATGACATAGTCGATTTCCTTGATGGCGGCGGTGAGCCAGAGTTTGCCGGTCTTGGCGTCGTTTTGGCCGCGGAGATAGAAGATTTCGGCGAGCCGCCCATGGAGGGAGATGCGGAGGCGGTCGCAGCGGGCGAGGGCGTCGACGGCCTTGGCGCCGGAGGTGCCCTTCAGCAGGTCCTCATTGGCGAGGACATTGACGGCCTTGAGGAGTTCCTCGAGGGCGTTGAAGCAGAACTTCTGGGCCTGTTCGAGGCTGCCGCGGGTATAGGCGTTGCCCGCGAGGGAGAAGTTGTCGTTGGCGCTGGACAGGATCCGCTCGGCGTCGAGGATCTTGTCCGCCGTGACCTGGAAGATGGCGCGGTTCTTGTTCTGCTCCTTGATGATGACGACTTGTCCACGCGCGGCGTCGACCTTCGCGGTGAGTTCCTTCAGGGCGGCGGTGTTTTTGGCGAGGGCGCGCTTGTCGGCGTCGGTCAGGGGGTATTTTGCCTTGGCGTTCTGGCGGTTGTTGAGGATGGTGCCGATTTTGCTGAGTTCGTCGATGACGGCGGCGATGGCGCCTTTTTTGCTGTCGAGGAGGGCCTCTAAGTTGTCGTCGACTTCGCTGCGGTCGATTTTGCCGTCGGCGTCGCTGATGAGTTTGCGCAATTCGCCCAGTTTCTCTTCATATCGGGTGAGGAGCACCTGGTTGTTCTGCTGGTTGAGCCAGGAGAATGCCTGCGGGATCCCCTGGCTGATGGCGCGGTTGCCTGCGGCGCGGGCTTCCTTGGCCTGGAGTTCTCGTTCAGCAGCCTGTGCCTGTGCCTCGTCGAAAGCCCGGACGGAGGTGGAGAAGCCTGCGGTCAGGAGCAGGATGGCGCCCAGGAGACCACGCAACGTGTGGCGGGCGTGAGTTTGAATGAGCGTGTTAGTCATTTGGGATTTCCAGTTTGGCTGGCGGGATTCTGCGGGGCATGGCCCGCCGGCCATCCTTTCTACGTTTATGTATGATTAGTATAAAGCCAAGATGATGAAAGAAGGGAACAACCCCATACTATATCGCCAAAACGGCGCAATGCACGGGGAAAGGGAGGAAAGTTTGTGAAAAAAACGATTTCGAGGGTGGAAAAGGGGATCGCGGAGCACGGCTCAGCGCATGGGGGCTTCGGCGTTGGCCCGTTCGACATAGAGATAGCGCACTTTCTCCTTGTCGAAGACGGGGATCTTGATGGGGTCGCCGACGGGGCTGCCAGGGGTGCCGTTGTTGTTTTCGAGTTCCTGGGCGAGGATTCCGTCCTTGTCATTGCCGGTGATGCGGTAGAATTCAGTGTCGACGCCGCCTGTGCCGCCCTGTCCGCCTTCCGCGACGGCCTGTTTCTGGAGGGTGATGACGGTGCCGTCCTTGCCGATGTGGATGGAGAAGACCGCGACTGGCGGGCCGCTGATGGTCGTGTCGCCGCCCGGAGCCATTCCGCCGTCGTCGGGCATGTCGGGGCCGTTGCGTCGGCGGAGGGGAGTGCGCCGCGGCGAGGGAGTGGGCGCTGGCGCTTCTTCGGCGGCCATGTTGCCGGGATTCTCGGTGGTGCTGTTGTTGGCTTCCTTCCAGCGGCTCTGGATTTGGCGTTCGGTGAGTCTCCTGGGGCTGGCGAGGGCCTCGGCGTTGCGGTTGTCGAGGAAGAGGAACTCGAGGATGGGGCGGTCGTCCTGGATGATTTCGTAGGAGCCTGGATCCTTTTCGTTTTTCGGGATATGCAGAGTGTATTTGATGTCGGCGTCGTCGCGCTGCTGGATGACGGCGGTGCCGTTGGCGACATTGACGGAGATCAACTGGTAGCGCCCTCCGCCCATGGGGATGGTGACGGGCTTGTTGTCCTTGCCGAATCTGACGCCTGCGGCGCGTTCGGTGGGGACGCGGTCTTTCTTGCCTGCCCTGGCGGTGATGACCCTGCCGCGGCTGGTGGGGAGGAAGAGGGCCTGGCCTGGCTTGACGCGATAGAGGGTGAACGGGAGGGTGTCGTGGCGCTCCTTGGTTGTGGTGCGGAAGAGGAGCCGCGCCAGCGGCGGGTGTTCGGCGGAGTCGCTGAGGCAGGGGGCGGCCTCGTCGGACTTGACCTTCAGTTCCTTGGTGAAATACTCGTATTCCTCGATGTTGAGGAAGCCGTCGCCGTCGAAGTCCATCAGGGCGTCATGGGGCCAGCGGTAGTTGAGGAGTCTTGAGGTGTTGTTCCCGCCGGCGGCGGCTCCGCCGTTCTGGCCGACGAGTTTCACGTGGTCCTGCTCGAAGAGGTCTGGGATGCCGTCCTGGTCGAGGTCGTCCTCGGGGGTGGTGGCGCGGGCGACGTCGGCGATGGGTTCATTGCAATACGGGCATTTGTATCCTTCCTTGATTTCGGCGCTGAAAGGGATGACATGGGAGCAGCGCTGGCAGAAGACGAGTCGTCCGATGTCGAGGAGGCCCGGGGCGGCGGCGTCCTTTTGCGGGGTGAACGGGGCGGGGGCGTCCTTGGCGAGCGGGACATGGGTGAGTGCGAGCTGGTTTTCGCTGATGACGCGGGCGGGCTTGTCCTTGTCGACGGAATAGGACTGCTGGGAGTTGATGATGGCGTCGAAGGTGGGGAGTTTCGAGACGTCCAGCGGCGGCACGGCCTTTTCGCCCTTGACCTGCGCCTTTTCGGTGGCGGTCATCTTCTGTTCCTTGGCCTCGGCCAAATTGAGTTTCTTGTTCTCGTTGACCTGCCAGATGGCGAAGCACAGCCCGATGAGGCAGATGGCCAGGAGAAGTTTTTCGTAATGTCGGACGAAGAATTCCAAGGTGGGAGTCCCCTATGTTGGGTTTCCGAATGGATCAGTCGAAAGACGTGGTGGAAGCCAGCGCGTCACTTTTCGGGTTCGACTGGCTTGTATTCGATGAGTTCAAACTGGATTTCGGCGGTGATGCGGCGGGGATGGCCGAAGAGTTCGTAGTTCTGGCGCTTGTCCTTTTCGGGGACTTCGTCCGCAGGTCTGGTGGTGTTCTGGGCGCCGTCGGCGGCGGGTGCATTGTCGTTGACTCCGGGATCCTGGCCTGGGTTGGCGAAGGATTCGGGGATGCCGCTTCGGTTCTGTGAGGCGTTGTCTGCACCGAGTTTGAGGAAGGTGCGGATTTCAGGGCGGATGAAGAGATTGAGCGGGTCGGCTGCGGAGAAGGAGATGCTGTGGATGAAGAAGAGCATCTGGTTGTGGTTGGTGAGGCGGTTGACGAATGCCTGGATGGTTCGGGTATCCGAGGTGATCTTGACCTGGATGGGGGTGGCGAAGTATTCGCCGCGGTCATCGCGCTTGAGAGTGGTGGGGAAAGTGAGATTGTGGATGAGGATCTGGGTGGTCTTGTCCTTGCGCTCCAGCCCTTCGGCGTCGACATACTGGAGGACGGAGTCGTTCAGGAGGAGGAGCATTTTCCCGTAGGCGTCGAGGAGGTGGTAGATTCCAGCGAAGTCGGATTCGGCGATCGGGGCGTTGCTGAAGGCCTTGTCGGCGAGATAGCCGCCAATGGGGCCTGCCTCCCACACCAGCCGTCCTTCGGGCTTGTCGATGAGATCCTTCATGGCGCGGACGGCGTTGCCGAGGATGCGCTTCAGGTCGGCCTGGTTGCCCTTGACGCGGTTCTGGATATTCAGCGGGGCGGGGAGGTCGACGGAGTATTCGACGTAGGTGTATCGGCGTCGGAGTTCGCCCATGATTTCCTTGAAGCGTCCCTCGGCGAGATTCTTGTTGTTTTCTGCCTGGGCGGGGTTTTTCTCGTCTCCGAGGCGGAGCTTGTCCTTGTTGCCTGCGTTGTCCTTCAGCCATTTCTGGGCTTCGGCGCGTTGGGCTTCCGCCTTTTCGGCCTTTTCGCGGTAGCCGATGATGAAATAGACCTCGGTTCCGAGGATGGCGAGGCAGACGACTGCGGCGAGAAGCAGTCCGATGTTTTTCTTGAGGAAATCCATTATGGTGGCGTTGGGGGGTGCCTATGCCGGTGGAATGGGAGGGGAGGGACGGGGGTGGCGGCGCCTGGTCGCGCCGCCTTTCGGGAAGTCGGCGGTTATGGCGTCCTGGGCGGGCGTGCGCGTCCGCGGCGTCCCCTGCCTCTTCTGGGGGAGGGTGAACCTGGGGCGCCGAAGCCCTGGCTGTTGTCGCCGCCGCGTCCGAAGGAGCCGCCGCCTTGCTGCTGGAGGAATGGGCGGAAGAAGAATTCGGGGTTGACGAGCAGTTTGGCCTGGAGGGTGAAGTCGACGATGTTGCGGCGGTCGGAGGGGTTGAGGACCATGTTTTCGCCCTGGGAGCGGAAAGTGGTCATGTTGGGTTCGGCGCTGAAGAGGGGGGAGGCCTTGAGATTGGCGAGGAAGACATACTCCCCGTATGCGGAGTTCTTCGTGGTGGCCTGCTTGGTGGCATCGTCCGTGGGCTTGGCGGGGGCTTCGAAGACGAATGCGGGAGCGGGGACGGGGGCGGGCAGGGTGGCGGGATCCTTGGTCTCGACATCCTGGGGTTCGATGACATGGCCCTGGATGACGAAGCCGCCGAGTTTGACCTTGGAGGCTTCGGTCGGGGCGGCGGAGGGGCCGCCCGGGCCGCCGCCTGCGGCAGCGCCAGGATCCATGGAGAGGTCGGGCATGTCGTTGAAGTCGATGGGCATGTCGGGATTGGCGGCGGCATCTTTCTGGGCCTGCGCCATGGCGGCAGTGTCGCTGCTGGCCTCGAAGGGCTTGACATCCCCGATGATGGGGGTGATGGAATCGATCCAGACGTTGTCAGGCTTGCAGCGTGCGATTTCGGCGAAGAGCATGGGCCAGACGGCGCGCTGGGCGAGGAACTTCCTCATGTCGTCAAGTTGGTTCTGGGCGCTCTGGGCGGCCTGGATTTTTCTGGTGAGATCTTCGGCCTGCGGCTTGAATTTGTCGCGGATGACGGCGAAGGGTTCGACGGTGCTTTCGACGATGTTGGCCTTTTCGCGGAATCCGAGGGTGAAGACGGCGCCGATGAGGCAGATGCAGAACATGGCGGCGATGAGATACGGCTTGCGCTGGGAGAAGGTCTGCTGGCGCTGGATGTTCTTGGCGAGGAGGTTGATTTCGATGGGGCAGCGGCGGGCGTAGCGGAATCCGAGGCCGATGGTCTCGCCGAACATGTGTGCGACTTCGCTGAGTTTGGTGCGGTCGATGGTGGGCGAGAGGTTGACGACGGGGAACGGGTTGAAATACTCGACGGGGATGTTGAACTTTTCGGAGAAGAAGACGTCGCAGTAGGTGAGGATGGAGGTGCCGCCGGTGAGATAGATCTTGGAGGGGGCGTTGCCGTGCTGCTGGGCGCGGTAGATGTTGATGGAGCGGGAGATTTCGCCGTGGAGGCGGCTCATCACATTGCGGATGATCTTGGAGACGTTGGCGGCGGTTTCGGAGACTGGATCGGCGTATGCGCCGCCGAGGGAGACGAAGCCGTGGTGTCGCTTGAGTTCCTCGGCTTCGGGGAGACCGATTCCGAACTCCTTGGCGATCTGCTGGGTGATGGCGTATCCCGCGATGGGGATGGTACGCGCGAAGAAGCGCTCGCCCTCGATGAAGACGAGGTTGGTGGAGCGGCCGCCGATGGAGACGAGGAGGACGCACTCGTTTTCGCCGAGGTTGTTGGCGCGGGCGGCGTTGTAGCAGGCGACGGGGGCGACGTCGATGAGGAGCGGGGTGAGGCCGACGTTGCGGATGGCCTGGGTGTACTGGTCGACGACCTCGCGTTTGACGACGATGGACATGACCTCGAGGGTGTGCTGGGCCTGCTCCTCGGCGTTGCCCGCGATCAGCTGGTAGTCGAGGCTGATGTCGTCGAGGGCGAATGGGATATTGTGCTTGGCCTCGAACTCCGCCAGCTGGCGGATCTGCTTCTTGTCGTCCTTGATGACGTTGATCTTCCCGAAGCGGATGAGGGCGGACTGGCCGGAGAGGGAGACGAGGGCGCGGCGGGCGCGGACGTTGCTCTCCATGAGCATTTGACGGAGGACGCCCTCGACGACGCCCATGCGGGTCTCGTCGGAGAGTTCCTCCTCGTATTCGCGGTATGCGAATACGGTCATGACCATCTGGCCTGCGTCGTCGAATTCGAATTCGCACAACTTGATACTTGTCGCGCCGATGTCGACGGTCAGGAATCGTTCGTTCTTTGCCATGATCGATGCAATCCTAAGGAAGAGGCGTGGCGTCGCCGACGGGGGCGGCGCCGACCAAACGGAAACAGGCGTGTCGCGTTACCATAATATGCCCTCCCGTGCAATTCAAGCCGCCACGCGAAATTTTTTCGCATTTGAGGGGAAAAAAACGGGATGGCATCGGAGCGGCGGCGTTTTTGCCGCCGCCGATGGGTCAGCTGGCGCTGTAGTTGGGGGCGTCCTTCTGCATGATGACGTTGTGGGGATTTGCTTCCTGGAGTCCTGCGGCGGTGACGCGCCACAGGCGGGCGTTTTCCTGGAACTGGCGGATGTCGCGGGCCCCGACGTAGCTCAGGGAGAAGTGGACGCCGCCGATGTACTGGTTCAGGACGTCGGCGACGGAGCCGCGGAAGGGGATCATCCCCTCGATGCCCTGGGGGACGAGTTTGTCTTCGGCGATGTCGTTGGAGACGCCGTAGCGTTCGCGGGAGCCGCGGCCTCGGCGCATGGCGTCGACGGAGCCCATGCCGCGGTAGATGACGTAGGTGCGTCCCTGGTGGAGGATGCGTTCGCCGGGGCATTCCTCGGTGCCCGCGAGGGCGGAACCCATCATGACGGAACTGGCGCCGACGGCGAGGGCCTTGGCGACGTCTCCTGAGTGTGCGATGCCGCCGTCGGCGATGATGGGGATTTCGTCGCCGACGCCCTTCCAGGCGTTGTAGATGGCGGTGAGCTGCGGGACGCCGACGCCGGCGACGACGCGGGTGGTGCAGATGGAGCCTGGGCCGATGCCGACCTTGATGGCGTCGGCGCCGCATTCGAGGAGTGCGCGTGCGCCTTCGACGGTGCAGACGTTGCCCGCGACGACATCGACCTGGGGATACTGGCGTTTGATTTCGCGGACGGTGTCGATGACGTTCTTGGTGTGTCCGTGGGCGGAGTCGACGATGAGGGCGTCGACGCCGACATTGACGAGGGCCTCGATGCGTGCGTGGTCGTGGGGGCCGACGGCGGCGGCGACGCGGAGGCGGTGCTGGGCGTCGCGGTTGAAGGAGGGCTCCATCTTGTCGTGGAGGGTCTTGACGTCCTGGAAGGAGTAGAGGCCCGCGAGTCGTCCGTCGGCGTCGACGAGGGGGAGTTTCCCGACCTTGTTTTCGACCATGATCTTGAATGCGCGGTCCATGTCGGTGCCTGCGGGGGCGGTGACGAGGTTTGCGCTCATGACCTGTTCGACGGGGACGTCGTAGTTGGTCAGATATTTGAGGTCGCGGCTGGTGAAGAGTCCGACGAGGCGTCCGTCGTCGTCGAGGATTGGGAATCCGTTGAACTTGTAGTTGTGCGCGGTCTTTTCGGCGATGATGTCGTAGACGCGCATTCCCTTTCGGAAGGTGACGGGCTTTTCGATGATGCCGTTGAGATAGCGCTTGACCAGGGCGGCCTGTTCGGCCTGGATCTCGGGCGGGAGGTTCTTGTGGATGACGCCGATGCCGCCGAACTTGGCCATGGCGATGGCCATGCGGCTTTCGGTCACGGTGTCCATGGCGGCGCTGATGAAAGGCGCGTTGAGGGTGATGTTGCGGGAGAACCGGGTGGCGGCGGAGGTGTCGGCGGGGAGGAAGTCCGCATAGTGCACTTCGAGGGTGACGTCATTGAAGGTCAGGGCCTCGTGCGGGAACGATTCCATAAATTCGGCAATGTGGGTGTTGACCATAGTCTGCTCGCTTTTTGCAGGATTGGGTGGGAGGGGGGACGGGCGTCTGCCCGCATTGCCAGCCTAATATACATTCTCAACGGCGGATTGCGCAACTGCTCGCCGAAAAAACACGATGCGCGCGCGGGGCGCGTGATATGGTGCGAGAGGCGGGAATCGAACCCGCACCCGTTGCCGGACGAGAACCTAAATCTCGCGCGTCTGCCAATTTCGCCACTCTCGCATTGGGGCAGGAATAAAGTCTTGCAGACACAAAAAAAGAATCCCGGAGGATTCTTCTTTTGGGAGAGATGGTACCAGAGAAAGGACTTGAACCTTCACGAGCGTAAGCTCACTGCGACCTGAACGCAGCGCGTCTGCCAATTCCGCCACTCTGGCTTGGAAAGTGGGCTTAAGATAACCCGTTTTTGCAGGATTGCAAGCGGGGGTGCTACAAATTTCCGAAAAAAACCGGGGGTTTGAGGTTGAGGTCGTATGCGACGGCGCTCATGGCGAGTTTCATGAGGCGGGGGTAGAGGGAGGCGTCGTCGCCGACTCGGGCGTAGAGCCAGTGGACGAGGTAGTCGGTGCCGTGGTAGTGGAAGGTCCAGATGGGCTTTCGGGTGCTGCGGTCGAGGATGTGGAAGGTGAGGTCGAGGCGGTTGTGGGAGACGGCGTCGGGGAATCCGACGAGCCAGAGGGCGGGTGCGATGAGATAGGTGAGTCCGTAGGTGATTCGTTCGCCGCGGTAGTCGGTGTTGGTGATGACGCCCTGGAAGAGCCATGGGGTCGTGGCCTGGTCGATGGAGTCGGCGTAGCGGACTTCGGGGAAGAGGCGGGACTGGCGGAGGCTGTCGGTGGCGGCGAGGGCGAGTTCGCGCGGGAACTGGCACCAATAGCGGTTGAGGGTGGCGAGCTGCCCTGCGTTTTCGGCCTCGGGGGTGGCGATGTTGACCCAGGCGCAGGGGAGGAAGGGGATCCAGCCGAGGGCGAAGGAGCCGTCGCGGGGCGGGGCGGGCGGGGCGGGGGTGTCGGCGGGCTGGAGTACGCGCAGGGAGCGCTGGTCGAGGAAGGGCAGGACGGTGATGGCGTCGGCGCCTGGGAGGGGGCTGTAGGCGGTGATGGCTCCTGGGGCGGCGGCGTATTCGAACTGGGCGGTGCCGGCGCAGGAGGCGGCGAGGAGGGCGCAGATTGCGAGGCAGGGCAGGATGGCGCAGGCGGACTTCATCGGAGGCGGAGGTTTCGGCAGGTGGGGAGGATCTTTTCGTTGACGACGGCGGCGATCAGGGCCTGGGCGGCGTCGGCGTAGTCGCCGGGGAAGGTGCGGTTCAGGGAGAAGGAGGAGTTGTGGCGGGTTCTGCGATTCTGGGCGTCGATGACGAGGATGGCGCCGCGGATGGCGACATTGTGGTGTCCCGGGGTGTTGGCGGGAGTGATGGAGACGTCTTTGACGATGATCTGGAGGACGCAGGAGGCGTCGAGTTCGTCGGCGAGGAGCCGGTAGTCGGCCATGGTGAAGCGGACGCGGCGGTCGAGATTGTGTTCGCGCAGGGCTTTCTGGAGGTCGCGCTGTTCGCGGACGGTCCAGATCTTGGCGAGGCCATTGTGGATTGCCTGGGTCATCCTCGGGGCGAACTGGGGCGGGGCGGTGGGGGCCTGGAGGATGGGGGGCATGCAGATGACGGCGGGGGCGGCGTGGAGGGCGGCGGCGAGGAGCAGGAAGAGGGCGAGGAAGCCGCACCGCTTGGCGAGGTTGTGGATGGGGAAGAGGGTATGCATTTCTATCAGATCTCCAGGGATGGCGGGGAGTGTCGGATGATTGCGTTCATCGTTTAATACGCGCCATCGGCTGGATTTTCTAATGCGGAAGCGAAAAAAGCGGGGACGACTGGGATGCGGGCCGAGACGGCCCGCCACGGGACGGGGGGGATGCGGGCCGAGACGGCCCGCCACGGGACGGGGGCGACGCGGGCCGAGAACGGCCCGCCACGGGACGGGGGGGACACCCGCGATGGTTTACGGGGTGTCGTGGAAAACCGGGGAGATGGTCGGGAGCATGGCGAGGGCGGCCTCGGCGAGGATGCGGAAATGCGGGAAGAGGGGGGTGGCTCGGGCGGCTTCGAGGAGATGGGTGAGGCCAGGCGCGATGAACTGGCGGTACCAGTCGAGGCCGTCCTGGAGCCAGAGTTTGCCGTATGCGCCGAGGGCCTGCATGAGGCGCTGGATGGCGGCGGCGTGGAAGGCGGCGTCGGCGGGCGGGGTTCCGCCGAGGCGCCGGACCTGATGGCAGTATTCCCACCAGGCCTCCAGCCTGAAGTCGGGGGAGTAGTGCTGGTAGGGGTCGTAGAGGAGGGATGCCAGGTCGTAGGCGGCGGCTCCAAGGCGCATGCCCTGGAAGTCGATGAGGAATGCCTGTCCGTCGCGGACTTTGACGTTGGCGCTTTGGAGGTCGCGGTGGATGGGGACGGCGGGTTCCTGGAGGAGCATCTGGCGGAGGCGGCAGTATTCGGCGGCGCAGGGGGACCAGAGTTCGGGACGCTGGAGGACTCGGCCGAGGAGGTTTTCGCGGAAATAGTCGCGTTCCCAGTCGTAGAGGCCCTTGGTGAAGCCAGGCTGGAGGGGGAGTTCCTCCAGGCGCGCGGCGAGGGCGCCCTTGACATGGAGGATGGCGACTTGCTCCAGGACCTGGAAGAGGCAGTCGCGGCGGGTGGCGGAGGTCTCGAGGAGTAGGTCGTTCTGGCCGAGGTCCTCGGTGACCATTTCGCCGACGTCGGGGAGATGGAGGAGGACTTTGGGGACGCGGATGCCGAGGCGGAGGAGGAAGTCGCTGATGGCTGCGAAACTGGAGTTTTCGCGACGGGACGGGTTGTATGCGGTCCAGACGCGGGTCTGATGGGAGCCTGGGGTGTGGAGGCGGCAGTAGCGGCGGCCTGAGCCTTGCTTGGGGAGAGGCTCGAGCTGGAAGTGTCCCGCGGGAATGTCGAGGGAGGCAAGGATGCGGGGGTCGGGCTGTCGGTCCTGGGGGATGGCGGGGAGCGGGGCGGGGACGTCGCCGCCAGTGAGGATGCCGTCGGCGTAGAGGAGGGGCGCGGCGATGCGGGTGTGGTCCCAGATGACGAGATTGTGGAGGTGGGCGCCTGCGGGGATCTGGAGGTCGTCGCCGAGGCCGAGGGCGCCAGTGCATTTGACGCCGCGGAGTTCGAGCTGGAAGCGTCGCCGGGCCTGTTCGGCCTGCGCCTCGCGGAGGCGCGGCTGGGTGGTGAGGGCGCAGTCGGCGATGGCGCCGTGGGCGCGGATGTATTCGGAGGCGGTTCCGACGTCGGACCAGAAGGTTTCGGGTCTGGCGACGAGGCCCTGGACGGGGAGGCCGTCTTTGGCGGCGGCGGTCATGGCGTCGATGATGCTGGGGGCGTCGGTGTCCTTGGGGAGATAGTCGAAGATGGCGCGGTCGAGGAGATAGAGTCCCGAGAAGGTGAGATCTCCCTGGGGTGAGTGGAAGGATTCGATGCGTCCGTCGGTGTTGAGGAGGACGCCGTTGGCGCGGTGGTTGGGGATGAGGAGGGCGGTGGCGGCGGCGCCGGTCTCGCGATGGCGGCGGATGAGGTCGCGCAGTTCGTTGTCGTGGACGATGTCGACGTTGTGGACGAGGATTTCGTCAGTGTCGGGGGCGAGTTCGCGGATGCCCCTTTGGAGGCCGCCGCCGTGGTTGAGGAGATGGTCTTCGCGGGAGCACCGCAGATCCCATCCGCAGCGTTTTCCGAGGTCGGCGCAGGCGGCCTCGACGGCGTCGCCGAGGAAGCAGGCGTTGACGAGGATGGGGCCGAGTTCGGGGATGGCGGCGAGTTCGGCGGCGGCGAGTTCGAGGAGCGGGACGCCGCAGAAGGGGAGCAGTGCCTTGGGGGTGTTGAGGGTGGCGGGGCGCATGCGGCGCCCTTCGCCTGCGGCGAGGACGAATCCACAGAGTTTTTTCATGGGACGGCGGGGCGGGGGGCTGGGGCGGGCAGATCTTGCGGGGAGTAGAAAGCGCAGAGGTAGGGGACGGCGGCGTTGCCGCCAGGGTCGGCGGTGACGGTGATGGCGATTTTTCGGTAGGTGCCCTGGACGTTGATGGACTGGCCTGCGGGTTGATTGCCGTCGGTGAGGGTGAGGGATTCGCCTGCCAGGCTGTAGAGGTGGAGGTGCCGGATGCCGTCGTCGTCCTGTTCGGGGAAGAGGTCGTCGGAGTTGTCGGCGGCGGTGTGCCTGAGGTCGGCGTCGGCCTCGGAGCGGGTGGTGAAGGTGCCGTATCGGGTCAGGAAGCACTCGGTCTGGAGTTCGGCGCCAGTGTCGGTGGTGAGGTTGAACTGGAGGCGGCAGCAGGGGGTGTCGGTGTCCAGGCGGAGATAGAGGTCGAAGATGCGGAGAATTGGTTCGCCCTCGTGGACGAGGGTGAAGGAGCGGATGGTTTCGGTGGTGGCGGCGGTGGCGAGCGGCGCGCCGTTCTGGTCGAGGACGGTCCAGTGTGCGTTGGCGGTGCCGTTGAAGATGAGTTTGGCGTCGTGGACGCGGTGGAACTGCGCGTTCAGGATGGATTCGGGCGGGAGGAGGCGGCGTGCCTGGGAGGGCGGCGGGGTGTTTCGGGCGGGCCTGGGGGAGCGCGGCAGCAGCCAGGCGGTGAGGCCGACGATGGCGAGGAAGACGGCGGCGTTGATGAGGATCCAGCGCCAGGCGGAGCGCTTTTTGCCGTGGCCGACGACGGTGTCCATGAACTCCGCGCGGAACTCGGCGAGGTTGGCGAAGCGCTTTTTGCGGTCGGCGTCGCAGGCGTGGTTGATGAAGCGGTTGAGGGCCTGGAGGCGGCCGTTTGGGAGGACGTCCATGCCTTTGGGCAGTTCGGGGAAGAACTTGGCGCTGCGGCCGGTCATCATGCAGTAGAGGGTCTTTCCGAGGGCGTAGAGGTCGGCGTCGGGGTCGTTTTCGCCGAAGGCGGAGATCTGGCCGTTGACGGCCTGGGGCGGCTGGTACACGGGGGTTCCTGCGAGGCTGGATTCGGTGGTGTTGGAGGCGATGAGGCCGATGTCGCCGATCTTGGGCTTCCCGTTGATGAAGATGATGTTTCCAGGCTTGATGTCGCGGTGGATGAGTCCTGCGGCGTGGAGCGCCTGGAGGCCGTCGAGGAGCCCGAGGGTGATCTCGACGAGGTCGTCGAGTTTCAGCGGCCCGTTGGCCTGGAGGCGCTGGGCGAGGGTGTCGGGGCAGTACAGGTCCTGTGAGGTCGGGTCGTTGAAGTTGTCGGCGAGTTCCATCACATAGCAGAAGTGCCGCTCCTTGAAGACGGTCTGGTAGATGGAGATGAGGTTCGGGTGGGAGCGGAGCTTGGTGCAGTAGAGCTGCAGGCCGCGCCGTTCGCGTTCCTGGAGGTCGCCCGCCTGGCATTCGACGAACTTGACGGCCACGAGGCGCCCCGTCTGCTCACGCGCGATATAGACGGCGCCGTAGCTGCCGGAGGCGACATGCTTCAACGGGACAATGCCGGGAAGGGTCTTCTGGATTGCTTCGCACTGCTGGGAATCATCCATAATCGGGCAGGGGGCAGAAGGGGCTGGGACGGCTGGGACAACAGGGGCGTCTTGTCGCGGAAGCGGGGGCTGGATTGCGTTGCGGGGGCGCTACGGCGCGCCGTGGCTACGTCCGTGAAAGCGCCAGATGATCTAGGGGGAGGCGTATTGGGGAAATATATTGCGGGATTCGGGTTCCAATGGAGCGGGAGGGCGATTTTGCGGAAAAAGCGGAGATGGGGGCGCCCAGTTTTCGAGGGCGCGGGGTTCAAGCGCGGATCCAAGATTATATTAGCAGCCTTTCTCGCCGCCTGGTTCTCTTCTTCCCCTTTTCAACCTGCCGCATTATGAACAACGCCGCCATCACCGTGGAAACTGGATCCGAGAGTTTGAACGGGGCTCTCTGGGAGATGCCGTATCCTGGGCTGGAGACCGCCCTGGTCTTGGCTGGCCCCAAGCCGTCTCCTCGGAGCGCTCCGCGCACGCTGGAGGAACTGGTGGAGCAGTATCAGGATGAGGATCCAGGTGTCTTCAGCGTGGGCGGGACCTTCGGCGTGGACAGCACGGCCTTTCGGCTGGAACTCAGCGACGTCTATGTGTCGGTGGTCGACGTCACGAACTCCCTTGGCGAGAGCGAGGGCAAGGTGGTGGTGGTGCAGGGGATGGCGCATTTCCGCCTCGCGAAGTTTTTCTCGGCCTCGGCGGCGCTGATCTGCGAATACGACCCCGACGCGCTGGGGGATCCGCTGGAGCTTTTCGACAAGGAGATGGACGATGACGAGAAGGCGGAGGCGGTGCGGGCGCGGAACGCCTTCGCGACGCTTTCAGGCGACACCGTGACTCATTATGACCTCATCGGGGACGCGAAAGGGACCAACGGCCTCTACTTCCTGTTCGACGCGAACGGCGACCTGGCCGAGAAGCAGACGGTCTTCACCGCGACGGGGCTGATGGATCTCTCGTGGCTGGAGAAGATCGGCGTGAACTGCGGACTGAAGATCGGCGTCATCGGCGCCTACAACTCCTTCGAGAACGCGTGGGAGGTCGGGCTGGGCGCCAAGTTCACGGTCCCCTCGGGCAAGGAGTGGATGGCGCTGGGGCGGCTTGGCTTCAAGGGCGGGCAGCTCAATACGATCGCGGTGGAGGTCAGGGGGGATATCCCCATCGGCCCAGTGGTCTTCACGCAGATCAAGATCGGCGTCACTGGCATTGCGGAATCGGTGCAGACCTTCTCGCCTGGGCTGGGCGTGGCTTTCGGGCCTGAGATCAACTTCGGCTCGCTGGTGTCGCCAGTGGCGAAGGTGCTGGGGCTGAAGGTCGGCAGTTTCCGCGTGGCGGAAGTCGGCGTCGCCGGCGATGTGTCGAGCGACTTCAAGGACGTGAACCTCTCCGTCGAGGGGAAGCTGCTGGGGCTGCTGGAGATCAAGGGCGGGTGGAAGCGCGAGAGCGGCAACTACAACGAAATCAGCCTCTCGGTCGGCACGAAGTCGTCCTCCACCTTCAACTTCCAGATTGCGGGGTCGGTCGGGTGGTCGAGCGAGCAGCTGACCGTCAAGGGATCCCTGGACGGTTCGTTCAAGTGGGACTTCACCGCGCTGGGCATCACCTGGGTCGGCATCAACGTGGGCGGCGGCATCAGCATCGTCTACAACGAGAGCAGTTCCCGTCGGACCCTGTCGGTGGCGGTCAACGGTCGCGCGCAGGTCAAGGTCGCCTTCGTCAAGGTCGGGGTCAATGTCGGCAAGAGCTGGTTCTTCGACCTGGGCAGCCGCCGCGCCTACAACTGCATCAACTCCGAGTTGTCGGCGGTGGAGCGCCCGTCGCCTGCGGGCGAGCGCGTCCCGCTGGCCAGGTGCGAGGGCGGTGGCGGGGGTGCCGCGGGCATCGAGGGGGCTGTCATCGGCAGCTATTCCTGGACGGCGACGGAGTTCGCGGCAGGCGGCAAAATGTATGTCACCGTCGCGGCGCAGTATTCCCTTTCCGACGTGGAGTGGGTGCTCTACAGCGAGGACGGCACGTCGTATTCTTCTCTGACGCCGTCCGACGTCGTGTCGGTGAAGCAGGTCAGCTACTCGCAGCTGGAACTGGCCGTGGACAAGCCCGCCGAAGGCGCGTGGACTTTGGATGTCTATGGCAGCCAGAAGTGGAACGGCGAGGTGCTGATCTACGCCGAGGCGGGCGACCCCGTCGACACCGAGGTGCGGATTGTGTCGGTGGACAGGCATTCGGTCACGGTCGAATACCAGGCCTACGCGACGGGCGAGGAGAGCCTGGTCGGCCTGTTCATGGAACGGGCGGACAAGGCGGACGGTGACTACGAGGGGACGCTGCTCGACTACCTGGAGGCGACGGGGGACGGTGAATTCCGCCAGGCGACCATCGAACTGCCCCGGGATGTCCAGGGCGGCGAATACCGCTTCTACCTGATGGCGCAGAGCACGAACTCCTCGGAGATCACCTATAGCGCCAAGACGGAGGCGGTGGAGGTGGTCCGCCGCACCGCGGCGCTGTGCGTGAGGGACTTCCAGGTGGAACTCGATGCGTCGGCGCCAGCGTCGGCGTCGGTTTTGTGCACGGTTGCCAACCAGGGCAGCGTGGCCGCCGGGGACTTCCTGGTGGAGGTGGTGCTGGGCGACAGCGAAATCAATCTGGACAGGGGCGTGGTGGTGGCCTCGACGCGCATCAGCCTCGCGGCGGGCGCCAGCACGGAACTACGGCTGGCGGCGGCCATTCCGCAGGAGTGGCTGGGGCGGCTGGGGGTGCTGTCCGTCCGTCTGGATCGGGAGAAAGCGGTCGACGAGGGGCTCTTCGAGAACGACAACGATGCCGTGAAGACGCTATCCTTCCTGGGGCCAGATGCGGCAGGCGGGAAGCACATCGAGTGGGATGCGGTCGAAGGCGCCAGTTCCTATCGGCTGGAGTATGCCACGGAGGGCGACTGGGATGACGGGGTCGCGCTTTCGGGCATCGCGGAGAACCGCGTCGATCTGGCCCTGGCGGCGGGCGGATACGAGTTCCGCGTGACCGCCTTCGACGCGGATGGCGTGGCCATCGCGGGCGCCTCGCAGGAGTGGGACGATGACGTGCGCTTTGCCGAGGAATTCAGCCTGGATTTCGACGCCGCCACGAAATCGGCCTCCACCGAGAGTTTCGCGTTGCAGGACGGCTTCTACGACTGGGCGGGCCTCGACCTGGGCGCGTTCACGGGCAGCCTGACGCTGAACCAGGTGGACGGGGTCAAGGAGGGCAGAGACGCGAAGCTGCTGACCGTGAACGTGACCAATGGCAAGGTGAAGGCCAACGCCAAGGCGAACGACATGCTGCTGGCCAACGGCCTCTACTATTTCACCGCGACCCGCAAGTCCATGAAGAACCAGACGGACGCGGCGCTCTCGTTCTCCCTCGCAGGCGACCTCTTCCCCAATCTGGAGGCGGAGCGCGGCGTGGTCTCGCTGCCTGACAGCGTGAACGCGGAGGGGCGCTACGCGGAGACCCTGGAGGGGTGGGTCGGCGCCTTCGCGGGGGACGACCGCTGGGAGTTCCTGGTGGAGGATGCGGGCGAACTGCGCCTTGCGGTGAACAGCCCCGCGGAGCTGGGCGGCACCATCGTCGTGGAACTCTATGTGCAGAAGGACAACAACGGGCAGTATGCGAAGGCCAAGTCGTTCACTGTGAACCCGAAACTGAAATCCGAGGTGCTGCTGGACGACTTCCTTGTCGCCAACAACTTCTACTTGCAGGTGCGGGCCCAGGACAACGGCAAGGGCAGGCACAACTCGGATTACTCGCTGGCGCTGGACTTCGAGGCCTTCGACGACGATCCGCTCGAGGACGGGGAGTGGCTCCTCTCCGCCGAGGACGACATTCGGGTCGAGGGGTGGGTCGGGCACCGCAATCCTTCGGACGCCTATCTGCTGGAGGTGGATGGCGGGCAGGCGGGCCAGTACCGCTTCCAGCTTGCGGGGGACGCGCGCGAGGCGACGCTGAAGATCACCTCCATCACGGGGAAGGTCCTCAAGTCCGCGAAGGTGGACAAGCAGGGCGTCGCCGTGATTTCGGGGCTCAGCCTCTATTCAGGGGAGTATCTGGTGAGCGTCGACGCGGCCAAGAGCGGGAAGACGAACAAGAACACCGACTATGTGCTGGAAGTCACCCGAGAAAAGTCCTTCGCGACCGTCTCGGCCGAGGCGCCCGCCGCCGTCGAGGCCGCCGCTCGGAACGAGAAACTGCTCTTCGAGGTGGAGGTGCAGGAGGGCGGCTCATACGACGTGGGCGACCTGCTGGCGGCGGGCCTCAAGGTCAGTTTCCACGAGGCGAAGACCAACGGCAGTCTCGGCAACCTCAAACTCAAGTCGGGCCAGGTGAACCTCACCGCCGACGACCTCTGCTACATGCAGGTGTACAACTCCAAGGCCGCCTGGGGCGACGCCTCCATTGGCCTCGACGCCGAAAACCGCAAGTTCCTCTACAACCCGCTTGGGCTTGGACAATGACGGACGCAGACTGCAAAACGCCAGATGCCCTCCCGACGCGTGAGGAGATCAATCCCACGCCCGGAAACCTGGACGAGGAATGGGCGGTGAGGCATCTGCTGGGGAAAAGCCTTGCGGATCTGACCGCCCTCTTCCTGGCCGACGAAAACGCGGCGTTCCAGTATCAGGAGGACTTCATGTTCATGGGCGCCGCGGCATTCCGGTATTACTTTCCCGCCTATCTGGCGTATTTCCGCTCCGCGCGCTCCGCCGGCGACAGCGACACCCTGAACGCCGTCGTCGGTGTCCTGGAGAATCGGCTGCAGGCTGAGCCGGAGACCATTTGCGCCATCGCACCTACTGTCTTGGAGACACTCCGTCTCTGCGAACAGGACTTCGATAAGTTCGGAGCCGACCCAGGAATCTATGGGGATTTGCCGGAACGCATCCGGTGGCTGGAGGAAGCAGTGCGTACCCTTTCCAAATCGCTCTGTTCCCAATAGTGGCGGTTTTGAGTCCACAGAATACACAGAATAATCTTTGGCTGGACAACTGAGAATAATGGAAAACATGAAAAACAACAAACCACTTTCGGAAATGACGCTTGAGGAATTGTGGGAACTTTTCCCAATTGAATTAAGCGAACATAATCCCGAATGGTCAAAATGGTATCGTGAGGAGGAAAAACTGCTTCTTCGAGTATTTGGCAGCAAGCTTGAAAGGATACGGCATATTGGCAGCACGGCGGTTGAAGGACTGCTGGCCAAGCCCACCATCGATATTCTCCTGGAAACACCTGAAAATGTGCCGCCAGAGTCAATCCGACAATTGGCTTTGGATTGCGGTTATACGGTCATGGGGGAAATGCTTGAGCCCGAATATCGTCTCGATTTATGCAAAGGATATACGCCGCAGGGATTTGCTGAAAGAGTCTTCCATCTGCATATTCGCCGAATCGGCGATTGGGACGAGCCCATATTCTGTGAATACTTAAGGCGGAATCCTGATAAAGCACGCGAATACGCCGCCTTGAAAGTCAAACTGCGGAAACAGTATCGTCACAATCGAGATGCATATACGGATGCCAAGGGGGTTTTTATTCGAGCGTGCGTGAAAGCTGCCAGGGAACAGAAGTAGTGCAATAGCACAGCACTAGATTGCGAGCGAGTGTTCGCCATGCCGCCACGGCGGTGGCGTGCGTCAGGGCTGTTCGGGAGGAGTCGGCGGCTTCGGCAAACGCAGGGTCTTTTCGGCTTCGGCGGCGGCCTCGGCATATTGCTGCATGGCGGTGCCGACCTCGCGCTGGAACTGGCGCTCCTGGGTGATTTCCTCCAGGCGCTGTCGGCAGCGGGGGCAGCGTGCGAGGTGCCAGCGGACGAGGAGGGTGCGCAGCCAGCCGCAGTCATGGGAAAGATATTGTTCGAGTTGGATATCGCTGGGGTGGGACATGGGGATCAGAAATCCTCTTCCTCGGTGAGTTGGCGGACGCGGAGTTTGAGTTGCTCCCAGACGGCCTGGCAGTCGTTGTAGACGGTGGCGAGGGAGACGCCGTGGAAGCGCGCGACGTCGCGCGCGTTGGTGCCCTGGACACGGCAGGCGGTCCAGCACTGGACGGCGCGCGGGGGCATTTCGGCGCGCACGAGGTCGAAAGCCTTGGCGTAGATGCGGCTCTGCCATTCGTGGCGGGCGGCTTCCTCGCTGGACTTGTCGGGAATGTCGATGGGGTTTTCGGGGGCGTCGATGGAGACGGTGGCGGGCTGGCGCCGTCGGGCGCGGAGCATGTCGTAGGCGAGATTGCGGACGATGCGGGAGAAGAAGTCGCGGAAGCGGCCCTTGGCGGGGTCGTAGGTGAACTTCCCCTGCTGGCTGAAGAAGCGCTCCATCACCTTCATGAGGAGGTCGTCGATGTCGGCGGGGGAGAAGCCGAGGGCCTTCCCCCGCATGAAGACGAGGACCTTGTAGGTGTCGTAGAAGCGCTTCCAGGCGCTGTCGTCTCCCCGGCGGACGCCGGAGAGCATGGTCAGGCTGGTGTTTTCAATCGGCATGGGCTAGCGCCAGATCGTCTGCTGGACGACTGGGACGGGCTGGGGGGTGTAGTAGACCGGGGCGGGGGCGACGACCGTGGTCGCGGGCTGCTGGTAGATGACCTGCGGCTGCGGCTGCGGGTAGACGTAGGTGGTCGCGGGCTGCTGGTAGACGACCTGCGGCTGCGGCTGCACGTAGGTCGTGGTCGTGGTGGTCGTCGTCGGGCGCGTCAGGATGTCCAGGACGCCGAGCGTCGCCCCGACGATCAGCGCGCCGTTGTACCAGCCGCGGGACGGGCCGCTGTGGTGGTGATGGTGGTGATGGGGACGGGGGCCGTAGTAGACGGGGCCGCCGTAGCGCGGGCCAGGACCGTGGTGGTGCGGGCGGGCCGCGGCGGGGGTGGCCGCGAAGAGGAAGACGCCGGCGAGGACGGCGGCGGCAAGGAATTTCGTGCAGGTGTTCTTCATGGTGCTTGCTCCTTTTGTTTCGGGTGGGGGATGAAATCGGGAATCACCATCGGTGTCCCGCTGTCATCTCTTAATACGACGGCTTTCACCCGAATTCTAAACATTTGTTTGAAAAAAGTGAAAAAAGATTGAAGCGACCGAAGGGACGGAAGCGACCGAAGGGACGAAGGGACGAAGGGACGAAGGGACGAATGGACGAATGGACGAATGGACGAAGAGACGAAAGGACCTTTTAGCGTGGATCGAGTCGGAAGAGCTTGTCGTTGACGCGTGCGCGGTGGGGGAGGGGGAATGTGACGGTGTCTCCCTGGGCGGCGTTGTCGGCTGGTTGTTCGTTGACGAGCATGGACGGGACGGTGGTTTCGACGGCCCCTGTGGTGGGTCCGGTGATGAGGATGCGGTCTCCAGTGCGGAGGGTTCCCGCGTGGAGGACGAGTTCGGCGATTCGGGTGCGCTGGTAGTAGTGGGTGAGGGGGCCGAGGAGGACTTTTCGGATGGTGGCCTGGCTGTCGCGGGTTCCCGCCCAGATGGCGGTGTCCTCGCCGAAGTAGTATCCGCCTTCCCAGAACTGGCGGTTGAAGACCTCGCCGAGGGCGGTTCTCCAGGCGGCGACCTGCTCGGGCGCGGGGGCGGCGCCCTGCCGCCAGAGGTCGAGCGCCTCGCGGTAGCAGCGGGTGGTCGCGGCGACGTAGTCGGCGGAGCGCCCGCGGCCCTCGATCTTGAGGACGGAGACGCCTGCGTCGAGGAGGCGCGGGAGCTGGGCGATGGTGCAGAGGTCCTTTGGGGACATGATGTACTGGTTTTCGATCTTGAACTCGTGTCCGGTTTCGGCGTCGCGGACGATGTAGGCGCGTCGGCAGGGCTGGTAGCAGGAGCCGCGATTGGAGCTGGTGTTGTATTCGCAGAGGCTCATGCCGCAGCGTCCAGAGAGCCCGATGCAGAGGGCGCCGTGAATGAATGCCTCCAGGCGGACGAGGTCGCCGGATGGGCCGCGAAGGTCGTGGTCGCGGATGGCGTTGGCGAGGGCGGCGATCTGCTCGACGGTGAGTTCGCGGGCGGCGACGACGACATCGGCGTAGGCGGAGTAGAACTGGATCGCGCGCCAGTTGGAGACGTTGGCCTGGACGGAGATGTGGACGGGCAGGCCGCGTTCGCGGGCCATTTCGAGGACGGCGGGGTCGGCGGCGATGATGGCGTCGATGCCCGCGTCGCGCGCCTGGTCGAGAAGGCGCGCGATGCGGTCGAGTTCGCGGTCGTAGGTGATGACATTGACGGTGAGCCACGCGCGGGCGCGGCGCGCATGGCATTTTGCCGCGAGGCCAGGCAGTTCGTCCGCCTGGAAGTTCACGGTCGCGTGCGAGCGCATGTTTAGGTCGCCGACACCGAAATAGACGGCGTCGGCACCGTTTTCAAGTGCGGCGGCGAGTGGCTCGTGGCCGCCTGCGGGCGCCAGCAGGATGACGGGGGATGGGGGCATTGTGGGAGAAAACGCGCTATTTTCCCGTCTTGGGGAGTGCGCCTGCCTTTCTTGGCTTTGAGGATTTGGTGGAATTCGCTTGGCTGGCCTTTTTCCCGAGAAGGCCGAGACATTGCCTTGCCCAGGCGAGTGCGGGATTCTTGGCGAATTGAAGGAGGAATGACTCGACCTGCCCGCGCCCGAGGGAGGCGATGCAGGATTCAAGGAGGCAGTTCCGGGCGTCGTCGGAGTAGGTGGCTCCCGCGAAGGTCACGAGATCCTCCAGGGAGGGCGTGAAGAGCTTTTCCTGCAGGGAGGCGATCAGCCTCTTGCTGTCCGGGGCTGGGAGAGGGGCGTCGGAGAAGTCTGGGACATTCATTCCATTTTGGGTGATGAGATATCCGCTTTCTGGGAAAAACATCTCGACGGGATGGCATTCCATAGGGAGGCCGGTTTGGCGTTTGTAGCACCAAATGCCACAACGGAAGAGATTGGTCTTGCCGTCGATGACGGCGATGACGAGGCTGAAATGCGGGAGTGTCTCGCGGCTTTTTCCATGGAGGAACTCATCCTGGCGGATGATTTCCCGAATGAGCGCGTCAATGCCCGGGAGGTCGCGAATGGTCTTGTAGGCGTTTTCGTCAATTTGGAGCAGTCGTCGGAAGGATGCCTGGACCGAGGGCGTGTCCGCGAACATGTCCGGGGTGAATGTCGAGATGCATTGGATTTCTTCCTGCTCCGTTGAAGTCGCCTCCCTGATTTCGTAGGTCATGACGTAGTTGTCGGCGTGCGCTAGCGGGTAGTCAGGCAGTTCGATGGGCACTTTCTTGAAATAGTCATTCTCATCGAGTTTGGGGCTTTCCTCCTCGTTTTCTTCATTCGCGTCGGAGGCATCGTTGTCAAGAAGTAAATCAAGCAAATCACCCATTTCATCCTTGCCGGGGGTGTCGTAGACTTCGTCCTTCTCGGGGATGCCGGTTTCAAGCCAGGCCTGGTGTTCTTCCTCCTTGGTTCTTGCGGCTCTAAGCAGACGTACGCGGGTGGCGTCCTGGGTCTTCCCGTCAACTAGGAGGAAATATTCGCCTGGGGCGATGATGAAAGGGCGGCCATATTGGTCCAGGTTTTCGCAGCGGAACTTCTTTTTTGCCTGATACAGCGCCTGAATGGAGAGTTCGGCGCCTTCTAACGCCTGGCGCTCGATGAGTTTGAACGCGGGGAAGTAGTTTTCGGCGCGCAGGCGCGCTGCCTTGGATGACAGGGCATAGACGATTGTGGCGTTGGACATGGCGTGTTTGCTGAATGGTGTGGAATGGAAAGAGGCGTCACTTTTAATGGACGCCTCCCTGGATGCCATTTATGATACGAAGGCAACAGTCAAACGCTTTCAGAATGCGTTTCCATGCTGTTCGCGGGATGTTTTGGGACTATTTCCCTTCGGCGAGGCGGAGGAGGTACTGTCCGTAGTCTGTTTTGAGGAGGGGCTGGGCGGCCTGGGCGAGCTGGTCGGCGGTGAGCCAGTGGTGGCTGAATGCGATTTCCTCCAGGCAGCCGACCTGGAGGCCCTGGCGTTCCTCGACGGTGCGGATGAAGTTGGCGGCGTCGATGAGGCGTTCGGGGGTTCCAGTGTCGAGCCAGGCGTAGCCGCGCCCGAAGAGTTCGACGTGGAGCTGCCCGCGCCGCAGGTACTCCTGGTTGACGGAGGTGATTTCGAGTTCGCCGCGGGCGGAGGGCTGGATGGAGTCGGCGATGTCGACGACCTGCTCGTCGTAGAAGTAGAGGCCCGTGACGGCGAAGTTGGACTTGGGGCGGGCGGGCTTCTCCTCGATGGAGAGGACGGTGCCGTCGGGGGCGAACTCGACGACGCCGAAGGATTCGGGGTGCTTGACCTGGTATCCGAAGACGGTGGCGCCAGGGCGCTGGACGGCGGCCTGGCAGAGGCGCTGGAGATTGGCGCCGTAGAAGATGTTGTCGCCGAGGACGAGGGCGGCGGGGGCGCCGTCGAGGAAGTGCCGTCCGATGCGGAAGGCCTGGGCGATGCCGTCGGGCTTGGGCTGGACGGCGTATTGGAGGTGGATGCCGAACTGCGCGCCGTCCTTGAGGAGGCGCTGGAAGGCGGGCTGGTCCTCTGGGGTGGAGATGAGGAGGATGTCGCGGATGCCCGCGAGCATCAGGGTGGAGATGGGGTAGTAGACCATCGGCTTGTCGTAGACGGGCAGGAGCTGCTTGGAGACGCCGAGGGTGACAGGGTGGAGGCGGGAGCCGGCTCCGCCGGCGAGGACGATGCCTTTGGTGGTCTTCATTGGGGGTTCTCCTGGTTGGCGAGGCCGAGGCGCTGGCACTGGTATGAGCCGTCGAGGATGTGGCGGCACCACTCCTGGTTGTCGAGATACCACTGGACGGTCTTGCGGAGGCCGGTGTCGAAGGTCTCGCGTGGCCTCCAGCCCAGTTCGCGCTCGATTTTGGCGGGGTCGATGGCGTAGCGCCTGTCGTGCCCCGGGCGGTCGGTGACGAAGGTGATCTGGTCTGCGTAGGGGCGTCCGTCGGGGCGCGGGCGCAGCTGGTCGAGGATGGCGCAGATGCGTTTGACGACATCGAGGTTGGTCTGCTCGTTTTCGCCGCCGATGGTGTAGGTCTCGCCGACGGGGGCGTGGAGGGCGACGGCGACGAGGGCGCGGGCGTGGTCGTCGACGTAGAGCCAGTCGCGGATCTGGGCGCCGGTGCCGTAGACGGGGAGGGGCTTTCCCGCGAGGGCGGAGAGGATGACGAGGGGGATGAGTTTCTCGGGGAAGTGGTACGGCCCGTAGTTGTTGGAGCAGTTGGTGAGGAGGACGGGCAGGCCGAAGGTGCGGTGCCAGGCGCGGACGAGGTGGTCGCCTGCGGCCTTGCTGGCGGAGTAGGGGGAGGAGGGGGCGTAGGGGGTGGTCTCGCAGAAGCGCGGGGCGTCGGGGGTGTCCAGGTCGCCGAAGACCTCGTCCGTGGAGATGTACTGGAAGCGGAAGCGCTCCTTCCTGTCGCCATCGAGGGCGGACCAGTATTTGCGGGCGGCCTCCAGGAGGGTGTAGGTGCCTTCGACGTTGGTTCGGATGAAGTCGCCTGGCGCGTCGATGGAGCGGTCGACGTGTGATTCGGCGGCGAGGTGGAGGACGTTGTCGGGCTTCGTCTCGGCGAAGACGCGGTCCATGGCGGCGCGGTCGCAGATGTCCTCCTGGTAGAAGGCGTATCGCGGGTCGCTGGCGACGGCGGCGAGATTTTCGGGGTTTCCCGCGTAGGTGAGCTTGTCGACGACGGCGACTTTGTGCGGCGTCTCGGCGATGAGGAGGCGGACGACGGCGGAGCCGATGAAGCCTGCGCCGCCAGTGACGAGGAAGGTGCGTGGTTGCATGGTGGGTTAGCCCTCTCCGATCATTTTGAGGAATGCGGCTTCGTCGATGACGGCGACGCCGAGTTCGGCGGCCTTTTCGGTCTTGCGGGCGCCGGTGTTGGCGCCTGCGACGAGGAAGGTGGTGTTGCGGCTGACGGAGGAGGCGACATTGCCGCCGAGCGCGCGGATCTTGGCGGAGGCGGTGTCGCGGTCCATGGAGGCGAGGGTGCCGGTGAGGACGAAGGTCTTGCCTGCGAGGGACGGGCCGTCTGCGCCGTCCTGGGGCGGGCCTGCTTCGGCGCCTGCGTTGTCGCCTTTGGGGTCGATGCCGAGCGCGTCGAGGCGCTGGCGCCAGCGCTTTCCGATGGGGCCAGCGAAGAAGTCGAGGACGGCCTGGGCGGTCTTGGGGCCGATGACGGTGGTGACGAAGGCGCCGCGGGCGGTGGAGTGCTTGATGAGGCCTGCGCGGAGGAGCGGCGCGGTGAGGTCGCTTGGTTTGAGTGGCGGCGCGGCGGGTTCGGGGGGCGCGAAGAGTTCGAGCTGGCGGGGCGGTTTCGGCGTCGGCGGGCAGGTGCGGGTGGGCGGGGCGCCGTTCTGGAAGTCGAGGAGGTCGAGGAGGGCGCGCAGATAGAAGGAGTTGTCAACGTCGGCGAGGTCGCGGTGGATGCGGCCGAGGTGGTAGGCGGTGGCGGCGCCGACCTCGGGGATGCCCATGGCCTGGAGCCAGCTGCCGAGGGGCTTGGTGCGGGCGGCGTCGAGGGCGGCGAGCACCTTGGCGGCGTTCTTGGCGCCGAAGAGGCGGGGTTCGTCGGGGGTGCCGAGATTGAGGGCGGCGAGTGGTTCGAGGCGGAGGTTGTAGAGGTCGAGGGGCTCCGTGATCAGCCCCTGCTCGCAGAGCGCCTCGGCGACGACGCCCCCGAGGCTCTCGATGTCGAGGGCGTTGCGGGCGGCGAAGTATTCGACGCGGCGGACGTTCTGGGCGGGGCACTGGAGGTTTTCGCAGCGCCAGGCGGCGAAGGCGGGGTCGCGGCGGACGGGCGCGCCGCAGGAGGGGCAGACGCCGTCGAGGGCGGCGCGGAAGTCGAAGGGCTTTGCCTCGGGGGGGCGCTTGTCCATGACGACGCCGACGACGGCGGGGATGACCTCGCCCGCCTTTTCGATGACGACGGTGTCGCCGATGCGGATGTCCTGCCGTGCGATTTCGTCCTCGTTGTGGAGGGTGGCGCGGGCGATGGTGGAGCCAGCGAGGAAGACGGGGGTGAGTTCGGCGACGGGGGTGAGGACGCCAGTGCGTCCGACCTGGATGGTGATGGCGTTGAGGCGGGTGCGGGCGCGTTCGGGTTCGTATTTGTATGCCTTGGCCCAGCAGGGGGCCTTGGCGGTGAATCCGAGGATTTCGCGCTGGCGGAAGTCGTCGACCTTGATGACGGCGCCGTCGGTGTCGTATGGGAGGCTGTGGCGGAGTTCGGCGAGTTCCTGGATGGCGGCGAGGATTCCGTCGAGGTCGGTGGCGGTGCGGGACCACTGCTGGGTCCTGAGGCCGAACAGTCGGAAGGTCTCGAAGAGCTGCCGCTGGGAGGCGACTTCGGCGCCGTCGATGCGTCCCTGGGTGTAGAAGAAGACATCGAGGGGGCGGGTGGCGACGACGGCGGAATCAAGCAGTTTGATGGATCCCGCGGTGGCGTTGCGGGCGTTGGCGAAGGGCTCCTCGCCATTGGCGACGCGGCGCTCGTTGAGGAGCTGGAAACCCTTGCGCGGCATGTAGCATTCCCCTCGGGCCTCGAAGAAGGCGGGGGGATTGTCGCCGCGCAGGCGCAGGGGGACGGAGGGGATGGTGCGGATGTTTGCGGTGACGTCGTCGCCCTCCTTGCCGTTGCCTCGGGTGACGGCCTGCGTGAACACGCCGTCGACATATCGGATGGCGATGGAGATTCCGTCGATCTTGGGTTCGATGACGTAGACGGGCTTTTCGCCGCGGAGGCCTCGGAGGACGCCTTCGTGGAAGCGCGCCAGGTCGGCGGTGTTGTAGGTGTTGTCGAGGGAGATCATCGGCACCGTGTGGGGGACGGTGGCGAATCCAGTGGCGACGCCGCCGTGCATTCGGCGGGTGGGGGAGTCTGGGGTGACGAGGGCGGGGAAGTCGCGTTCGAGGTCGCGGAGTTCCTGGTAGAGCGCATCGTAGTCGCGGTCGCTGATTTCGGGGCGGGCCTCGACGTAGTAGAGGTGGTCGTGGTGGCGGATGAGGCGTCGGAGTTCTTCGATGCGGGATGAGGCGGCGGGGGTGTCCATGGTCATTTCCCGATGCAGAAGCGGTGGAAGATGGTGTCGAGGATGTCGGGGGAGACGGCGCGCCCCGTGATTTCGCCGAGGGCGGCGAGGGCCTGGCGCAGCGGGATGGCGGCGAGCTCCCAGGCGGCGGCATCGAGGAGCGGCGGGAGGGTGTCGAGGCTGTCGGCGGCGCGGAAAAGCTTTTTCATATACATCGCTCCTTAT
>JAEEXV010000062.1 GCA_016287975.1 Lentisphaeria bacterium | reverse complement strand
TCTGGAGCCGCATCTGCTGCGGTCGCCGTCGGCGGCGATGGACCAGGTGCTGACCGCGCTTCTGGCGATGACCCGCGCGGCGATGACGCTGACCCACAATGCGATCTCGGCCTTCATCTCGCGCGACCACACGGAGGGCGAGAAACTGCATGCGCAGGAGGCGGAGATCGACAAGGCGCAGCATGAGATCATCGACTACCTGATCAAACTGACGCGCCGAAACCTGACCGAGACGCAGTCGAGCATCGTGCCGTCGTTCATGCACTGCGTGAACGATGTTGAGCGAATCGGCGACCGCGCGATCAACATCCTCCAACTGGTGTCGAACGAGGATGCCGTCAGCCAGAAGTTCTCCTCCAGCGCGCTGGCGGAGACGCGCGAGATCGGCGAGAAACTGGCCGAGACGGGGCGGATGCTGGTGGAGGGGATGAGCCGCAACGACGAGGAACTCATCGACAAGGTCATCAAGCACTGCGGCGAAATCAAGGTGATGACCGCGCGCTTCGAAAGCAACCACGAGTCCCGCCTGCACAACCAGGACTGCAATGTCGAAAACGGCGTCATCTACGTCGAACTGCTCTCCAACCTCGAACGCATCGCCGCCCACCTCTCCAATCTCGCCGAACGCGCCCGCTCCATGCTCACGCACCGCGTGCAGTTCGCCAATGCGGCGGGAAGTCAGAAGGGGTAGTCTGTCGGCAGAGTCGGCATGGTCGGCATGGTCGGGCTTTGTCGGCAGAGTCGGCATGGCCGGCATGGTCGGGCTTTGTCGGCAGAGTCGGCATGGCCGGCATGGTCAGTCTTGTCGGCATGGCCGGCATGGCCAGTCTTGCCTTGTGGAGCGATGGGAGGGCCGCGCTCCTGCGCGGCCGGCCGATTTCCGCTTGCGAGGCGACCTTCGCCTGCGTCGCGACGGGAGGGCCGCGCTCCTGCGCGGCCGGCCAATCTCCGCTTGTGAAGCGACGGGAGGGCCGCGCTCCTGCGCGGCCGGCCGATGCGGCAGAGTCGGCATGGCTGGGGGGGCGGGCGATGGATCAACAGGGGCATTTGCATTGAACCGATACCTGTACATTTTACTTTGCGCGGTGCTCCTGCTGGGGTGGGGGTGTTCGACGGAGCGTCGGCTGCAGGAACTGGACGGCAGGGTCACGGGGCTGCTGGGGGAGGCGCAGGGCAAGCAGTTCGGGGCGGAGGCCGCGCGCGAGGAGATCCGCATCTCCGACTATCGGCCGTGGCAGCCAGGGGAGGGCGTGCAGAAGGACGGGACGCTGCGCCTGACGCTGCGTGGGGCGCTGGAACTGGCGGCGAAGCACAGCCGCGCCTACCAGACCGCCCGCGAGACGCTCTACGGCAGCGCGCTGTCGCTGGTGAGCGCGCAGCACGCATGGGACTGGAATCCGACCAACAACTGGTCGGCGCTGCTGGGGATCCGCCAGGAAGCGCCTGCGCGGACGACCTTCACGACGGGCTCCAGCGTGGGCTTCACGAAGCGGCTGCTGTCGGGCGGGCGGTTGACGGGGTCGCTTGCGCTGAACACGCTGAGGTACATGAGCGGTTCGCGCACGGTGAGCATGTCGAGCCTCGCGAAACTGACCTTGACGCAGCCGTTGCTGGCGGGGGCGGGGGAACTGGTGGCGCGGGAGAGCCTGACGCAGGCGGAGCGCAACCTCATCTACGCCTTGCGCACCTATGTGCGGGAGCGGGAGGCGCTGCTGATCAAGGTGGCCGACCTCTACTACAACGTCCTCAACGCCGAGGCGGACATGAAGATCGGCCAGATGAGCTACGACAGCCTCAAGTATTCGCGGGACCGCTCGGAGGCGATGGGCGAGGGCGGCCGCGTCACGCAGATCGACGTCGACCAGGCGCGGCAGCGCCTGCTGAACGCCGAGTCGAACCTGGTGACCTACCGCGAGGCGGTCCAGACCGCGAAGGACAGCCTGAAGGTCGCGCTGGCGATTCCGCTGGAGACGGAGATCGAGGTGGATCCCGCCGACATGGTCGTCATGCTGAGCATGGATCTGCCACGCCCGTCGCGGACGCTCCCAGAGGCCGTCGAGGCGGCATTGCGCCAGCGCCTGGACTTCGCGACGGTGCGGGACCGCCTCGAGGACGCGGAGCGCGCCGTCAAGATCGCCGAGGACGCGATGCGCGCGAAACTGAACCTGACCGCCAGCGGAACCGCGGGGAGCGTCACCTCGAACACCATCCATTCGCCGCGCTTCCTCGACGCGGAGTATTCCGTGGGGCTGGAGATGGATCTGCCCTTCGACCGCACCGAGGAGGCGATCGCGCTGAAGCGCGCGCTGATCAGCCGCGAGCAGCGGCGGCGCGCGATCGACGAATCGCGGGAGGAGCTGGTGCAGTCGCTGCGCACGACGTGGAACAACCTGCGCTCCTACGAGCAGAAGGTGAAGATCCAGAAGATGTCCGTGGCGCTGGCGGAGAAGCGCGTCGAGAACACGAAGATGCTCTTCGAGGACGGGCGCATCGCCATCCGCGAATACCTGGACGCGCAGGACGACCTCTCGAATGCCCGCAACTCCCTTACGCGGCAGCTGGTCACCCATCGGATGTGCTGGCTGCGGCTGCTCTACCAACTGGACGAACTGCAGGTGGATCCCGGCACGCTCTGGACCGAACGCCTGGAAGTGAAATCGAAATGAAAACGCTCTGGTTTGCCATCCTCGTATGCGCCCTGGCCCTGTGCGGCTGCCGCCGAAAGGCGGCGGAGGCCGAGCAGGAACTCTATACCGTCAAGCGCGGGCCGCTGGAGATCTCGATTCTGACCAGCGGCAGCGTCGAGACGGCCTCGCCCCTGAACATCATGCAGAAGATCGGGCGCACCGCGAAGATCGTCTCGATCATCCCCGAGGGGACGATGATCACGCAGGCGGACATCGCGGCGAAGCGGGTGCTGGTGCAGTTCGACAGCAAGGACGTGGAGGACACGCTCTTCGAGCGGCAGACCGCCTACGAGAACGCGGTGGCCTCCGAGGTCTCGGCGGAGGAGACGCTGGCGATCCAGATCTCTGACAACGAGAACAACATCCGCAAGGCGGAACTGGAGGTCATCTACGCCGAGAACGACCTGCGCAAGCTGGTCGGCGAGGTGCTGGCGGCGCAGTTCATGGAGAAGGAGCCCGCGGACATCGCGGCGATCCTCACGGACAAGCGGCTGGACGGGTCGGCGCTGCAGAACCTCAACACCTACCGCAGCGACATCGAGCTGGCGCAGACCAAACTCAACCGCGCCCAGCAGAAACTCGAATACACCAAGAAACTCTTCGACCTGCAGTTCGTCAGCAAGAACGAATACGAGAACGACCTGCTCGACGTGCAGTCGCAGAAGAAGTCGCTGGACGCGACGCAGGGCAAGTACGACATCTTCGTCCGTTTCGACTTCGTGAAGGACTTCCAGAAGACCTGGGCGACGTGGCAGGAGGCGAAGGTGGCGCTGAAGCGCGCGAAGGCGACGGCGAAGATCCGCCTGACGACGGCGGAATCGCGCTACCGCAACGCGAAGCAGGCGCTGACGCAGGCGACGAACCGCCTGGAGCAGGCGAAAGAGGCGGTGGCGAACTGCACGATCTACGCGACGGTGCCTGGGATGGTGGTCTATGCGGCGGTGCCGCGCTGGGACAACACGGGGCCGATCCAGCCGGGCAAGGAGATCCGCAACCAGCAGATGATCTTCAGCCTGCCCGACCTGGACCACATGCAGGTGAAGGTGTCGATCATCGAGGCGCAGATCGACGCGATCAAGGTGGGGCAGGGCGCGGTCATCAAGGTGGACGCGATGCAGGGGCGCAGTTTCGCGGGGAAGGTCGCCTCGCGCAGCATCCTGCCGAGCGCGGAGAACACCTGGCTGAACCCCGACCTGAAGGTCTATGACGTCAAGGTGGACTTCTCGGAGGCGGAGCACGACCTGCGCCCAGGCATGACCGCGACGGTCGAGATCACCATCGCGCGCCTGGAGAATGTGCTCTTCGTCCCCATCCAGGCGGTGCTGACCGATTCCACCAACCGCCACTGGTGCGTGCTGGCGGACGGCACGCGGCGTCCAGTCAGGCTGGGCGAGCGCAGCAGGTCGTTCGTGGTCGTCGAGGCGGGGCTGGCGGAGGGGGACCGCGTGCAGATGGCGCCGCAGGAGCGCGACGCGAAGCAGGACGACCAGGAGGAGGAGAAGAAGGACGGCGAGAAGGGGAAGCCCGCGCCGAAGCCCGAGGAGGCGCCGGCGTGAGCGGCGCGTCTGGACAGGCGGCCGAGGTCCTGCGGGTCGTGGACCTCAGGAAGGACTTCCCGATGGGGGACACGGTGGTCCATGCGCTGCGCGGCATCTCGTTCCAGATGCGGCGCGGGGACTACGTCTCCATCATGGGGACCTCTGGGTCTGGCAAGTCGACGCTGCTGAACATCCTGGGATGCCTCGACGTGCCGACCAGCGGGGACTATTTCCTGGAGGGGGAGAATGTCGCGCGCATGGACGACGGGCAGCTGTCGGCGGTGCGCGGGCGCAAGTTCGGCTTCATCTTCCAGTCCTTCAACCTGATCAGCCAGCTGACGGTGCTGGAGAACATCGAGGTGCCGCTTTTCTACCAGGGCTGGTCGGAGGGCGACAGCCGCCGACGGTCGCTGGAACTGGCGAAACTGGTCGGGCTCGGCCACCGCACAGGCCACCGTCCGAACGAACTCTCGGGCGGCCAGCGGCAGCGCGTCGCCATCGCGCGCGCCCTCGCCAACGAGCCCTCCATGATCTTCGCCGACGAACCCACGGGCAACCTCGACCACGCCACGGGCCTTGAAATCATGCAGGTGCTCGACCACCTCGCCGCGGAAGGCCGCTCCATCGTCCTGGTCACCCACGAACGCGCCATCGCCGAACACGCCCGCCGCATCATCAGCGTCGTCGACGGGGAAATCGCATCCGACGAACTGCGGTGAGCGCCCCCCCAGGAGAGGGGCGGATTTTCCGGATTTTCCTGATTTTCCGGATTTTCCGTAAGCGGTGGCTGGTTCGTTCTGCGGGGGCGCCACGGCGGGACGCCGTGGCTACGTCCGCGAAAGCGCGGTTTTTCCGCTGCATTGACTTGCCTTTTGGAAACTGCCATGCATTTGCTGTACAAATCCAAGCGAGTGGTGAAACTGGGGCTTCGGAGCATCACGGAGCACAAGTTGCGCAGTTTTCTGACGGCGCTGGGGATCATCTTCGGCGTGGGGAGCGTGATTGCGATGCTGGCGATCGGGGAGGGGGCGTCGTACGAGGCCCGGCAGCAGATACGGGAGCTGGGGAGCGACAACATCATCATCCGTTCGGTGAAGCCGACGAACAGCGATTCGTCGAGCGGGGAGGGGCGTCGGTCGCGCATCTCGGAGTATGGGCTGAAGTACGAGGACCTGATGCGGATCCACGACCTGTATCCTGAGATCGAGATCCGGGTGCCTGCGCGGGAGATCACGGCGTGGCTGCGGCACGGGGTGGAGATGGTGCCAGGCAAGGTCGTCGGCACGGTGCCGTGGGCGCTGCGCCACTCCCCGATCCAGTTGCTGGCGGGGCGCTTCATCGACGCCAGCGACATGGCGCGCAACGAGAATGTCGCGGTGCTGGGCAGCGCGACGGCGGCGCGGCTCTTCCGCCTGGAGCATCCGCTGGGGCAGAGCATCTATCTTGGCAAGCAGGCCTACCAGGTGGTCGGCATCGTGCGCAGCCAGAGCGCGCCTTCGGGGGGGGCGGGGAAGGGCAGGAAAGGCGGAAAGGGCGTCGGCGGGGCGCCGCCGAAGGAGATCTTCGAGGTGTATGTGCCGATCACGGCGGCGCAGCGGCGTTTCGGCGAGAAGATCGTGAACCGCGAGGCGGGATCCTGGAGCATCGAGCAGGTGGAGCTGCACCAGCTGACCCTGACGGCGCCCTCGGAGGCGCAGGTGCTGCCGATCGCCAGCGCGGTGCGCGCGACCTTGCGCCAGACGCACCGCAAGGCGGACTTCGAGATCGTGGTGCCGCTGGAGCTGCTGAAGCAGGCGGAGCAGACCAAGCGCATCTTCAACATCGTGCTGGGGAGCATCGCGGCGATCAGCCTGCTGGTGGGCGGCATCGGCATCATGAACATCATGCTGGCGAGCGTGACGGAGCGCACGCGCGAGATCGGGATCCGCCGCGCGCTGGGGGCGACGCGCGGGGACATCGTGGTGCAGTTTCTGACGGAGGCGCTGCTTTTGTCGCTGATCGGCGGGCTGATCGGGATCGGGCTGGGGATCGGCGTGCCGAAGCTGGTCACGCATATCGCGGGGCTGGTGACCATCATCCAGGCGGATTCCATCGTGCTGGCATTCTCGATTTCCCTGGCGACGGGCGTGCTCTTCGGCATCTATCCCGCCATCCGCGCGGCGGCCCTCTCACCCATCGAGGCATTGCGCCATGAATAAACCATCCAGGCTCCGCTTCCATGACCCGCGCCAGGCCCCCTTCGAGGTCACTGGCCTCAACTGGTTCCCCGAAGAGCATGCGTGGCGGCGCATCCCGCTGGAGCCGCCCGAGCCGCTCTCCGACGGCGTTGCGACCCTCTCCTGGAACCTGGCGGGCGCGCGCATCCGCTTCCGCAGCGATTCGCGGGTGGTGGCGGTGCGCGTGAAGCTGACGGGGACCGCGGTGATGGATCACTTCCCCCGGACGGGCAGCCACGGCATCGACCTCTACGTCGGCGAGGCGGGACACGAGGTGTTCCGCGCCGTCGCCACTGCGGCCGAGGATGAATTCACGGCGACACTTTTCGAGGCGGAGCAGCGCGCCCCTCGCACCTTCCTGCTGCATCTGCCGCTCTACGAACGCATGGACTCCCTCGAAATCGGCCTGGAGGCGGACGTGTCGCCGGAGGTGCCGCAGCCCACGCCGCTCATCGATCGCCCTGTGGTCGTCTACGGCACCAGCATCACGCAGGGCGGCTGCGCGTCCCGCCCCGGGATGGCGTGGACGAATATCGTGGCGCGCCGCCTGAAACGGCATTTTCTGAACTTCGGCTTCTCTGGCAACGGCAAGGGCGAACCCGAGATGGCGCGGCTTCTGGCGCAGGTGAAGACGCCAGCGGCCTACATCCTGACCTACGAGTGGAACTGCTTTCTGCACTTCCGCGAACGCACCGTGCCGTTTATAGACATTCTGCGCGCGGCGCATCCCGAGACGCCGATTGCGCTGTCCACTGGCTACAGCACCCCCCGCGCGCGCCGCATGGCTTCGGTCGGCGATGAAATGCCGAAGAACCAGGCTTACGCGCGGCGCCTGGTCGCCGCGCGCCGCGCCGAAGGCGACAAGCGACTTTTCTTCATCGACGGCCGCGCCCTGCTCGCCCCCGACGCATGGGAGGGGACGGTGGACGGCGTCCATGCCACCGACCTGGGCTTCCAGCGGGTCGCCGATGCCATGCTTCCCGTGATCAGACAACTGCTGAGGCTTTCATGAACCAGAACAACGCCAGGCGAATTGAAGTCCCTGACAAGATGATGCAGGGCGGGGCCGCCGCGGCAGGCACGGAGCTTGTCTTCCAGGATGCCCATGCGGCCCCCTTTGCCGTGCATGGGCTGCCGATGCCAGGGGCGGCGGGCTGGGGGCGTTTCGGCGGCGCGTCGGCGCTGCCGAAGGGGCTGGAGGAGGACGCGGCGCTCTCGTCGGGGGGGAAGGTGAGTTTTGTGACGAATTCTCGGCGGGTGTCGCTGAAGATTCGACTGGGGAAGGCGCCGATCTGGCCGGATACGCCGCGCACTGGCAGCCATGCCCTTGATCTCTACATCGGCAGCGCGCGCGGTGCGGGCTTCTACCACTATGTGGTGCGGGCGAGCGGCGAGCCGGCGGAGCAGACCTTCCTCATTTTCGAGGATTTGGATTCGCGCGTGAGGATGCAGCGCTTCACGGTGAATCTGCCGCTCTTCGCGCCGCTGGAGGCGCTGGAGATCGGCACGGATGCGGGCGCGGCCTTCGCGGCGCCCGCGCTGCCGAAACAGCCGCCGATCGTCGTCTATGGCGGCGCCTCGGCGCAGGGGCGGGGCGCGTCGCGCCCTGGAATGGCCTGGTGCAATATCCTTGAACGCAAACTGGGGCGCACGGTGCTGAACCTCGGCTGCCATTTGTGCCCCGCGGAGACGGCGGCCTCCCTGGAGACCGCGCGGTTCCTGGCGGCATCCGCGCCCGAAGCAGTCCTGTATATCCTGCACTTCGAGGAACTCTGCCCCGACGGCTACATCGCGTCGCTGGCGCCGTTTGTGGAGGCGCTGCGCGCCGCCGCGCCCGAGGCGGCGGTCGCGATTCTCTCGGCGACGCGCGCAACGGGCCTTGCTCCCGAGGAGCAGGCGACGCACCGCCGCAACCGCGCGTATGCGCGGGATCTCGTCACCGCCGAGATCAGCCTCCGCGGCGGCGGATTGCATTTCCTGGACGGCAGCACCATCCTGGGCCCCCTGGCCACCGATTGCCTCGTCGACGGGCGCCATCTCTCCGACCTCGGGCAGATGCGCCTCGCCGCCGCCCTCGCCCCGCGCGTGGCGCGGATCCTGCGCCGCCGTCTGAAGTGAGCGGGCGAGGCCTGGCGCCATTCCCTCAGCTTTTTGCCTCGTTGCGATAGAAGCGCGGGGACTTGCCGAATTCCTTGCGGAAGGCTTTGGAGAAGGAGAAGATCGAGGAGTAGCCGAGTTGCTCGGCGATGCTTTGGATCGGCATTCCGGAATACCGCAGCAGGATTCTGGCCTGTTCCATCCGTTTCCGTTGCATGAACTGCTTCGGCGAGAGGCCAGTTTCCGCGACGCACCGCTTGTAGAACGCCGATTCGGAGAGATTGGCGCGGCGGGCGAAGTCCGTCACCGCGACGGAGTCCGTGAAGTCGTTGGAATGCGAATAGAAGTCCTCCAGCCGATTGCGTTCGGCCGTTCCCTGGCCGCTCCATTCGGTCTTCAGCCGATTCGCCAGCAGCGAATAGAGATGGAGCCGATATTCCGTGCGCTCCTGGGTCGTGTCCTGGAAGTTCCGCTGGTTGTCCTCCAGCAGCCGCTGCATATAGAAGTCGATTTCGCGAGTGCAGGGGGATTTCTGCATCAGGATGGAGGTGATATTGGGGAAGAAGGCGGGGGTGTTGGTGCGGAAATAGAGATGGCGGCAGCGTGGCGAGGGGATGGTCAATCTGCGGTCGAAGTAGGCGGGGACCGCCAGCGCCTCGCCTGGGGACGCGCGCATCACGCCCAGCGTCGATTCAATCTGGAGGCAGCCGTCCAGCGGATAGAAGAAGTCCAGATGCGGCGTCTCCTTGGCTCCGCAGCGCTCCAGAAGCCAGCGGGAGTCGAAGTCCACCAGCGCGGCGTAGATGAAGCCTGCGTTTCGGAAGGGGGTGGCCTCCAGCCCGTCCAGCGGCAGATACTGGTTCTTCACCCGCGACGGGATGATGTCCCGTTTGGAAGATATGGAAAAGTTTTTTCCAGAAAGAACCATAGGAAAAACCAAAAGAGTTATTGATTTGGATAAATAATATATCTTTTCTCCCATTTTCAGTCGCCGTCTTGCGAAGTATAATTACAGCGGTTCCCAAAAGTCAACGCCCCACCCTGGAGATTTGCCGATGAGCAGCCATCGAATCATCCGAACCGCGCTTTGCCTCAGCCTGATTCTGCCGTTTCTGGCCTCCGCGCAGGAAATCACCTATGCGGATGAGTTCACGACCTTCGACACGCGGCCGTCTTCGGTCGCCATCGAGGATGTCTGGCAGAACGCCCCGTGGAAACTCTGGTCTACTGGAGACGCAGCCCATGCCTGCGGGGACGGCATCCTGCGCCTGGAACTTAAGGGCGCGGGGGAGTTCCGCCTGACCTGCAAGCAGGGGCTGGAATCCACGAACGCGGGCGCCTGCGAGATGCGCGTGCGGTTCACGGGGCTCGGCAACGGCAACCTTTTCCTGGGGGCGGCGACAGTCGTCCCGTGGATGAAATATGGCGCCGTCCTGTATTTCAGCAACCAGAAGACCATGACTTTTGGCGACAAGCGCAACGTCTTCCGCTGCGAGGACGGCACCTGGTACACCTTCCGCATCGACTGGAATTTCGGGGACATGACCGCCAGCGTCGACGGCAGGCGGGTCGCCAACGCGACCATTGCGGACGCGCCGTCTGGCCTGATGCCGCTGGTGGTCCTGAATTCCCGCGGGAAGCCGTTCTGCGTGGAGATCGACTCCATCCGCTTCGAGGGATACAAGCCCCGCCAGAAGTCCAATACGCTTCCGTCCGTCGTCGACGTCCCGGTCCCCGCGCTGCCGCCGACGCTACCTGAGCCGCCTGCGATGACGCCGAAGGCCGCCGTGGATCTGGCGGCGCGGCAGGCGACGCTGGAGAACCGCTGTTTACGGCTGTGCTACGACTGGTCTTCGGGAAGCATCCAGTTGCGGGAGTTGACCAACCGCTTCAGTCGGCGGCAGATTCTTTCCAGGCCCTCTCCCTTCTTCGCGGTGCAGGTCGACGGAGGGCGGTATCTCCAGGACTTCCGCGTCACGGAGTGTTCCGCCGCCTCCTCCAGGCTGGTCTTCCATCTGCTTTCGCAGGATGGCTCCATCGCCGCCGTCTACACTGTCGGCTTCACCGACGATGAACGGGAACTGCAGGCCAGTGTCGCCGTGAATAACCGCTCCGACCGCAGGCGCACGCTGGCCGTGGTGCACCCCTTCCTGCAGGGGCTTCGGATGAGTTCCGCCCCGCAGGACGATGCGTTCTTCTATCCCTTTGAATCGGGCATGGCTGGCGCGCTGGACTGCCAGCTGGGGCATGTCTATGGCGTCACCGCGCTGATGCAGGTCATGAGCGTCTTCGCGCCCAGGGAGGGCGGCAGCTTCTACGCCTATCCCCTCGACCGAAGCGGCGGCTCGAAACTGCTGGCGCTGCGGCGGCAGGCCAGTGCCGCGCCCGTGGATGTCATCTACGAGCCCGTCGCCTCCGACGAGCCCATCCGCACGGCGGGGCTGCTCGATCGGCTGCAGGGCACCTCGCTGGCCTGGAAGTTCCAGCCGAGCGCCATCCCCGCGGGCGGCGAGTGCCAGGTCCCTCCATCCATCCTCGGGTGTGGCCCCTCCGACTGGCGGGACGGGCTGGTCAGCTACGGACGCTTCATCCGCACGTGGTGGAAGAAGCAGGTCGCCACTCCGCAATGGTACCAGGAATGCTTCTCCAGTCTTTCAGGGCATCCCAACGGCAACATGCATCTGCTTTCCCCGAAGCGCTTCAACGGGTATTTCAACAGGCACACGATGCAATACGACTACGCCGCGCAGATGGGGCCATGGGAGCGCAACTGCGTCATGGAGTTCGCCTACTGGAACGACTACGACCCCGAGCGCTCCATGCTTCCGACCTGGGAGTTGGTGAAACTCCCGATCAAGGGCGCGCCGCTGGTCAACAACGGATGCTATGAGGTGAACCGCACCCGAGGTGGGCTCGAACCCCTGCGCCGTGAAATCGAGGATGTCCATGCCAAAGGCGGCTATCTCATGCTCTACACCTTCCCCGAGGCGGTCGGCATTGGCTCGGAGATCGACCGCCTGGTGGACGGGCGGAAGCTCGCGGCCGTCGGCCGCGACGGGGAGTATGCCAGCAACTATGTCGGCAAGGGGCTGGGGTGGTTCCTGTGCTTCTATGAGCCAGACTACTCCCTGAAGATCGGCGCGCGGTTCGCGCGCCTGGTGCGGGAGACTGGGTGCGACGGCATTCGGCTGGACACCATGGCGCGGCTCTACGAATGCCACAATCCCGCCCACCGCCATCTCGACGGCACCCCGCATGGCTTCTGCCCGCCTGAGCAGATGGCGCAGACTCTCCTCAACTTCAAGCGCCTCATCTGCGAGGCGAATCCCGATGCCGCGGTGACCACGGAGCATGCTGGCACCGACCATATCCTCCAGTTCATCGACAGTTTCTACAGCCAGGGCATCCACTGGCTTTCCAACCGCGGGCGCTGGGCGCCGTTTCGGCGGCTGAACGCCTACCAGATGGTCTTCAGCCGATTTGTCTTCCCCGAGGCGAAGGTCTGGATCCACAGCCATTACGACAAGCACGAAAGCGGGCGCATGTCCATCTTCAACGGCGTGGGGGACTGCGTGACCACCGCCGTCGAGGCGGTGGCGGCCAAGACCCTGGAGGAGAACGCGGACACTTTCGCGTCCGCGGAGGCCCCCGTCCCGCTGGTCCCCACCCTGCATCCTGCGGTCTTCGCCAACAAGTTCACAGGGGGCAAGACCATCTACAGCGTCTACAACCGCGGCGACAAGGCCATCGACGCCCCCGTCCTGAGGCTGCCAGCCTCCGAGTGCCACTACGTCGATGTCTATCGGGAGGCTTCATGCGCGGTCACCCGTGACGGCGCATTCGACTGCATCGCCGTCGCCCTCCCCGCCAATGAGGTCTCCGCCATCGCGGTCTTCCCGAGGTTGCTGGAGGCGAAGATCGCAAACGGGCGCCTGCGTCTGGCCTTGGCGAAACCAGTCGCCGACGCCAAGGTGGAGGTCATCTACGGCGAGGACGATTTCCTCGCGGTGCCGCCGCAGTATCGCCTGCGAGAGGAGGGCCTCGACCTGCCGCTGCGCCCAGGCGTCGGGAAAGTCATTGTGAAGCTCAAGGTTGGCCGACGCCTTCTCGACGAAGTCGTTCTCGCGCAATAGCCCATCCCCACCCCCAAACAAGGAGTTCTGACAGACATGCGAAAACCCTCATTCTTCACGCTCATCGAACTGCTCGTCGTCATTGCGATCATCGCGATTCTCGCCTCGATGCTGCTGCCCGCGCTCGGCAAGGCCCGCGCCAAGGCCCGCGCCGTCCAGTGCATCGGCAATCTCAGGCAGACGGGGCTCGCCTACCGAATCTACTCGGATGCGAATGATTCCGTGATCGCCCTCAATGCCGACGAGGTGACGTCGTTCCCCTTCCGCGTCTCCAATCCGGAATACTTCAAGAACAACGACAAGGCGCTGCCGTATTGCCCGCCGCTGCTTTCCTCCAGCGCGGCGCGCTGCCCCATGGCCAAGAACACCGTCGACACGGCGCACTATCACCGCTACAGCCATTACGCCGTCCCGTACAATCTCGTGGACCATCCCGAGTTCAAGACCAATCCCGATGCCATGAAGCTCTGCAACGAGGCGAAGGGCAAGGGGACCGTGGTCTATGACGTGAAGATCCTCGCGCCCTCCACCTTTCTGCTCTTCACGGACGCGGTGGCCGTCAATAAGTCGAGCGGGCAGGCGAACGCGGGGGAGACGATCAGCCATTACCAGTGGAAAGGGAACAATCGGGTGGACTTTCGGCACGGCGGAATGCTGAACGTCGCCTTCGCCGACGGGCACGCCGAGGGCCTTACCGTCTCGGCGGCGAAAAACCGCTGGGCGGCCAAGCTGAAAGCCATCAGCGCCGATCGGAATTGCTTTGCGGTGGCAGGCGTCGGGATGAACTGGTAAGATGGACTTCCAGCATTTGATCGACCAATGCGCGGCTCGGGGCGGGGGGCGCGTCGTCATTCCACCTGGCCTCCATGTCACAGGAACGCTCTTCCTGCGGGACGGGGTCACGCTGCATCTGGCCGCAGGCGCGACCCTCCAGGGCAGCGCCTCGGCGGCGGACTACGCGCCCGCGGAGGATGGCTTCGTGGAGGGCTGCGGGCAGACGATGGGGCGTGCGCTCATTCGGGCGCATGGCGCGTCCCGCATCGCCATCACGGGGGAGCAGGGCAGCCGCATTCTGGGGTGCCAGGATGGGTTCCGCCCTGGGACGCCTGGCTATTCGGACCGTCCGTTCCTGGTGCGCCTGGTAGGCTGCCGCGCCGTCCATCTTGAGGGCGTGGAATTGGAGCGGTCGCCCGCCTGGTGCTGCGCGCTGCAGGACTGCGAGGAGATCGTCCTGCGCCGCATGGTCATAGAGAACCACGGGGCCAACAACAACGACGGGCTGGATCTGGACAGTTGCCGACATGTGCTGGTGGAGGACTGCCATGTCTGCTCCGACGATGACGCGCTGGTCCTGAAAAGCACCTATCCCACGGAGAACCGCGACATCGAAGTGCGGCGATGCACTCTTGCCAGCGCGGGCGCCGCCATCAAGTTCGGGACGGAGTCCTACGGGGACATGCGCCGCATCCACATCCACCACTGCCGCATTCTGCAGGGGACGATGGGGGCGGTCAAACTCTTTTCCGTGGATGGCGGCGTCCTGGAGGACATCGTCCTGGAGGACATCGAACTGCGCCAATGCACGATGCCGATCTTCCTGCGCCTGGGGCGGCGCTGCCGCTGCTTCCATCCTGGCGAAAGCCCCAAGCCTGCGGGGGACATCCGCAACATCCTCTTCCGCAGGCTGCATGGCAAGATCGTGCCGCATCCCCGCCCGATTCATCATAGTTGCCTCACGATCATGGGACTTCCCGAAAAGCCGATCCGCGACATCCGCTTCGAGGGGCTGGATCTGGAGTTCCCTGGGGAGGCGCAGAGTCCGCAGGTCGCGAGCGTGCCCGAAAACGAAAGCGGGTATCCCGAAGTCGGCTTCTACGGCCCCATGCCCGCTTCCTGCCTGTTCCAGCGGGGAGCCAGGCAGGTCGTCTTCCAGGACTGCCGCCGCCATCTGGCCTCGCCAGACTGCCGACCAGAGGAAGTCATTCTCTGACAATGAGCAAGACGATGCTTTTCACGCGCGATTTCCCGTTGCCGCGTCCCCTGGCGGGTGCGAAGGGCGGCAATGGCCTGCTTGGCCTGCTGCTCTGGGGGGAGGGGCGCACCCTGAATCTCTCCCTCGGCGCCAGCGATCTCTGGGACCACCGCGGCGGCATGGACTGGAAACCAGAGATGTCCTATCGCGCGTTGCTCGAAGCCCTTCGCGGCGGCGATCTCGCGCGCGTCCAGACGATGTTCGCGGCAAACCGCTCCCGCGGCGTGGCCCGCCCCGCGCTGCTGCCAGTCGGGCGGATCGTGCTCACGCTGCCAGCGGGGGCGGAACTGGTGCGCTTCAGGACGTTTCTGGAGGACGGGCGGTGCGAGGTCGTCTTCACGCTCGGAGGCGAGACGCGGCACCTCTCATTCGTCAGCGACATGGCCTGTCGGCACGGCTTTGCCTGCCACGGCCTTCCCGAGGGGACGGAATTGACGCTGGCGCCGTCCTGGCGGCTGGGGGCGGGGGTGTCGGAACGCTCCCCGCTGGGCTATGAATCGCTGGCGATGCGCGGCATCCAGCCCCCCGAGGAGGGCGCGGCGGGCGGGCGGCTCTTCTTTCTCCAGCAGTTGCCCGCGGATCCCCCGTACGCGGTCGTGGTGCAGCGAAACGGCGCGGAGTTCTCCTGCGACTATCTGCGCGGATCGGCCCTCGACATGGAGCGGCTGCGTGCCCATGCATTGCCGACATACCAGGAAGTCGCGGCGTCCGCAAAGGCATACTGGCGCGGCTACTGGGCGGACATGCCCGCCGTCGCGACAGGCGACCCTGGCCTGGACGAATGCTACTGGCATGGCCTCTACCAGTATGGGATCATGCTGAATCCCAATGGCTGCGCCCCAGGCCTGCAAGGGCCCTGGATGGAGGATCACGCCACGCCCCCGTGGAGCGGCGACTTCCATCTGAACATCAATCTGCAGATGATCCTCTCTCCAGGCTTCCATGCGGGAACGTTCCCGCAGATGAGGCTGCTGCTCGACAAGGTGCTCTCCTGGCGGCCCACGCTGCGTGAGAACGCGCGGAGTTTCCTGGGCATCGAAAACGGATATGTCCTGCCGCACGCGGTGGACGACACGGGCGTCTGCCAGGGCGGCTTCTGGACTGGAAGCGTCGACCATGCCTGCGGGGCGTGGATCGCCGCGCAGATGTTTCGTTACTGCCTCTACACTGGCGACGCGGAGTATCTGCGGCGGGAGGTCTTCGACTTCATGGTCGGGGTCATGCGCGTCTATGAGGCCGTGCTGCAAAAGGGCGCTGATGGTTTGTACGGCTTCCCCCTGGGGGTCTCGCCTGAGTTCGGCGGCGACCAGGCTGGCTCCTGCGGCCGCAACGCGAGTTTCCAGCTCGCGGCGCTGCATCGGCACCTGCGGAATCTGCATCAGGCGACGGCGTGGCTCGGTGTCCCCATGGAGTCCAAGTGGCTGGAGATCGAGGCGCATCTGCCTGAGGCGGCGGTCCATGACGGCGAGATCGCGCTCTGGGAGGACTTCCTGCTTCCCGAAAGCCATCGGCACCACTCGCATCTGGCTGGAATCTACCCCTTCTGCACCATCTCCCCCGACGCCTCGGAGTGGCGTGAGATTGTGGCGAAGAGCATGACCCGCTGGATCCGCCTGGGATGCGGCGAATGGACGGGCTGGTCGCTGCCCTGGGCGGCGATCCTCCATCTCAGAACCCATCATCCGCTCGCGGCCATCCATTTGCTGCGGACCTGGCAGGCCTTCTTCAACAATGAAGGCGGGGCGTCGCTCCATGACGCCTGCCATCCAGGCTTCACCTACTGGTCCTGTCTGCCGCGTGGCGAGATCATGCAGATGGACGGCGCCATGGGCGCCGTGGTCGCGATCCAGGAACTATTTGCCTACGAAGAGGACGAGGCGCTGCATTTCGGCGCGGGCTTCCCCCTCCGATGGCAGGCCGCCAGTTGCCGCGGCATGGTCCTTTCCTGCGGCCTGCTGGCCAGCGGGACCCTCCGCGACGGCCGCTGGCATCTCCGCCTCCGCGCCACGCGTCCCATTCGGCGCACCGTCATCGTGCGGAACGGCCCTCCCCGCGCCATCTCCTTGCAGGCAGGCGAGGAGATTGAACTGGACGAATAGCATATCATTTGGGAATCGCCTCATAACACTTCCTGCGGGGAGAAAGTCGCCTTCATTTTATGCACACGCTATGTTCCCCAAGATGGTAGGTAACAGCCCCGCATAATGCAGATACGCCAGAAGCGTGTGGGGTGGGGGGCGCGATCCCCGAAAAGATGCGCGGCATTCCCGCCCGGGGGAAGCCCCCGCAAGGGGGCGTCGGAGCATAGCCAGGGGTGGAGGGCGCGTCAGCGCCCGAAACCCCTGGGGGCGGTAAAAATACAACAGGAGCCCCGCAGGGGCGGCGGGAGCGCCTGGCAACGGGAGCCGCTGACAGATGCCGCCTTGCGGCCCTGTCATGGCTGTCGTTGTCGGGGGCGGAGGCTGCGGTCGGGCTTCCGCCCTCCCTCCGCCCCCGCCCCCGACAATGGCATCCCTTTCCGGGCGCCGAATCTGTTTTCGGCGCCCTTCCAGGGGTTCCGCTCGCCGCTTCGCGGCTCGCTCCACCCCTGGCTATGATCCTCCGCCCCCAGGGCTTCTTTAAACAGGCCTGCTGAATATGTGGCGAAAAAGAGAGGGGCGCACTTAGGTGGCCTCGGCGCCGTGGGGCGCCGAGGGGGATGGTGTCCAGTTATGGTTTTGCGAGTTCGGCGGCGCGCTTCAGCATGGTGAAGAAGCCGAGGCGGTCGTCGTCGGTGTCGGGGGAGAGGGTGGACTTGGCGAGGCGGATGAGGCTCTCGTAGGTGGCGTCCCCCTTGTATTTGGAGTCGCGCAGGAGGAGGGCGAACTCGGCGACGGTGGCGGCCCAGGTCAGGTTGGCGCCAGGCCGCGCGTCGGCGACGCTGGTTTCCGTCTCGACTGCGTCGCCGTCCTTCTGGGGCGGGAGGTAGCGCAGGTGGAAGGTCAGCAGTTCGTCGCTACCGACGGCCTGCAGGGTGGAGTATCGCAGGGGCGGGGGCTCGGGGACGGCCGCGGCCTTGACCTCGGCGGGCGCGTCTGCCATGACGAGTTCGTAGAGCGCGGTGACCTGCTGCCCGACGCCGATCTCGCCTGAATCCTTGGTGTCGTCGCGGAAGTCGGCGTCCTCCATGTGTCGGAGTTCGTATCCGAGGAGGCGGTAGGCGTAGACGCGGGCGGGGTTGAATTCGAGCTGGAACTTGGCGTCGTGGGCGAGGGTGTACATCTGGCCCGTGAGGCCCTGGGTGAAGGCGCGTCGGGCCTCGGCGGGGCTGTCGATGTAGATGTAGTTGCCGTCGCCCTTGTTGGCGAGCATCTTCATGCGGTTGTCCTTGTAGTTGCCCGAGCCTGCGCCGACGACGCTCAGGTAGATGCCCTGCCCGCGCTCCTTTTCGACCATTTTCGTGAGGTCGGCCTCGGAGGAGGCGCCGACGTTGAAGTCGCCGTCGGTGACGAGGACGATGCGGTTGTTGCCGCCTGGGATGAAGTGCTCGTGGGCAAGGGCGTAGGCCTTCTGGATGGCCTCGCCGCCAGGGGTGAAGCCCTCGGCCTCCAGTTTGGCGACGGCCTTGAGGATGGCCTGGGTGTCGCCGCACCCCGCGAGGAGGGTGTGGACGCCGCCGCCGTAGGTGACGAGGCTGACCTTGTCCTGCGGGCGCAGTTGCCGCGTGAGGATGGAGACGGCCTCCTTGACCATGTCCATGACGCCGCCCATCGAGCCCGAGTTGTCGATGAGGAAGACGTAGTGGGAGGACGGCAGCTTGTCCTTGGGGATGTCGCGGGCCTGGAGGCCGACGAGCAGGAGCTTGTGGGCGGGGTTCCAGGGCGCGTCGGCGCACTCGAAGTGCGGGGCGACATCCACGCCCTCCTTTGGCGCGGGGTAGTCGTAGCGGAAGTAGTTGAGGAATTCGTCGACGCGGACGGAGTCGGCGGGCGGGAGGATGCCGTTCTCCAGGATCATGCGTCGTGCGTTGGTGTATCCAGCGGTGTCGACGTCGGCGCCGAAGGTGGAGAGTGGGTTGCGGGCGGAGGCGACGAAGGGCTTCTCCTCGACGGAGCGGTACTCCTCGGTGTTGAAGTCATCGGGCACGCCGCCGATGGACACGGAGGATTCTTCGCCGAAGCGGGCGTGGGCTCCGCCGGCAATCATGGGCATGGCGGCATTCCAGCACATTTTCGCCATGGCGAATTCGGCCATTCTGGCCATGCGGGATGAGGGGCTGGGGCGTGCGGACTCCATTAAGCAGTATTCGGCCCCCGTCATGGCTGGTTCGGGTTTCCCGCGTGGATGGAGGAGGCGCTCCCAGAAGGAGCGTTTGTCGTGCGGTTCATCTGGCTCGGCATCCGCGCTCTTCGGGGTGGCTTCGGCGGCGGCGTGGGCGCGGGCGAAGAACCGCGCCTTGAAGTCGGCGACGGAGGCGAACTGGTCGTTTTCGGCAGGGGTGCGGGCCTGGAGGGCGTCGAGTTGGGCATCGAGTTGGGCGTCGGTGATCATGTTATGCAATCTCCTTGCTGAGGGTATTTTTGAGCATTTGCTTGGCTCTGAAGATCCGCTGGTATAGCGCATTGGGCGAGAGCCCCAGGATCTGGGCGGCGGTCTTGCCGTCGAAACCAGAGAGGACGCCGATCTGGATGGCGTCGCGATATGGCTCGGGGAGGTCGGCGATGGCGGCCTCCAGGGCGGAGGTGTCGGTGACGGAATGGTCGGGGTTGTAGTCGGCGAGGTTCTTCTGCTCGGTCATTCGCTTGCGCAGGATGTCGTAGCTGCAGTTGACGACGATGCGGCAGACCCAGCTGGAGAGCGCGGCGGCGTTCTGGAAGCTGTCGAAGCGCTGGTAGGCCTTGAAGAGGGCCTCCTGGACGGCGTCGTCGGCGTCGGGGGCGTTGCGAAGGATGCGGAAGGCGATACCTCGGAATTTTGGCAGTTCCTGGTCGATGAGTCGCTCGAACTGCCGATCTTTTGATTGGGTAGTCATCGGCTTTTCCTTTGTAGGTTGAAGAGGTGAGGAAAATCCACCGTCTGGGTGGGACTTCGACAATTAGACGAGCGTTGGCGCGGTTTTCTTACCGGTGCATGAAAAGTTTTTTTGAATCCGCTATATTAGCGGGCGGAGACGGGGGAGAGTGGCATGGCGACGAGGGAGGCGACGATGGGCAGGAAAAGCGTGAATGTGTGCATGGCGGCGGTGACGGCGGCGGGGGTGGCCTCCGCCGCGCCTGGGACGGATTTCGAGGCGCTGCGGGCGAAGTTGCTGAACCGCCCGCGGCAGGTGCTCTACAACACGGATGGCTGCGACGCGCTGTATTTTCCCGCGGAACTGCCCGCGACGGCGGAGGCGCTGGAGGGATGCCGCCTGGTCTACACGCGCGGCACGCGCATCGACACGGTGCTGTACTGCCCCATCAGTTCGGGCTTCGGGCATCTGACCTGCCGCACGAAGGCGGGCGACCAGCTGCTGGCGAACCCCGCGACGCCTGGACGGCGCAATGTCACGCGCGAGTTGCTGGCGCAGGGGACGGATCCGCTGGCGGTGGCGCTCGGCTACTGCCGCAGGGAGCAGCTGGAGTGCTTCGTGTCGCTGCGCTTCAACGACACGCACGACAGCCTGCACACGCCCGAGAAGCCGTCGTTCCTGATGCCGCCCTATAAACTGGCGCATCCGAACTACCTGATGGGGACCCGCGAGAATCCGCCGCCGCGCTGCCACTGGAGCGCGGTGGACTTCACGCATCCCGAGATCCGTCGTCGGCAGGCGGCGATCGTGCGGGAGATCTGCACCAACTACGACGTGGACGGCATCGAATACGACTTCATGCGCCACATGCAGCTGCTCAAGAGCGTGGCGTGGGACGGGGTGGCGAGCGCGGCGGAACTGGCGATGATGACGAAGTTCATGGGCGAACTGCGCGCCATCACCGAGGAGATCGGGCGTCGGCGCGGGCGGCCGATCCTGGTCGCGATCCGCGTGCCTGACTCGGCGGGATACTGCCGCGCGGTCGGCATCGATTTGGAGCGCTGGCTGAAGGAACGGCTGGTCGACATCGTCATCGGCGGCGGATACTTCCAGTTGAACAAATGGCGCACGACCGCCGCGCTCGTCCACCGATACGGCGCGAAGTTCTACGCGTCGCTGGACGAATCGCGGATCCGCAACCCGCAGGCGCTCAAGGGGCGCGGCACGCCTGCCTTCTACTATGCGCGCATCGCGGCGGCGATGGCCGACGGCTGCGACGGCGTCTACCACTTCAACCTGGAGCGGGGGAACCTGAACCTCATCTGCAAGGCCGACCCGCTGCACACGGAGGGGCTTGACAAACTCTACTTCGCGACCGAGCGCGGCAGCGGCGGCTATCGGTCGTGGCATTTCCTGAAGGGCGGCGCGCGCTTCAACACGCTGCCCGCGATGGACCCCAACGAACCGCTGCCGCTGAAGGCGGGAAAGCCGTATGAGTTCTCGCTGGTCGTCGGGGACGACCTGGCTGGCGCGGCCGCCAGGGGGCTGAAAGCCGCGGTGACGGTCGAGATCCAGACGAACCTGGAGCGCGCCAAGTATCTGGAGTTCCAGTGCAACGGGCGGACATACGCGCCCCGGAGTTTTCGGGGCGGACGCTTCGTCTACGACATCCCGTCCGCAGCCGTGGTGTGCGGCGACAATTCTTTCCGCATGACGCCCAGCAAGGACGCGCAGGCGCGCCTGCCCGAACCGCCGCCGAAGGGCAGGAAGACCAAGACGCCGAAGCGCCCGCGGCCCGTCGCCAACGACTTCGTGCTGAAGATCGCCTACAAGAAGAAGTAGGCCCAGCGGCGCGCTTGTGAAGCAACGGGAGGGCCGCGCTCCTGCGCGGCCGGCCAATTGACAATTGTCGGCAAGGCCAGATGTTTGTGGGGCGGGCTGATTCTGGGGCGGGCAATCGGGGCTTTACTGGCGGGCAAGCCCGCCAGCACACGCCGGGCACATGCGGAGGCGGGGTGATCTGGAGGCGGGGCGGCGGGGGCCGACTGCCAAGCCCCAATTTGCCGCGCCTGTGCGGCGCCCCCGCTGTTTTCGCGCGGGCTGCGCCACACACCATCCCCCGCGGTGCTGTGCCGCCGCATTTTTGCGGCGGAAGCCAGCACACGCCGGGCACATGCGGAGGCGGGGTGATCTGGAGGCGGGCGCTTCAGGTGTCCCCGAGGCGGTTTCGGCGTCGGTATTCGCCAGGGGAGAGTCCCGCGTGGCGGCGGAAGCACTGGTAGAAATAGACCTTGTCGGGAAAGTTGCATAGATGGCAGATTTCCTTGATGCCCATGTCGGTGTGGATGAGCAGGGACTGGGCCTGGCGGAGATTTTCGCGGAGTTTGTATTGGATGGGGGACACGGCGAAGGCGTGGTTCCATTCGCGGTAGAAATTCCGTCGGCTGTAGCCGTATTTTCGGATCAGCGTCTCCAGTTCCGCGCCCTTGGTGAGTTCCTCGGCGAGGTTGTAGATGTCGAGGTTTAACTTTGGCGGCGCGGCGGCGCCGTCGGATTCGCCTGCGGCGAGGATGGCGGCGAAGAACTGGAGGGCGAGGGCGTCGAGGGCGTCCGCGGTGCCGACGGTGTCCAGGCGTCCCAGGAGTTCACGCAGGTTTGCGCAGAGGGCCAGGATGGTCTCGTTGAAGCGGAATCCAGCGAGGCGCCAGCCAGGGCGGATCTGGAGGGTGGAGACGAGCGCCTGGGTCTGGTCTGGCATGTAGGCGAAGTAGATTTCGTCGTGGCGCACCTGGGAGGCGGGGATCAGGATGCCAGGCGGGAAGTAGGAGAATGTCGGGGCGTCGTCCTTCAGCGACATGTCGTATTTGCGGCGGTTGAAGGAGAGGCAGAGATAGTTTTGGCCGATGACCTGGTCGCGCTCGATGGTGTGGCCGCTGAGCCAGCCGACCTTGCTCAGGGAGAGCGGCATCCGCAGCCGCCGCGGCAGTCCGTAGAGCAGATAGACGTTGTCTTGTCTGGTGTCCATGTTTTTGGCACGATTTCTAAACTCTTTGGCACAAATGCGCGCTTGTGCGCGACTGGATTCTACTTATAATATAGGCGTTTTCCGGAAATGCATTGTTTTTCCAGTGTGTCCATTTGCTAAATAAAAGGTTGGTTTCAGGATGTCTGTCGAAGGTGCGAATCTATTGGTCTACCCAGATGAGCGGATTGGCGCGATCAAGCCGATGCACTGCGTGAACAACGGCCCCGTGGTCAGCCGCCTTTCGAACTTCGAGGACTATCAGGCGGCGGGCATTCCCTTCGCGCGGAACCATGACGCCGCGCTCTTCAACTGGTATGGCGGCGAGCACATCGTCGACGTGGCGGCGGTCTTCCCCGATTTCCAGCGGTCGCCCGAGGACGCGTCGGCCTACGATTTCACGTTGACGGACGCCTATCTGGCGGACACGCTGCGGGCGGGCACGAAGATCTTCTACCGCCTGGGCACGAAAATCGAGCACTGGAAGAAGAAATACCAGGTGATTCCGCCGTCGGATCCTGCGAAGTGGGCACGAGTGTGCGAACGGATCATCGCCCATTACAACGAGGGCTGGGCGGATGGCTTCCGCTGGGGCATCGAATACTGGGAGATCTGGAACGAGCCCGACCTGCGCGAGGCGATGCCGCCCGAGATGCGCCCCACATGGTGCGGCACCGCCGAGGAGTTCTTCGCATTCTATCGGCTGGCCGCGCGCCACCTGAAGGCCGCGCATCCAGGGGTGAAGATCGGCGGGCCGTCGGTCTCGCGGCTGACCTCGGACTGGACGGACCGCTTCCTCGCCGCCATGACCGCCGACGGCGAGCGCGTGCCGCTGGACTTCTTCTCGTGGCACCAGTACACCTACGATCCGCGCACCATCGGGGAGTTCTCGCGGAAACTGCGCCAGAAACTCGATTCATACGGGTATGCGGACGCGGAGAGCATCCTCAACGAGTACAACTATGTCGAGGACTGGACTGGGCAGCCCTACCTGAACTCGGTCGCGACGATCCTGGACGCGCGCGGCGCGGCGTTCACCGCGGCCTGCTTCTGCGAGGGGCAGAACGCCCCGCTCGACATGCTCATGTACTACGACGCGCGCCCGTCCGTCTTCAACGGCATGTTCGACTTCTACACTTTCCGCAGACTCGCGGGCTACTATCCGTTCCCCTATTTCTCGGCCCTGTACCGCCTGGGCCACCAGGTCCGCTGCACCAGCGACCAGGCGGACCTGTATGCCGTCGCGGCGCGCGGCGAGGACGGGCGCCTCGCCGTCTTCGCCGCCTTCTACTCGCTGGACAAGGAGCGCCGTGCCCCCATGCCGCTTCGGCTGGTCTTGGACGACCGCGCGGAACGCCGTTTCCGTTGCCGCGTCACCGCCCCTGGTCGGCTGGACGAGGAGGAGGCGCTTTCCGCGCGGGAGGGGGTCCTGGAGATGACGCTTCAGCCATCCACCGTGATGCTGTTGGAGGAGATCCGATGAAGCTTCGGCTGGCCATCCTGCTGTCCTGCGCCGCGGCGTGCCTTGTTGCGGCGGGCGCCTTCACGCTGCGTCCAGAGGACGGGCGCATCCAGGTGCTGCTGGACGGGGCGGCGCTGGCCTGGCTGGAGTGGTGCCCCGAGGCGAAGGGGGCGGCGCTTCGACGGCGGGACGAGGTCCTGGCGGACGGGCGCCGCGTCTTCAACCTGTGGCATCCTGTCGACTCATTCCGCTATCGGCTGGAGGCGGTCCTCTCCGCCGACGGCGGCGCGGCGGAGTTTTCGACCGTCACCGAGTGGCCTGCCTACAGCGGCAGCCGCGCGAGTCACCAGATGTCGCTGCTCATCCCGTGGGAGGCGCTTGGCGAGAAGGCGGCGTTCGAGGGCTATCGCGGCTTCGCGCGGGGGGTGAATCTGCGTCGGGGCACGCTGGCCCGAGGGCGCGCCTTCGAGACCTCGATGTGGCGCTTCCTGACGCTGCGCCTGGCTGGCGGGCGCGCCATCTCGCTCGACTGCAATCCCATCGGCCCAGGAGAGTGCTGCGCGTCCTATCCGACGGGCATCATCCGAGGCGGCGCCAGAGTCGCCGTGACGGACGACGGCGTGCGACTGACCTTTCCCAACGGGCTGGATTCCTTTGGCGGGATGACGGGGGCGAAGATGCGGCTTCGCCTCGGCGGCATGGAAAACTACGACCAGGACCACGCCATGCGCAGTTTCCGCTACATGGAAACCATCCCCGCGTCCCGTCTGCTGTGCTTCGGCGCGGCGCGCCACGGCAAGGCGTTTGCGGCGGCGGACGACGGCGCATTCACCGCGCGGCGCGGCTTTGGCTGGACGGCAGGGCGGGGGAGCCTGCGCCGCATCGAATTCGGCAGCGGCGCATACTATTCGCACTACCAGGGCAAGGACGCGCGGTTCCGTCTCGCGGGGCTGAAGCGCGGCTTGCACCTCATCACCGTCGGCGCCGGCAATCCCAACGGCACGGCCAATGAGTTTTCCGTCACGGTCAACGGCCAGGAACTGCTGGCGCGCCGCCAGATTCAAGCGGGGCGCTTCCTGACCGCGACCATCCCGATCTGGATCGACGGCGGCGAGGCGGACCTCGACTTCCAGGGGGAGTTCATCCTGTCCGTCATCGCGGACCAGCATCTCCTGGCCGACGCCGAGGACTACCAATGCCGCCGCGGGTTCTGGGCGGTGGACGGCTTCGAGCCGTCCGTGCTCTTCCGCAACGCGGGCTATCTGCCGCATGTCTCGCGCTTCCGTCCAGATGTGCAGGAGGCGGCGCTGCCAGTCGCGGGGCGGGAATCGTCCGCGCCCCTGCGGACGCTGGCGGCAGTCGTCGACAGTCTCGACCATTCGGGGGCGGAGGCGCAATGGCTTTCCCGCGTGCGCTTCGAGAAGGCGGGCGGCAACACCTCCTGCCTCAACGAGCTCGCCTCGCCCGCGGCGCTGGAGAAATATCTGGACGGGGTTTGCGCGCGCGGGCGCAACACCATCATGCTGAGCGGCATGCACGCGCGGCACATCTATCCAGGGAGCGAGGAGCGCGTGCTGGACTACATTCGGCGCTTCTGCGAGGCCGCGCACCGTCGGGGCCTCAAGGTCATCGAGCATCACGACCTCTCCCTGCTCTACAACACCGAGGCGGGCTTCCGCACCCTGGCCGAACGCCTGTCCGAGGTCAACCGCTCGGTCGAGACCCAGCTGCCTGGGGCGCAATTGTGCGTCTTCAATCCCGAGTTCCAGGCGCGCTGCCTGGCCTCCCTCAAAAAGCTCGCCGCCTGCGGCGTCGACGGCTTCCAGCTGGACGAGTGCACGGTCTTCGGGCATGCGGGCTCCTGCCGCCATTGCCGCGAGGCCTTCCGCCGCGAGACGGGCTGGGAAATCCCCATGGACGAGACGACTGGCTGGCAGGGCGACTTCCGTCGCGAACTCACGCGGGTCTGGTACGAGTGGAAGGTCGCGCGCACCCGCAACCTGAAGGCGGCGTTGGCGCGGGAGCTGCGGAAGGTCAATCCGCATCTTGCGATGACCGCCTATGGCACCCTTCATACCTTCCTTTCGCCGTATGGGCTGCGCAGCTGGAACACCGACCAGCTCGTCACGGCGCGCGCCGCCGACATGTACGGGCACGAGTGCATGGCCGAGAACACCCTCGCCAATGCCCGCATGTTCGTCCCGGGGCAGAAACTCTTCGACTGTTTCCGCTTTCTGGACGGCACGCCGATCTTCACGTGGCTCTACACCAACTGCTGGCAGACCTCCTACTTCGGCTATGCGGTCTGCAACATGAACGCGCAGAGCCCCGTCTTCTACGGGAAATATGCGAAATGCCGCAGGGGGGAGCCGGATTTCCTGGCGTTCGACAGCGGTGCCGACAACATGGAACGGGGCAGGGCGCGCCCCACGGCTCGCCTGGCGCTGCTCTTTTCGGGGCAGACCCGCAACTGGGAAGAGCAGCTTCGGCCTGTGGACAGCCTCTTCGGCTGCGCCCAGACGCTGGAGGAACTGCACATCCCGTACCAGTTCCTCGGCGAGGATGCGCTGGAACTCCGCTGCCTCGCCCCGTTCAAGGCCATCTACCTGGGTGCCGCGAGCTGCCTCTCTGACCAGCAGCTCGAAGTCCTGCGCGCCTTCGCGGAGCAGGGCGGGCTGCTGCTCTTCGAGCCAGGCGCCGCAACGAAAGACCAGTTCGGGCGGCCGCGCGGACACTCCGTGCTCGCGCGCCTCATGGGCATCGAATTCCCCGACAGGACCACTCATCCAGTTGCGGCGCGGCAGGCGACATGGCAGGGGAAATCCTTTGCCTTCGCGGAGGCGCTCCCCTATGCCCCCTTTGCCGCGCGCGGGGGCGGCGCCATCGGCGAAGTGCGGCTTGCCGAGGGCGGCACGGCGCCGCTGGCCTGTGTGCGCCCCTGCGGCAAAGGCGCCGTCGCCTTCCTGCCGCTGCAGCTCTCCCGACGGATGTACGCCCGGAACCTCCAGGTCAATGAGGTCTGCGCCTTCCAGCCCGACGAGGGGGCGGCGGCGCTCTATCGCGCCCTGCTGCGGCGGCTGCTGGAGGACGCGGGCGCCATCCCGCTCGCGACCGACGCGCCCGCCAAGGTCTACGTCACGCTGCTGGAGGATGACGCCACGGTCTATGTGCATTTGCTCAACGGCCTCGGCGCGGGCGTCGCCAAGGGGGAGAAGGTGCCTGCCGAGGCGAGGGGGCCGTCCTTCCCGCGCCTGGAGCGCCCGATCCATGTCACCGTTCCCGCCACTGGGGCCCGCGAGGCATTCGCCGTCTCCCCGGACTTTCCTGGACGCCGCCGCCTGGAGATGCAGCCGCATGCGGACGGGACGGCCACGGTGACCATTCCCCCAGATTTGCTGAAGATCTACACCATTGTCCGAATCCCCCGTGTGAAGTAACCCCCAAAGAGGTTTGAGAAAATGAAACGCAGAGTGTTCACGCTCATCGAGTTGCTTGTCGTCATCGCGATCATCGCCATCCTGGCGTCCATGCTGCTGCCCGCGCTTGGCAAGGCGCGGGAAAAGGCGCGCAGCATCGCGTGCACTGGCAATTTGAAGGGGATCGCGCTGGCGGCGCAGATGTATTTGCAAGACAACACTGGCACCCTCTTCTGCACGCGCGGCGGCATCTGGGAATACCCGCTGGCGGTTGCCACGGAGTACTGGCCCTACAAGTCCAACGCATCCGTCTGCCCAGGGCGCAATCCGAGGCGCTACAGCGCGGACTGGACGTGCTATGGCAGCCGGGCGCACAACGACATGCCCACCGCCGCCTCCGCGAATGTCCGCAAGGTGCTCAGCGTAGGCGGCGCGTGGGAGGCCTATCTCCACGCCAAGAACCTCAAGTACCCGTCGCACTACTTCCAGTATGGCGATTCACGGAACTCCGAGACCAGCGATCGGCAGGCCACGGGGGTCAATCTCACCACCAACAGCGCGACCAACCACTTCTCCATCGCGCACTCTGGCCACGGCAACTTCGCTTTCATGGACGGGCACTGCGCCGCCCTGAACGAAAACGGCTTCTTCGACCATGGGAAGATGGAGTATGTCCGCAACGGCCAGGCCACCGAAATGTTCTTGTTCAACTCCTTCAACGCCCTTGAAAAACGAATCCTCCGCCCATGAACGGAGGAATATCGCGACGCCACGGCGGGGGCTGGCATCGCTTGTTTTATGTGGCATGAACTGGCGGGGGGGATGCGCTCAAGATTGGGTGTGAAAGTCGCATTGTCTGATTTGCAATCCTGAAAAACGGAAGGATTTTAGGATTTGATTCCAGAAATCCTGTTTTTTAGGGTTGAAAGAAGGACTACATCAAGCGAACTTCAGCCGTGCGGCGCGTAAATCCGCGATTTGCGCCAGTCGTGTTGTTTTATTTCATTTTTGTAGTATATTATAAACATTATCAGATCACTTCATTTCAGGAATTTTCCTTTGAAAGTTGCAAATAATAACCTTTAGTTTATATTATGGGCGATGCCACACGTAGACTGGCAAGGGAAATGAAGCAGGCGGGGTTGCTATGAAACATTTCATGACGGAGCAGGAAATCAAGAATGAGGTCAAATACGTCGCCGAGCACTTGGAGACGCTGAAGGCCAGCCAGCAGGCGGAGCGTCAGGCATATTTTGAGGATCCCGCCAATGCGGCGCGCATCGCGGCGGCCCGCCAGCGTCTGGCCATTGCGGAGCAACTTTTCAACGCCAGGCGGAAGGCGCATCTCACCCAGGCGGAATTGGCCAGGCGGATGAACGTATCCCAGCCAATGGTCGCCAAACTGGAACGCGGACGCGGCAACATTTCCTGCGATACTCTGCTGAAATTCGCCATCGCCTGCGGCTGCGTCCTCTCCATCACCATTTCCTGACGGCCTGCATTTCACAAACTCCAGAAAAAACGTGCGTCTGGAGTCTCACTGCTCTTTGTGAGGCGTGTCTGGGGTGGGCTGTCCGTTGGTGTCATTCTGCGGCAGCTCAAACCATTTCACGTAGATTTTCAGTCCAGCGGCCTGTGCCTCGTGGATCATGTTTTCCGTGCCGCGGCTGCCTGGGCAAAGCACAGCGATGAGGGCTTCGGCGCATTGGGCCATTTCGTGGTTGCGGCGCGGGCCTGCGGATCTGCCGAAGCGCGCCCAGTCCGCTGGATGCCGTTCGACGGGGATTCCGTGTTCCAATGCATACTGTTCGCCAAAGGCGTCGGCGCCCCTGGCGCAACCGCTGATGACAGTGGTGATTTCCCACCCCGCCTCCTCGACGGCCTGGCAGATCAGGTGGTAGTGGGGACACTTTCTGGAACCTGCAATGATGGTGCGCATGGGAGTATCAGTCCACTTCCTGCGGGAGGTCGTCCTTTCGGGCGGGGGCGGTTTCGAGGGCGAGGGAGATGCCCCAGGTGCGGGCCTGGTTCATGGCGACGGCGACGAGGATTTCGTGGCGGCCCTTCGCCCAGTGCTGGCGGACGAGATGGCTGGCGAGGATGATGGGGTTGCGGCCCTGCTCGTCGGTGTAGACGGGCTTGCCGTCGACGAAGACCTTGACATTGCCGTCGTATCCGAGGGCGAGGTCGAGGTCGAGCGCGCGCGGGGCAAGATAGGCGGTGCGGAAGAAGCGGATGCCGTTGCGGTCGGCGTATTGGAGGCGGTCGGGGAAGAGTCCGTAGGGGGACTGGTTGGCGGCGGGGGCGTAGGCGAGGCCCTGCGCCATCTGCGGCGTGGCCTGGGAGACGGGGAGGTCGCCGAAGAGGGGGGCGCTCAACTGGAAGTGCGTGGCGTAGGGGCCGCGCACGAAGGGGAGGACGAGGGGCTGGAAGGCGAAGGCGGGGAGGGGGCGCCCTGCGGCGTCGGCGATGTTGCAGTAGGGGTTGAGGCCATGGCCGTAGGCGACGGAGGGGACCTCCTGGGTGCAGTGGAGAATCGCGCAGTCGCCTTCGAGGTCGGTGCGGTAGGCGAGGTCGTGTCCGTCGGGGCCGAAGGAGAATCCGCTGGCGCGCCCCGCGGCCTGGAGGGCGCCGACGACGTTGCGGAAATGGACGTGGACGTCGTATTCGCCCTGGCGGCGCCGGTAGTGGATGGCGGCGTGGTCGAACTCGATAGGAGGCGGGAGGGCGCCGGGTTCGCCGAGGAGGGTCTGCATGGCCTGGGCGAGGCGCCGCCCGAGGATGGCCTGGGACGCCTCGTTGAGATGGATGGTGTCCTCTTGGGAGAGGTCGAGGGTGGGGACGGTCAGGAGATGGCGGAGGCGTTGCGGCATGCGGCGCTGGGCGTCGCGGATGACGTCCCAGCAAGGGCCGTCGGTGTCGGCGGTGGCGATGAGGCGGGCGAGTTGCACCTGGACAATCGGGAGGGCGGGGGCGCGGAGGTCGCGGCGCACGGCGCGGAAGAAGGCGACGGTGGCCTCCTCGAAAGCGACGTAGCGGCCTGTGACGGCGTCGGAGCAGCCCTGGTACCAGAGCATTCCGGTGACGCGGCCACCGTTGCGGCGGACGCGCTCGATCATGGCGCCGTAGAGGGAGCCATAGCCTTCATCTTTGGTTCTCGGATCCCACTGCCCGATGCAGGTGCCGCCGTGGGCGCACGCGATCAGGCCCTGCGGGACGCCGGTCTGGCGATAGCGTTCGATGGCGAAGGGGAGGCCGGGCTCCGCGCCGCGGCCATCGGGGTTCCTGCGGGCGCGGGAGGGGATTGGCGGATTAAGCAGATTCAGGTGCGCGGCATGGTGCGAGAGTTCGACGCGCCCGACTGGCTCCTGCGCGACCGCCCATTTGTCGTCCATGTAGTAGGCGCGGATGCGCGGTTCGGGGTTGAGGGAGGCCGCGGTGATGCGGCCCGCGCCCTGCATGTTGGACTGCCCGGCGAGGATCCAGACTTCGCCGACGAGCACATCCGGGACGGCGAGCTGCTCGCCGCCACAGACGAGTTCGACGCGGTATGGCCCGCCGCACGGAATGCCGTCCAGTTGCGCGGTAAAGCGGCCTTTGCGGGCGATGCCGCAGGCGGGCAGGCGGAGCAGCGGCTTTTTCGCGTTTGCAGCATAGACGGCGGCGTCGACGGGGCCAGTGGCGCGACAGGTGCCGGTGACGGCGAGTTCGGAGACGTTGGCGGCGTTGCGGGGAATGACGCAGGAGGGAAGGAGGCCAGTATGGATTTTCATGGTGTTTGGTGCTTGGTGGATGCGGGGATTGGAGAGGCGCCTGGCGTCAGGGGGCGTTGTCGCGCCGCCGTTCCAGGAGATCGCCGGCGTGGAGGGCGAGCGGGGTGGCGGCGCGCCATTCGCCGTCGGTGCAGGCGCCGCCGACGGGGGCGCCGTTCAGGGTGACGGGGCCGTCGCCGTCCAGCCCGATGGCATGCAGGGTGACGGCGCCGTGCAGGATGCGGACGGCGTCGGCGTCCGCCGTGCGCTGGAAGGTTCCCCAGGCGGTGCCGAGCGACCAGAAGCACTGGAAGGGCGGCGGCAGGACGGGGTGGAAGGAGATGGCGCCTCGGACGAGGTCGTAGCGGAAACCGCTGTAGGCCTGGAGCATGGCGTAGGCCGCCATCGACCGCGCATAGTTGCTGCCGCACTCGATTTCATTCCAGGGGTTGCGCTTCCTGCCGTCATAGCGGCTGCGGATGGCGGCGGCGACGGCCTCGCCCTGTTCGCGCATCCCCGCGAGGACGAGGTGGACGGCGAAGGCCCATTCGAAGCCCGTCATGATCTGGGAGTGGTAGCGGATGGGCAGCGCGGGGCGGGCGGCTTCGTCGGGCCATGAGCAGGTGAGGACGCCTTTCTCGTCGTCGACGGCGTAGACGGCCCAGGGGTTCACGATGTCGCGCATGGAGCGGAAGTTGTGGCAGTAGATGGCGTCGAGGGTGCTGCGGAGATGCGCGGGGTCGAGGACTTCCCCGACGCCGTAGAGGGTCGCGTAGAGCTGGCCCAGGTGGGAGTCGATGCTGCAGCCTTCGCCGATCTGGTATTTGATCTGGCGGTGCTCCTCGCTCCAGTAATGCTTCAGGACCGCCTGCCGCGCGGCCTCGGGGCCCCCGTCCGAGTCGAGCGGCCCTGCGTGGCGGAGCAGGAGGTCCTGCTGGGAGAGGTCGACTTTCTGGATGTAGTATTCGCCGTTGAAGAGCGTCTCGTCGGTGGTCTTGCGGCCGCGCGCTTGGATGTCTCGGCAGAGTCGCGCGAAGCCAGGTTCGCCGCAGGCGTCGGCCATTTCGGCGGCGGCCTTGAGGGCGGCGAGATAGTGGGAGTTGAGCCATCCAGAGGGGCCGAAGAGTTCGGTGTCGAGGGTGTGGTGCTGGCGTCCCGAGATGACGCCCGTCTGGTCGGGATCCCACTGGTCGGGATTCGCGGGGTCCCAGGCGTGCGCGAAGATCTTCCTGACGGCGGGCCAGAGGCGGCGGAGCCAGGCGGTGTCGCCCGAGATCTTCCATTCGCGGAAGGTCTTGAGGACTTCGCCGAAGGCGCCGTCGACGCAGGAGTGCAGCGGCGGCGGCGGGGCGCCCAGGGGGAGGCGCAGGCGGAAGGTGAAGCGGCCGTCCTCGGCGAAGGCGTGTTTGGCGAAGGCCTCGCGGATGGAGCGCTCGAGGTCGGGGAAGAGGAGGGCGAGCGCCTGGGCGTAGTTCCAGACGTGCTGGCAGGTGCCCTCGCAGGAGCCGACGCGGAGGCCTGTGCCCTCCCAGCCCCAGAAGGTGCCGTCCTCCAGGCGGAGGCAGGCGGGGGAGACGAGCACGGCGAGGTTTTCGGCGGCGCCTTCGAGGCACGGGCGGGGGATGGTGGAGGAGTGGAGGGCGTCGCGGAAGAGGAAGACCTCCCGTCGGATGGCCGCGTGGTCGGCGAGGATGCGCGCGGCGGCGTCGGCGGCGGAGCCGCAGAGGCGCGCGTAGTAGTTGTTCCAGCGGTTTTGCCGTCCCGCCGCCGCCATGTCCGCGTCCGCGCGTGGGTCCCAGGTGTTTTTCCGTGCGGGGATGAACCACGAGACGACGAACGGGACGGTGCGGGATTCGCCAGGGGCCAGGGTGAAGGCGGCGGCGACCATGCCAGGCTGGTGCAGGGACTCGTGGTTTGGATAGGTGCGGGGCGGCGGCGGGCCAGGCTGCGAGAGGTCGTGCCAGAAGACGGCGAGGTTGTCGTGCCAGCCGCCGCGGTACCAGGATTCCTGCACGGCGGCGGGGGCGTCGGTGGTGATGGCGACTTCGCCTCGGTCGACATCCTCTGTCGGCAGGTTGTTGGCGAAGACGAGGCTGGTGCGACCCTCCCGACGCAGCGTCTGCACGGTGGCGCCAGGGTTGTGCCAGGGTGGGGAGAGGGTGGCGGCGACGGTGTAGTCGAGGGTTCGGGCGGTATTGTTCGCGAGGGTGATGTCGAAGCAGGCGACTGGCAGCGAGGCCAGGTCGGATTCGCCTGGGACGAAGGGGCTCCAGGCGGTCAGCGTGGCGTCCGCGGGGAAGCGCCCGTCGCGGAAACGGTATTCGGCGACGGGAAATCCCGCGTCCAGCCCGCACTCGCGGAAATGGGGGAAGCCCGCCATCGTCTCGACGTCGGGCCCCCAGCCGAAGCCATAGACGGGCGTCTCGGGGCCGCGCGGTTCGCCCGCCCAATGGGCGCGGAGGTCGCCCTGCAGGATGCGGACGTCGCGGACGACGCCGTTCTCCTCCGCCTTGACGGCGAAGTGCGTGAAGCCGTTCCCCGAGAACTTGCCGCCCTGGTTGAAGATCTCCCATTCGGCGAGGCGGCCGTTGCCCGCGACGCCGATGCATCCCGCGCCAATGCCGCCGACGGGAAAGGATACCTGGGATAGATGGTCGCCGCTAAGATGCATGGGGATTCCAGTGTTGACGCGAGGACAGAAAACGATTCGGCATGGTCGGCGAGCCGAGCAATGGGAGGGCCGCGCGCCTGCGCGGCATGTTCGGCATGGTCGGCTTGTGTCGGCGCGATGTGGATAATATATGGCAAGCATCAGGGATTATTGGGCAGCCTTCGCCTTGCACACACAAAATACGCTATTCCTCAAGAGGTATTTGCCTTTCCGCGATGCATGGTGACCCGCCTTATAATTTCAAGGCCCGAAAGCCGCAGATGCGACTACGATTGAGGAAACGCTGGAAGCACACCTATTCTACTCGGCGACCGCTGTGGATTCGAAGGTTCTTACCTCATGGGGGAGTGGCGTGTTATCAGATTCGATCGGAGTGCTGAAGCTGGAAGAGCACTTTCTGATGTTCGATTTCGCGACGGAGTTCCTCCTGGGTGGGAAGGCAGGTGAGGTACTTTGCAGCGAAGAGTTGGTCGCTGTCATGAAGGACGGAGTAACGCGCGATGTCCTGACTGTTTTCGGCGCAGAGCAGAATGCCGATGGTGGGGTTGTCGTCCTCACCGCGCTTGAGTTCGTCGTACATTCGCACATACATGTCCATCTGCCCGACATCCTGATGGGTGATTTGCGCTGGTTTGAGGTCAATGAGCACGAAGCATTTAAGAAGGTAGTTGTAGAAGACCAAATCAATGAAGAAGTCGCCTGCGTCGGTGGCGATGTGCTGCTGCCGGGCGACGAAGGCGAAGCCTTTGCCCAGCTCCATGAGGAATTGCTGCAAATGAGTGAGGATGGCTGTTTCCAGCGTGCTTTCCGTAAAAGCAGGGTTGTTGTCCAAGCCCAGGAACTCCGCCACGACGGGATTTTTGATGAATTCGAGTTTGTCAGCCTGAAAGGGCGCGGTCAGGCGTTTCATCTCTTCTATGACCGGCTCTTTCTGCTGGGAGGCAAGCAGACGCTGGTAGTAATGCGTGCTGATGTTGCGAGCGAGGGTGCGTGAACTCCAGCCTTCATGGGAAGCCTCGGCCAGGTACCACATCCGTGCCTTCTCGTCTTCTACTCGTAATAGTTCGCGGAAGTGAGTCCATCGAAGATTTGGAACGCGCGCGTTCCAAATCTGATTGTCTGGGAAAAAGAGATAGAATCTACGGAAATAACGCAGGTTGCGCTCATCAAAATTACTGCCGAAATCTCTTGTCAATTCATCGGATAGGTATTTGAGGACTTGCGTGCCATACTCTGCGCGTTTGTTGCCCTTTTGTTCCTCTTCGACGATACGGCGGCCGATGTTCCAGTAGGTATCGATCATGACTGCACTGGAGGCGGCGTAGGCCAGGGCGCGGCCTTTTTCAATAATGCCGCGAAGATCCTGCAGCAAGGCGCTGGATTGCGTTTCGGACGGAATAGTCTGCGGGGATGTCATGGTTGAATCTTCCTGATGGATTTGTGTTGTGGTTGCGACGGGACTGGCCATCAGACAATTCAAATGGCTACTATAATATAGTCATATTTTTATTTATTACAATTAGAAAAACCAAATAAAGTAGCAAATATTTATTTGCGTTATGAACTGTCCTCCCAGCGCATCCATTGCCGTGAAATTCGGCAACGGGCGCTCCTCCTCCTGGGGCGTCCGTGCGACCAGTTCCCAGCCGATGCCGCCGATGAGCTGCCGCCCCCACGCATTGAACATCGCGGGCGCGGCGACCGCCGCATTCGTCACCGCGCCGCTGCGGTAGTCTTCCCCGAGCGATCACGAGCTTGGAAGCACCGTAATGCCCAGAGCATCCAGCAAATAGCCCAGTTCGTTTAAAACAGCCGCAAGAGGCGGGTGCGGTTTTTGCCGATGGGGAGCTCCAGCGTGGAGCACTGGCGTCCGAGCACTTCGCCGGTGGCGACATCGACGACCTGCGTCGCGGGGGCCGGCAAGGTGATCTTCACGACGGCCTCGTGGCCGCTGTGGATGAGCAGATGCCCGTTGCCTGGGCGCACCACCACATCCCCTGCTTCGGACCAGACGTGGGCGCCGCCAAAACGGGCGATGGCGCGGACCAGCTCAGGAGTGAACTGCGGCACGCCGATGTAGAGGGAGTTCCAGCCAGGCATCCGCTTGAGCGCGACAGCGGTCTTGCCGTCCAGCAGGGGGCTGCGCTGGAAAGCGGCCAGTGGCTGCGCCTGCGAATCCGTCACCGCAAGCACAGGTTGGAATTTGCCGTCAATCCGCAGGCCTGGCATCGGTACCGATGCGCCGTCGACTGGCGCGCAGTCCATCTCCGCGCTCTTGACAATCCATTCCATCTCCATGCCAGTCAGCTCGGTCGCGTTTTGCGGTCCCATTCTCAGGCGCGCCGATGGCTGGGCATTCCGGAAAAGACCCGCGCCGTAGGTCCAGACCAGCAACTTGCCGCCCTGCTTGAAACGCCGACGGATGATTTCGCGCTTCGTGTCGTCCGCATACCAGGTGTTCAGGAAGATGTAGACGGGGTAGTCGTCTGGGATGAGTTCCAGATCGTCCGAGATGTAGGCGTCGATATGCACTCCAGACTTGGCGAAGACATCGCGGGAGAGGGTCAGGAGGTTGCCCGCCACCTGGTCGCGAAGGCTGTAGCGCCGGAAGTGGATGCTGTCGGTGTCCATGATGATGGCGATGACGCGGGAACGATCCAGTGCTGGCCGTGCCGCGGCGGTTCTGGCCATCTCGCGATACATGATTCCGAAGTCGCGCCAGATGTCGGGGTGGCTGAAGGAGCGGATGCCGCTGATGGGCATCCACCACAAGGCCGCCCGATTGACGAGGGCATTGCCGAAAGTGCGCCATAGCACCGCCTTGGATTCCTCCAGATCCGCGGCGCCGCTGTATTCCGCGCGACCGCCATTGAGCGAGGTGCGGATGTCCGCCTCGTCGAGCCAGAGTTTGCGGTGCAGGGCGACGGTGGCCGGCGCCCCCATGCAGGGGCCGACGCTGCCCAGCGTGCGCTGCGCATAACCCACGGGGCCGACCAGGAAGTCGATCGGGGCCTCGCGTAGGACGCGGCCAATGCCGAAGTGGCCCGATTCGCTTGCGAAGCAGCGGCCGTGCCCGAAGGCGTCCTCGAAAACGTAACCGTAGTAGACGCCGATCACCTTGTCCTTGCCGACAAGGCGGCGCAGCAGGGAGGTGTAGCGGCACACGACTTCCGCCTGCTGGTCGTTGACGAATTGGTTGTAGTCGATGTTGCCGCGGTCCACCACGGGGTTGCTGAAGTAGGAACTGTCGGCCCGCAGGCGCTCGGCGGGCGTGGGAAGGCGTGCCTCTTCGAAACTCGTGGGGACGCGGCCGTCGGGGTAGGCCCGCCGCATCCGGTCGATGCTGCCGTAGCGGCGGCGCAGCCAGCGGCGCCAGGCGGCGAGTTCGGCTGGGCTGTAGTCGGTCAATTCCTTCCCGTAGAGTTGGCTGTTATAGCCGTTGCGGATGCATTCGCCGTAGCGTCCGGAAACCACATGGAAACCGATGACGCGGCTGTAGTAGGGTTGTCGGCGCATGTGGGCGAAGAGAGCCCCCCATGCTTCCTCCAGGTCGGCGATCCATTGGTCGGAACTGAACGAATGCGAGGCGAAGTAGTCCTGGCGGACATTCCCGTTGGCATCCTGCGTGCATTCCTGCGGGAATTGCCGTCCCCACCAGGCGGGCGGCGAGGCAGCCAGGGAGATCATCAGTCGGGCATCGGGGTTGCGCTCGAAGACGAACTCGATGTTGCGGTCGACGATGCTGAAGTCGTATTTCCCCATGCCCTGCCACCAGTTGCCGCCGCAGAAGTCCCGGCCGCCACAGACGCCGCTGCGGAAGACCGTGATGCCCTGCCCCGCCATTTCCAGGATGGTGTCGAAGCAGTAGCCTGCCAGGGGCAGGAAACCGCCGCCCGCATAGATTGTCATCGGTTCGTGACGGCCATCGAAGACAAAACTCTGCGTCGCAGAATCGACGCTGGCCTTCACAGGTCTCTGCGTCGCCACCATTCGGGCGGGGCGTGCCATCGGGGCGGCGTGTACGAGGCGGGCGGCCTGCGCCTGGATTTCCGCATCGGGCAAGGTGCCATCCCAGACCTGCACTTCGTCCAGCGTGCCGACAAAGCGGTCGCGCTGGGCTACGGCCCGATGCCAGTCATTGCCGATATGGAAAGCGCGTGAGCGGGGGCGGGATGGGAGCGCGGAAGAGGCAGCTTCCTGGACGAGTTTGCCGTCAAGCCAGCAGCGCCAGCGTTGGCCGTCCATGCTCCATGCGACGTGGTGCCAGGAATCCAAGTCCAGCAAGGGGCCGCAACTGTAGGTCTGGCGTGCCTTTGGATTGCTCCAGTCAAGCATCTTCAGCTGGCGATCCACGATTTTCAGGGCCAGCAGGCATTCGTCCGCGACGTAGAAGCTGCACAGGGTCATGCGTTCGACCAGGTGCTCTGGACGGAAATAGAGGGATACCGTGCAAGGGCCCTGGAAGGATTTTGCGGGGTCATCCACGACAATTCCGTCGGCCATGCCGTAGATGCGCAGGCCATTGCCGACGACGGCGGGGGTGTAGTGCGAGGGCTGGATCAGGTATGGCCGCCCCGTGGAGGACGCCGTGCCCAGATTGGCGACGGGGTTTTCGTCCCGTTCCAGGGGATAGTGGAGCAGTGGGCTGGCGGCGGCCAAGGCCGCCGCCAGCAACAGCGTGCAGGCAAATCGACTGAACATCTCTGGCATCTCCTGTATTATTCGAGTCCCTCGAAGCGGATGGCGAAGCCCAGCTGGTTCCAGCCGTGGCGCATCTGCAATGCCGTCGGCACCGTTATGCTTTCGACGCTGCCGGAGAGGCGCAGGGCGTTCACCTTGTCGCCATGGGTCAGATAAGCGCCGCCTTCGTTGGAGTGCTTGAGCCACCACTTGAAGGAGGCGATGACATCGTGCACCACGATGGCATTGGGGTCCCCGCTGCTCTTGTCGTGGGAAATGCCGCGCCCGTTTCGGGTCAGGTATTTATGCTTGACGATGCTGCCGGCATGCGAACCATCCGTTTCCGCGATGGCCGGTGACACGCGGATGTAGTAGTAGGAGGTGTGGGTCCCGTTCATCCCGCCGCTGTAGGTCGTGCCGTAGAGGTAATTGTCGCTCGGGCACTTGAATACGCCGCTCACCGATTTGGCGTTGATGGTTTTTGTCGGGTCGATGGTGGTGACGTAGCCGCCGTAGATGAGCGCGTTCGGCTCGGAGTATTTTGTGCCTTTCGCCCCGATGTCCATGCCGCTGTGGTAATAATAATTGACGCCGATGCCACTGTAGGTGAATCGGGTCGGGAAGAAGTCGTCGTTGTCGTTGCTGTAGAGGATGGAGGCGAGGCCCCAGGTATGCAGGTTGTTGACGCAACTGATGCTGCGCGCCTTTTCGCGCGCCTTCGACAGCGCAGGCAGCAGCATGGAGGCGAGAATGGCGATGATCGCGATGACGACGAGCAATTCAATCAATGTGAAGAGTCTACGCATGAATTACTGCTCCTTTTTTGGGGTGGGTTGACTGGGATGGGTGGCGTTTTGGAAGACTTTCCGTTCCTCTGGATAGAGGAGGGTGCCGTCGGGTTGGAAGACATCGTGGAACCACTGGGGAGGGCGGCCCTTTTCGGGGGTCCAGCCATACGGGTAGATGGTGTTGGACTTGCCCGCGACAAGGCCCCAGTTGATGGCGGGGACGCCCGCCTTCCGCAGGATCGGCAGGCACTCCGCGAAGGTGGAGCCGTTGGTGCGGGCCATGTATTCGGTGCAGACCACGGGGCGTCCCTCCGCGAGGAATCGGAAGACCTCCACCTGGTTCCGCAGCACCTCGGGACGGCCGTAGCAGTGGAAGGACACCACGTCCGACTGCGCCAGGGCCAGGCGGTTGATGGCGGACTGTTCTGGCGCCCAGGTCCAGACGTCGACCGTGAGCGGCTGCGTCGGCGCGGCTTCCCGCGCCCATTCGAAGACCAGGGGCAGGAGCGGATTGCCGCCCGTCCCGCCCCTCGGGAAGGGCTGGGGCTCGTTGTAGAGGTCCCACAGGAAGACGCGCCCGTCCTTCCCGAACTGGCGCAGGACCTCCTGCACATAGCGCCTGAGGCGGCCCCATTCCTCGGGGTGCGCGAGCGTCTCCTCGCCTGGCGACTGCACCCATCCCGAATTGTGGGTGCAGGGCTTTGGCGGCGGCTGCGCGCCTGTCCGCGGGCGCGGGAGCCAGCAGTCGTCGAAGAAGACCAGGGCGGTGCGGATGCCGTGCCGCGCGGCGATTTCCAGATAGCGCTCCACGCGTCCCAGGAAGCCTGCGGGATCCTGGGCGTACGCCAGGTCGTGCAGGTAGACGCGCATCAAGGTCATCCCGATCGCCTCCGCCCAGCCCAGTTCGCGGTCGATGCGGGTCGGCGAAAAGGTCTCCGCCTGCCACATCTCCAGCTGGTTGACCGCGTCGCTTGGCAGGAAGTTCGCGCCGAAGCCCCACGCGCCCCATTCGGATTGAGTTGCCGATTTTGCTGTCATGTCATATATTATACTCAACATCCACTAAAATAGAATGTCTAATCTGACAAATACATATCAAATCTGCTCATGAAGCGCGAAATCATCCAACGCCCGCCTGGCACCCCGTTCCGCGAGAACCTGTGGATCCTTCCGCCCCATGTGCAGGAGCAGTTGCCCTTCACCCTGTGCTCCGCGGGCATCACCCTGCGCGATCCCGCCTACCGCATCCATCGGCGCGAGGGGGCGCACTACTATGTCCTCGAATGCATCCTGGCGGGCGAGGGCCGCCTGGATGTCGCGGGGCACCACGTGCGTCCGCGTGCGGGGGACGTCTATCTGCTGCCAGCCGAAATCCCCAACCAGTATTCGACCGACCGCGCGAATCCATGGGAGAAGATCTGGTTCAATATCCAGGGGGAGTTTGTCGACGCCCTGGTCGCCTGCTATCACCTCGACGGCGTGATCTACCTGCCTGGCGCCAATCTCCAGGAGATGTTCCGCCAGGGGCTCGCCCTGGTGCGCGACTGCCCACCTGGGACGCCCGTCGAGTTCGCCGCGCAGCTCACCCGCATCTTCGCGGCCATCGCAGGGATCCGCGCCAAATCGCCGCCCGACACGCCCGCCATGCAGCTCGCCCAGGAACTGCGCGACTACCTCGACACGCACTGGCGCCGTCCGTATTCCCTGGCCGCCCTGGCGGAGGGCGCGGCCAAGTCGCCCGCCCAGGTCATGCGCGTCTTCACCGCCGCCTGGAAGTGCACCCCCAAGGCCTACCACACCCGCCTGCGCCTCGACGCGGCCTCACGCTACCTCGCAAACACCGACGAGCAGATCCGCATCATCGCCGACTGGCTCGGCTTCGCCAACGAGTTCCAGTTCTCCGCCTGGTTCAAGAAGCACACCAGCCTCGCCCCGCGGCACTACCGCCAGCGTTCCCGCGAAAAGTGAACAACTGTGGCTATTTCGGCGTCAGGCAGGGGGCGCTTTCATTCCCACTTTATGCCCAGTTGTGAGGCTCCAAAGTGGTCTGGCGCATGGGAAAACAGGGGTATGCTTTCACATGGATCCGAAAAGTCAAGCGGCGCTGTTTTTTTGCCGTGGCTTGGCGACGGCCGTCTTTTCCATTCCCGAACGGGAACGAGAAACTTGAAAACGGATGGAATGGTGCTATATTATTCCCGTTCGGTAATAAAACGGAGGCAATATGGCAAAGGTGAAGTTACAGACGGCGGTTGAAGTCGGTGCGCTGATACGGGCGGTTCGGAAAGAACAGCACGTCTCGCAGGTGGTTTTGGCGGGGCTGGCCTCTGTCGGGACACGCTTCATTTCGGACTTGGAGAACGGCAAAGGGACGATTCAACTTCAGAAACTCCTGGATGTGCTGAATGCCCTTGGCCTCGGGCTGTATATTTTCAACCGCTGGGAGAATGACTGATGCCTGCGCTGAATGTCTTTCTGCATGGACGAAAGGTCGGCATCCTGTCCTTGGACAACGGACGGTTGTCATTCCGCTATGACCTGGAATACTGTGCTTTGCCCAATTGTGAACCGCTCTCATTTTCCTTGCCAGTCCGCATGGAGGCTTTTCCCGAAGAAGCCATCATGCCATTCTTTTCCAATCTTCTTCCCGACGAAGGCATTCGCGTGAAAATCGCGGAGATTCTGGGGCTGTCCCCTGAGAACATCTTCGGCCTTCTTCAAGCAATAGGCGAGGACTGTGCGGGGGCGGTTGCCATGTTCGTGCCTGACAAGACGCCAGTGGAGCCCGTCCGCCCGCGTTACCGCCTCCTTTCAGAAGAAGAGGCGTCCGATGTCCTGACCCATCTTGCGGAGCGTCCACTCAACATCGGGGCGAAGGATTTCCACATTTCAGGCGCGGGGGCGCAGGACAAACTGGTGGCCTGCGTGGAGAAAGGCCGAATCCTCCTCCCTTTGAACGGCACGCCTTCCACCCATATCATCAAGCCTGGCGTTGAGCGCTTCCCAGAAAGTGTGCACAACGAATGTTTCTGCATGAAACTTGCCAAGGCCTGCGGACTGCGCGTGGCGGAATGTGGTATCCTGGTGATAAAAGGCGTTCCGTATTATGTGGTGGAACGCTATGACCGAGAGAAGATCGACGGCTTCTGGCGACGCCTGCATCAAGAAGACTTCTGCCAATTGCTTGGGGTCGATCCAAAGTTCAAATATGAGTCTGAGGGGGGGCCTGGACTTCCAACTTGTTTCGACCTGATGCGTCGGATGGAACTTTCGGCCGCCGACACCATCGCGTTTCTTGACCAAATCATTTTTTGCTTTCTGATTGGAAACGGGGATGCCCATGCAAAAAACTTTTCGGTCATCTACCGCAATGGCAGGGCTGGACTTGCTCCCGCCTACGATCTGCTTTCAACGACCGTCTATCCCAATCTTGCCGCAAAATTGGCAATGAGAATCGAAAAGGAATACAACTTCCGCTGGATAACGCACGGAAAGTTCGTCCGTATGGGGCAGAAGGCGGGAATATCGGAAAAAGTGATAGATCTGGAACTTGCAAAAGTAGGGAAGCGAATCACTTCAACGCTGGCCAAAGTCATGGGGGAACTGTCCCGACACCATCCTGCCGAGGTGTATGGCAAGATCCAGCGCGGCATTGAAGATCGCCTTGCGCAGTTGTCCGTATGATTTGGATGAATCGAACCGACAGGTCATGCGCGTCTTCACCGCCGCCTGGAAGTGCACCCCCAAGGCCTACCACACCCGCCTGCGCCTCGACGCGGCCTCACGCTACCTCGCAAACACTGACGAGCAGATCCGCATCATCGCCGACTGGCTCGGCTTCGCCAACGAGTTCCAGTTCTCCGCCTGGTTCAGGAAGCACACCAGCCTCGCCCCGCGGCACTACCGCCAGCGTTCCCGCGAAAAGTGAACAACTGTGGCTATTTCGGCGTCAGGCAGGGGGCGCTTTCATTCCCACTTTATGCCCTGTTGTGAGGCTCCAAAGTGGTCTGGCGCATGGGAAAAACAGGGGTATGCTTTCACATGGATCCGAAAAGTCAAGCGGCGCTGTTTTTTGCCGTGGCTTGGCGACGGCCGTCTTTTCCATTCCCGAACGGGAACGAGAAACTTGAAAACGGATGGAATGGCGCCGTATTATTCCCGTTCGGTAATAAAACGGAGGCAATATGGCAACGCGCTGTTCCCCATGAAGGTAGGCTATAGCCTAATCAACGCCCCGAAAATGGTAGCCACGGCGTCCCGCCGTGGTCGCCCCGACGAGCGACGCAGCGAAAGATACCGCCGCCCGATTGCGAACCCTGTATGGCTCACCCGCCTGCCACGGCGGGACGCCGTGGCTACGTCCGCTTCGTCAAGCGCGCTTTTTCCAGGCGGATCGGCAATGATCACTCGTGAAGCAGACAATCTGGCATGACGGCCTGACGAAATGGCGATGGAACCAGCCTGGCGAAATGGCGAAACGACGGCTGAGCCCGCATGGCGAAATGGCGAAATGACGATGGAATCACCCCTCGTGAGGAATCGCGTGTCATCAATATTATTACAGAACCAAGCCGATTGGGGATCACTGTATCGCCCCTCGGACGAGGAGGTGTTCGCGGAGCAGTGGATAAGCGACGGTGGCCGATGTCAGGCGCGGTTGTGTGGCAAGGACCTCGGCGGGGCGGAAGCCGCGGGCTATATTATCCCCCATCTTGTCTCCACCTATCAGGAAGTCATCGACATGGCCAACAAGAACACCGGTCTGAATGCCGCCGCGAAAGCTAAGAAGGACGAGTTCTACACGCAGCTCGCCGACATTGAAAAAGAAATGCGCCACTACCGCGCACACTTTGCGGGTAAGACCGTCCTGTGCAACTGCGACGACCCATTTGAGAGCAACTTCTTCAAGTATTTCGTCTTGAACTTTAACCGGCTCGGCCTCAAGAAGGTCGTCGCGACCTGCTACAACGGGTCGCCCATCGCAGGGCGGCAGTTCCTGCTCTACGACGGGGAGGGCGAGGCCGCCGTTCCCAAAAGCCGCCCCTACAAGGCGGTCGTCACCACCGTCTACGACAAGACCGGCGACGGCGCCGTCGACATGCTCGACGTAGCCGCGCTCTTCCGCTCTGGGGAAAACCAGTTGACCGAACTGAAGGGCGACGGCGACTTCCGTTCCGACGAATGCCTCGCACTCCTCGACGAGGCCGACATCGTCGCCACAAACCCGCCGTTCAGTTTGTTTCGCGAGTATTTGGAAGTTCTTGTGCAACACCAGAAGCACTTCATCATTATTGGAAATGTCAATGAAATTTCTTGCAAGGAGATTTTTCCACTTCTGATGAATAACAAGATGTGGATTGGCGCAAGTATCCATTCTGGCGACAGAGCTTTTTTTGTCCCAGACGATTATCCGCTGGACGCATCTGGTTGCGGAATAGATGAGACTACAGGAAGAAAATACATCCGGGTAAAGGGCATACGTTGGTTTACGAACCTTGATATAAAACAACGCCACGAGGAGTTGATTCTGGTGCGGCGTTATTCGCCGGAGGCATATCCCACGTATGTGAACTACCCAGGTATAGAAGTGGCGAAGACAGCGGAAATTCCTTGCGACTATGCCGGCGCTATGGGGGTGCCCATCACGTTCATGGACAAGTTCAATCCGGAGCAGTTTGAGATTTTGGGTTATAGTTTGGATTTGGCGACGCCAATTGCGCAGTGTGTTCCGCCTGGAAAAACATATATCAAGGGCGGAAATCGGTTTTACCTGGACGATGGCGGCACGCAATTGATTCGTCTGTATGATCGCATAGTCATCCGCAACCGTCATCCGGAGGGGGCGCAGGAGGAGTAGTTCAATGCAGATAGAGGAGCGGAAGGTCACGGTGGGGGAGGTGTGCGCGGGGTATGTGAACGACGCGGAGGAAGGGGTTGTCGGCTACGACGGGCGGCTGGACATCCGGCCGCGCTACCAGCGTGAGTTCGTGTACAAGGACAGGCAGCGTGACGAGGTCGTCCGGACGGTGATGAAGGGTCTGCCGCTGAATGTCATCTACTGGTGCAAGGTGAAGCAGGCGGATGGCGGCGAGGGCTTCGAGGTGATGGACGGGCAGCAGCGCACCATCTCCCTGTGCGAATATGTCGACGGGAGTTTTTCCGTGGACGAAAAGTATTTCTACAACCTCCCCGCCGACCAGAAGCGCCGGATTCTGGAGTATCCGCTCTTCGTCTATGTCTGCGACGGGACGGATTCAGAAAAGTTGGAGTGGTTCCGCATCATCAACATCGCGGGGGAGGAACTCACCGACCAGGAACTGCGCAACGCCGTCTATGCCGGGCCGTGGACGGCCGACGCTAAGCGCTACTTCTCCAAGACGGGCTGCGCGGCGCAGACGTTGGCGGGGGACTATCTGAAAGGCGAGAGCATCCGCCAGGAATATCTCCAGACCGCCATCCGGTGGGCGGCGAGCGCCGAGGGCAAGACCATTGAGGGCTACATGGCCGAACACCAGAACGCCCCCAGCGCGGTGCAACTGTGGAACTACTTCCGCTCGGTCATCGACTGGGTGCAGGCCATCTTCCCGAAGAAGCGGAAGGAGATGAAAGGGCTGGAGTGGGGGCTGCTCTACAACGGGCACGGCAAGCGCACCGACCTGGATCCGAAGGCCCTGGAGGCAGAAGTGCAACGCCTGATGGGGGACGAGGATGTAACCCGCAAGTCCGGCATCTATGAATATCTGCTGACTGGCGAGGAAAAGAAACTCTCCATCCGCGCCTTCGACGAGCGCGACAGACACGCCGCCTACGAGCGTCAGCAGCACCGCTGCATCTATTGCGGCAAAACCTTCGACTTCGCGGAAATGCATGCCGACCACATCACACCTTGGAGCAAGGGCGGCAAGACTGTCCCCGACAACTGCCAGATGCTCTGCCGCGACTGCAACCTCAAGAAGGGCGCCCAGTAGAAAAGAACAACCGGCAATGGCTTTGCGAAGTCATACATGCGTTCATTCCATTCTGTTCCCAGTTGAGAGGTAGAGTGTTCCGAAGTGGTCTGGCGCATTGGCAAATCATTGTTATATTTCACTAGTGTCCCACAAAAAACAAAGACAGGAGGTTGAATCTAACTAAAAATCAAAGGATTACGTAGTGATTTTCGTGCGTACCGATTTGAACGAGTATCTTTGCAGCCAGGACGGAGGCTGCAATGAACAAGGACAAAT
>JAEEXV010000061.1 GCA_016287975.1 Lentisphaeria bacterium | reverse complement strand
CGATGGGTCTGGGGTCTGAAGTCTGGGGTCCCCGATGGGTCTGGGGTCTGAAGTCTGGGGTCCCCGATGGGTCTGAAGTCTGGGGTCTCTTCCGTACTATAGCGTCAGTTTCCCCCCGATTCCCCCGCGCCCTGCAAAAATCTGTATGAATGTATGATGCATCCTCCGTTCGTGATCTCCCCATATTCCCCCCTTGCCGCCGCTGGCAAACCTGTTTGATTGTATTATAATATGGCCATGTTCACCAAGACGGCGGCCATTGAGCAATATCTGCTGGAGCGCATTGGTTCGGGTGCGTGTCCGCCGCAGACGCGGCTGCCCTCGCAGCAGCAGTTGATGCGGCAGTTCGACTGTTCGCGCGTGACCGTGCTGCGCGCGCTGCGGCGGCTGGAGCGCACGGGCGTCCTCTACGCGCAGAAGGGTCGCGGCACCTTCGTGCGCCAGTCGGCCCCGTCGCCTGGCGGCATCACCGAGATCGTGGTCATCGGCGACTATCTGGAGAACTCGCCCTTCTACCCGTTTGCGGAGATGCTTGCGCAGGTGAACACTGGCGGCCTTCCGCTGCGCCTGCTCTACACGCGCGACCTCCCGCGCAGCCTGGAGACGCGCTTCCACCCTGGCCAGGCCATCCTCTGGATGCTCCCCCGTGAATCCCAGCGCATCTACATGGAATACCTGCGGGACAAGGGGCTGCCGCAACTGCTCATCAACCGCCGCTATGACGGATACGACCACATCGCCACCGACATCCGCCCAGGCATGGAGGAGGGCGTCCGCTGGCTGAAGGCGGCGGCGGGCGGCAACCTGGCGCTCATCTGCCACTCCCCTGGCAGCGGACGCCCCTACCAGGCCGAACGCATCATCGCCTTCTACGAGGCCTGCTTCGCCAACGACCTCCGCCTGCTCCCAGAAAACAACTTCCGCTATGCGGACGACGCGCCCCAGGCCACCTTCGACCGCCTCGCCCGCCGTCTCTTCACGCCCGCCACCGCCCCCGTCGGCATCCTGGACCTGGACCACGAACTGGCCGTGCCGCTCATTCTCCGCGCCACCAAGGAGGGGCGCGTCCTCGGCAAGGACTATTTCCTCCTGACCATGGACCACGGCATCCCCGACCTCTCGCGGCAGAACGGCGTCGCCGTGCTGGAGCAGCCCATGGAGGCCTTCCGAACGGGCATCGAGGAGTGGCTGCGCCATATCGCCACCTCGCGCGAACCCTTTTCCAGGACGCCGCCCCTCGCGCTCCAGCCGCCCCCGTGAAGCCGATCCCTACTTCATCCAGACCAGCGTATATGCCTTGAGCAGTTTTCGGGGCAGGGTCACGGTGATCTTCGCGCCGTCGCGCGTGAAGGGGAGCGGCTTGCGGCCCGCGAAGTCGGGCGAGACCGCGTAGACCTCGCGCGCCTGCGGCGCCTCCAGCGTGAACCGGATGTCCTCGGCGAGGGCGGGCCACGCGACCCCGTGCGGCGGCTCTGGCTGGACGATCTCGCCCTTCTTCAAGGTCGCGCCAGTGGCGTTGAGGAAGTGCGCGACCAGCGCGCCGTCATGGCGGTAGAGTTCCGCGAAGACCTGCGTCGGCGCCTCGACGCGCCACGGCGAGGCGCCGTCCAGCGCCTCCAGGAGGTATCGGCGGTACATTCGCGCCAGCGGCTCGTCCAGTTCGAAGTCCCACGGCTTGCGCATCGCCACCTCGTCCGCGAAAAGCGAGAGTGCGATGGGCGCCGCCTGGTAGACGAGGCGGCCCTTGCCGCACTTCGCCTCGAAGACCAGCGGCCATGCCTTGCCCGTCTCGTCGAAGCCGTAGAGCGGCGACCGCGACGGATTCGCGCCCTTGCCAGTCGGGCGGAACCACGCGCGGCCCGCGGCGGGCGCGAAGGCGTCCGCGCCGTCCGCGCGCGTCCCCAGCCTCGCCAGTTTCGCGTTCTTGACCTGCCGCGGCGTGAACTGGAAATAGCGGGCGAAGGGCCAGGTCTTGCGTTGATTCCCCATTTCGTCCGCGAGCCCCGCGACGCCAGTCATCAGCACCGTGCCGCCCTTTTCGGCGAAGCGGAGGATCGCCTGGATGTCGGCGTCGGCGAGACACCCCGCCGCGCCGATCGAGAGCACCTGGATGTCCTTGAGTTTCTCCGCCGTCAGCGAGAGTTCCGCGAAGAAGCGGTACGGGATGTGGAGTTCCTCCAGCGTCTGCGCCTGCCCGAGGATCTCGCCGTGCATCGACATCGCGAAGTTCCAGTCGCGGCTGTGCTGCGAGAAGAGCAGCGCCACCTTCGCCGTCGGCCGCGCCTCGGCCATGACCATGTTCTCCGCCCCGCCGCCGAAGGTCAGGAAGTCCACCTCCTTGGCGTCCGCGCCGTCGTCGACGAAGCCGCACTGCGCGGCGAGGTTGCAGGCGGCCCAGCCGAAGTAGCGCGTCTCGTGGTTGGCGCCGTACATCACCGCCCACAGCGGGATGCCGCTCGCCTCGCGCAGCAGGTTGTACATCTTGCGGTAGGGCACCAGCGGGCGCGCGCACGCCAGCGGGTTGCGCGGCATGACCTCGGTGCCGAAGTAGTTGAAGGCGCGCGTGCCCTCGATCAGGTCGTTCCCCTTGCAGAGCGACGCATAGGTGTCCGCGAAGCCGTAGTGCGTCGTGTAGGTCGACTGCACGAAGTCGGGATTGACCGCGTTCGCCTCCTTGCGGAACTCCACGAACCAGTCCACCAGCGCCTTCTTGCGCCACTCCAGATAGGCCTTCCACAGCGGCGCCTTGCGGTTCATCAGGCTCGGATCCAGCTCGTTCAGCGGCAGCCACCAGCCCGTCGCCTCGTGGAACTTCGCGCGGCAGTGCGCGCAGCCGCAGAAATACTGGAAGAAGTAGACCTCGTCGCACTGCAGCCCGTCCACGCCGCGCCGCAGCAGGTCGAGCAGGTAGTCGCGGTAGGTTCTCGTGAAGACGGGGTTCATGATGCACAGCGACGCGCTCGGCACCATGTCCGGCAGCGCCCGAACCGATTCGCCCAGGCGCTCCGCGATGGTGCGGAAGCCCGCGTTCGACTGCCAGCACAGCGTCGCGTCATGGTGGTCGATCACCTTCATCCCGCGCGCATGCGCCGCCTGCGCAATCTGCTCCAGCATCGCCTTGCCGCGCTCCAGGCTCCGTGGATAGGTGTGCCGCGAATGCATCCCAGACACCCACACCGCCGTCGCCCCTTGCTTCTGCAATTCGTCCAGCGCGCGCGACAGCACCGCGGGATCGCGGTATTCGTTCATCGTCGAGGTGTTGTAGCCCAGATGGCGCACCACCGCCTGCTTCGCCCACGCCAGCCCTGGCGACGCGGGATCCATCGGCGCCTTCTCGCGCGTCATCGCCTTCAGCGGCCCCGCCGCCGCCTCCCCTGGGACTGGCATCGGAATGCGCTCGGACGACACCGCGAACACCGCCTGCGGCTTCGCGTCCGCATTCTGGTAGAGGTCCGAGGGCTCGTAGCCGTCGCTCACCCAGTAGCCGCGTTGGTAGGTGAAGTCCTCCGCCTGCGCCATCAGGAAGGCGTCCCCGATCGCCGAGACCAGGAACTCCCCGCCGAAGCGCACGTCGATCGTCCCGTCCAGCGTCCACACAGGCACCGCGAGATTCAGCAGTTCGCACCTGGCGACGTTCTGCGGCGCCGCGATCTCGCGCCCGTTCACCGCGACCGAGAAGCGGTTCGGCGCGCCGCCGAAGTTGCCGCAGCTCACCTGGACGATGTGCAGCCCTGGATAGAGTCCGTCCATGCGGAAGGTCGCGTCCTTCCCAGAGACTGCCGCATAGAGCGCGCCCTCGGGCGCCGCCTGGGACGCCTTGAGGCGCGGCTTCCCCAGCCAGCCAAAGCCCTTCTTCGCGTCATACGCGGCCGTGTCCGCCGACTGGTACATCTTGCCGTGCTTCTTCGCGCCGAAGGAGTAGAGCCGCGTCAACGGCAGCCGTTCGGGGTAGTGGTAGGTCCTGAGGGCGTGGTGCGCGGGATAGTCGGTCGCGAACTCGCCCTCGCGCAGCACCAGTTTCGCGCCGACCATGCCGCCGCGCTCCTTCTGCGTTCCGCCGCCCGCGACGCGCACCCGCCCGTCCTTCTCCCACGCGACCAGGAAAATCCCTCGGAACACCCCCGTCACATACGACAGCCCGTCCTCGCCCGGGCCGATGGGGTTGAAGTCGAAAACGACCCCAGAGGCCGCCGCGTCCCCGCCCCTGAAGCCCAGGTAGCGCCACTGGCCCCTGCCGATGCGCCCGCGGCGCGCCTTCCCCGACGCCATCGTCCCCTGGTCGGTCTGCCACTCCCGCCCCGTCTGGATCAGCCCTTCGTACGAACAGCCCGCGACCGCCTCACCTGGCATCCGCAGTTCCAGCCCGCGCGAACGGTATTTTGCGTAGGCCTCGCACTCGCCGACCATCGTGATCTCGACCGACGAGCCGTCGCCTTTCAGCGCGACCTCCAGGCGGATGCGCGTGTCGCGGTGTTCGCTCCAGCGGTTCCAGACGCGCGTGCCGTCGGGCAGCACCGCCTTCGACGCCTTTGGCTCCAGCCCCAGCCCGCCGTCTGGCAGGCTGCTGGCCACGACCGATTCCATCAATACCTTGCCGCGATGGAGCACCTGGAAGTCGCCTCCCTTCTCCTCGACCGAGAAGGCTCCAGATGCACCCCATGCGGGCATCGCCAGCGCCAGGCATCCACACACCATCCCCCAGAAACGCCTGGCGCCAGTCATGACATCATGTCTCCCTGCTTTCAATCCTGATTGTTCCTTGCGTCTGCCGTAAATTTCCCCGACTTGCTGGCCGAAGGCAGGCCGACCTGCAGTTGTTCAAGCGTCTGGAACATGAAAATGCAAGATGCGTCATAGGTCGGCTTCAGCCGTTTATGCAGTTCTGTTTCAGCCTGCGGGGGCAATCGCTGAAAACCATACCGAGCATATGTTTTAATCAATCTATCGTATGGTAGAGCAAACAGATATAGCATGAAAATTCCAAGCCGTTCACCCAATTGCAAGACAAAGGGCGCGATCAGTTTTCGGAAAATGACCCCGCCCAGCCCAGTTTGGCCAAGTTGCTCCTGGAAACGTTGGTTTATGGCAAAGTTAGCCAGTTCCACCCCTGGCAGTGTATCAAAAGCAACGGCCTCTTCTGCCATCCGCTGCTCATGGATGGAAATCAATCCCGCTTTTAAGGAGAAATTACCCGACACATTCATTGGTGATTCGGTGCCGAACAAGATAGGTTCGCATCAAGTGCGAAACCTCATCCTGCCAAGCATATTGCTTCAAGTAGTTTTCCAGTCCTTGCCCAGTTTCCGGATGAGAAACCGCAAACTCACGGATTGCGGTTTCATCCTCCGGAGATTCCCCCAAATGGGAACAAACCAACAAGTCACTTTGCGGCAACGGCATGACGTCTCACCTTTTTCCGCCCCAACCCAGCAAGTGCCTTCTCGACACGTGCGCATTCCTGGTCAAGGGCGGAATAGTCAAAGGGAGGAGAATTGCGAATCGCATCGAAAATCAAATGCCCCAACTTCGACGGAAGGTTGGTCATGCAAGGTTTGCCGAATCGGATTGGCTTTGACTTTTCCACGAGAATCTTCCAGTTCTTCCTATTTCTTGAGGCGGTTCCACTTGTTGCCGGCGCCGCCAGTGGTGCCGAAGATGCCTGGCTCGTAGGGCGACTTGTGCCACTCGAGCGGCGACGGGATCTTCACCGTCTCGGCGTGCCCGTCGCAGAAGAGGGTGTTGATGCAGCCGTCATGGCGCGGCCCTGGGAAGTAGTCGGTCGCGCTGCCGTTGTTGGTCGGGTTCGCACAGTTGTTGTTGTCGATGACCAGGCAGTGCGAGCGCCCGTGCACCAGGTCGGGATAGTAGTTGCCGCGGATCGTGTCCATGCACAGGATCGTCGTCGACGGATGCTGCAGATCCACCTCGTTCGCGGGCTGCCACGCCATCGGGCCCTTGCGTTTCAGCACCCCTCCCACTTTCGGCTCGTCCGTGCGCGTCGAGGAGCCGATGTTGGAGTGGTTGTAGCCGTAGCTGATGAACATCCCGCCGATGCTGTCCGACTTGTTCATCGGGCAGACCCAGGTCCTGTTCATCTGGTAGGCGTGGCTGTAGCGCCCCGAGCCATACAGGCTGTTCAGCACTGCGTGCCAGTAGTCGCCGCACTTGGTCTCGTTCGGGCTGTCCGGCAGCCACGCATTGTGGTTGCTGCCGTCCGATTTGCCCGTGCCATAGTGCGGATAGTAGTCGGCGTTGTCGCCCGTGTAGAGTTTGAACCAGAGCCCGATGGTCTTCTGGTTGTTCACGCAGTTGATTGTACGCGCCTTGTTCTTCGCCTTCGACAGTGCGGGCAGCAGCATGCTCGCCAGGATCGCGATGATCGCGATCACCACCAGCAGTTCAATCAGCGTAAAAGTCCGTTTCATCCTTTCTCCTTGGTTTTGAGGATTCGTTGCGGGGTGTAGCCTTCTTTCATGGCTTTGTGCATATTATAACACCCATTTCAAGTACTGGCGGAAGAATCCCCTCGGGAAATGCCCCGAAGCGCGGGAAAGCGTTTATATTGCGCCGTGATGAAACTCCTCTTCGCGCTATACAAGTACTTCCCCTGGGGCGGCCTCCAGAAGGACACCCTGCGCTTCGCCGCCGAGGCGCTTCGGCGCGGGCACCAGGTCAACCTCCTGACCACCTCGTGGCAGGGGAGCCCGCCCCCCGACGGCCTCCGCGTCCTACCCATGCCGCGCATCCACGCCCTCACCAACACCGGCCGCATGGACGCCTTCGCACGCCACTTCCAGCGCCTGCGCGAAATCGGAAACTATGACGCGACCTTCGCCCTGAACCGCCTTCCTGGCGCCGACTTCTACTTCGCCGCCGATTCCTGCCTGAAGCGCTATCTCTCGCTCCGCCATTCGAGGCTGATGCTCGCGCTCTCGCCGCGCTACCGCGCGATCCTGCGCCAGGAGGCCGCCGTCTTCGGCCCCGATTCGCGCACGCACGTCTTCCTCATCGCCGAGGCGCAGCGGACGGAGTTCACCGAGGAATATGGGATTTCTCCCGACCGCCTGACGCTCCTGCCGCCTGGCCTCGACCCCGTCTGCCTGCCGCCCTCCCCCGACGAGGCCGCCGCCATCCGCGGCCAAACCCGCGCCGCGCTGGGCCTCGCCGACGGAGAACTCATGCTGCTTCTCGTCGGCACCAGTTTCCGCCGCAAGGGCGCCGACCGCGCCCTCGCCGCCATCGCGGCCCTGCCGCCGCCCCTGCGCAACCGTGTGCGCTTCTTCTTCATCGGCAACAACCCGCCCGCCGAGTTCAACTCCGCCGCGCGCCGCCTCGGCCTCCCGCCAGGCCAGGCGACCGCCCTCCCCCCGCGCGAACACGTCGGCGAACTGCTCCTCGCCGCCGACCTCATGATCCACCCCGCCCGCGAGGAAGGCACGGGCACCGTCCTCGTCGAGGCCATCGCCAACGCCCTCCCCGTCCTCTGCACCGCCGCCTGCGGCTTCTCCCCCTACGTCAGCGCCGCAGGCTCCCCCGTCCTCCCCGAACCTTTCGACCAGGACGCCCTCGGCCGCGCCCTCGCCGACACCCTCCCGCGCCTCCCCGACCTCCGACGCGCCGCCGCCCAATACGCCGCCACCGCCGACTTCACCCGACGCGCCGCCGCCGCTCTCGACCAAATCGAACAAAAAACGAAGAGATAAGCGACAAGGGATCCAAGAGATAAAAGGATGCAAATTTCCCAGAAACCCTTGAATCCCCTGGCCCCTTGAACCCCGTGAATTCCCATGGCCCCTGATGTCACCATCGTCATCCCCTGCTACAAGGTCGGGCGGTATCTGCCGCAGACCTTGAAGAGCGCCCTCGCGCAAAGCCACGCCGCGATCCAGATCGTCGCCGTCGATGACTGCTCGCCCGACGACACCGCCGAGGTCATCCGCCGTTTCCAGTCGCTCGACCCCCGCGTGCAGGGCATCTTCCAGCCCGAGAACGCAGGCGTCTCCGTCGCCCGCAACGCAGGCATCGACGCCGCCCAAGCGCCGTGGATCCTCTTCCTCGACGGCGACGACTGGCTCCCCCCCAACGCCGTCGAGCAGCTCCTGACCCTCCAGAACCGCACCCACGCCGACCTCGTCGGCGGCAACGCACGAAAATACGACGACGCCGGCACCCCCGGAGACATCCATTTCCACCGGCTTCAGGGACGTCATGAGTTCGCGGTCGAAGACGGCCTCTCCGGCTTCTGGCCCCACCAGGAAGCCCTCTGCACCTGCACGATGAAACTCTTCCCAACCCGTGCGCTGCGCACCCTTGGCATTCGCTTCAGACCCGCCCTCCGCCACGCCCAAGACACCCTCTTCACCCTGTCATTCGCCCTCCAAAACCGCCCTCGAATCGCCCTCGACTACGATCTCGAAATCTATTGCTATCGCCAAAACCCCGCCTCCTGCGTACACGCGATCCCCCTCGACAAACGTCTGGAAAGCCTGGAAATCCTGGTAACCGCCCTCGATGACCTGGCCCTCTCCACCCGCCAGCCGCGCCGCCTCGCCGCCCCCAAGGCCGCCGAATACCTCTGGGCCATCCGCAAATTCTCCGCAGACGGCCCTGAACGCAACGAACGCCTTCGGGCCCTCTTTGCCTCCACCTTCTTCCGAAACCACTTGCAACCAGTTCTCCGGCAATATGGGAAATGGAAGCACCGCCTCCTGCTCCGCCTCCTCTCCCGATTCCCCCAAACGCTCCGCTGGTGGTAGAAGGCATGTCCGCCCCTCTTCTGCCATTCCGCGACGAAGGCTGGCATGGACTCCACACCGCAGATATGCCCATCCCCGCCAACGGCCTTAATCAGTGGCTCGAAACCCTATATCCGGTGGTTCAGTATCCCGCGCGACGCATCCTTAAAGGCAACATCCCATCCGCCACCGTCTTCGTCAAACTCCTGACCGGAGTCGGCGACACCCCCCATGCGCTCTGGCCAGCCATCAAATGGCGACTGCGCCCTTCGCGCGCTTTGCGGATCCTGCCCATTTCCCGGCGACTGCAAGACGCCGGCATTCATTGTGCCGAAGTCCTCCTCGCCGCACGTTACCGCACGTTCCCCGGCTTCGGATGGCCTACAGACCTCATCATCACTCGGGCTGTCCCAGGAACATCCTTGCGACAGCTTCTCCGCGACAATCCTGACGACACTCCTTCCATCCTCGCGCTCGCCATCCAAGCCCTCGCCCGGCTCCATGCAGCCGGCTTCTCCCATGGAGACTGCAATCCCGGTAACCTCTTCCTGGATCTCCACCAGGGACGCGTGTATTTCATCGACAACGACCGCACCGCCCCCGCCGGATCCGCCGCCTTCCGGAAAAACCTCCAGCAACTCGGGTTCCACTTGCTGCGCCTCCGCCTCATCCACCCCCCGCAATGGGCCCATGCCCTCCGCAAGTACGCCGGCCTTGCCGGCTGGACCGGCCGCGAAACGTGCCGCAACCTTCGCATCATCACCGACGCCATCGACAGCCGTCTTCAACGGGAGCCACCCCGGCCCTCCTGGTGACCGACGGCCGCCCTTCAGAGCCCAGTCCGTGCAGCAACCCGACTTGCAATCCAAACGAAAATGGGCATATTATGCCCCATCCACGCTTTCATGCATCCAGGACTGCATACACATAGCAATCTTCCAGCGAGAAACGACCATGGCAAGACAGTATATCTTGGTGACTGGCGGCTCTTTCCTGAACAAGGGCGCCCAGGCAATGACCTTCATCACCGTCGACCAAATGGCACGGCGTTTCCCCGATTGCCAGGTCGTACTCTTCTCGCACTATGAGGCGCGTCTACCAGAAGCTGAAAAGCGCAAATACAAACTCCTCTTCCTCCGTTTCCCACGCAAAATGCAGCGGATGATGCTGCGTTTCAACCTCCGAAATGAATATACTGAACTTTTCCAGAATGCGGCGGCCATGCTCGACATCAGCGGATATCGCCTCGGCTCAAACTGGGGCATCTCCTCCGTCAAGGGCTATCTGCAGAAAATCGAACTGGCCCGGCATTTCGGCATTCCCGTCTACCTCATGCCCCAGTCCTTCGGCCCCTTCGATTTCCACGGCTTCAAATCCTGGGGTCTCATGACTAGAATCCGTAAGACCCTCTCTTATCCGAAAATCATCATGGCCAGGGAGGAACAGGGTTTTCGGCTATTGAAAGAGCATTTCGGACTGGAAAATCTCCTCCTGACGCCAGACCTGGTACTCCAGGCCCCGGAGATCCGCCCGGAGAATATCTTTGTTTCCCCCAAGCCCCCGTCGCCTATCACGGTGAATGACGGCGCGGTTGCAATCATCCCGAACCGCCGCAACACCGAATATGGAAGACCCGGGGAAATCCTGGAACTCTATCGCCAAGTCATCAGCCGTCTGCGTGGCTACGGCAAGACTGTCTGCCTCCTGGCCCATGCCACGGAAGACCGCGACCTTTGCCGCGACCTCAAGCGCGACCTGGCGCCACGGGATGATATGGTACAGTTCCTCGACCACGACTTCGACTGCATAGAGTTTGGCCGCCTGGTGCAAAAGTTCGACTTCATCGTCGCCTCGCGATATCATTCCATCGTACACGCCTATCGCGAGGCTGTGCCGGCGCTGATTGTCGGCTGGGCAGACAAATATGGGGAACTGGCAAAAACCATGGACCAGGGAGGGGTCTTCTTCGATGTCAGAACCCCATTGGACCATGGCAGGATCTTGCAGGCACTGGATGCCCTCGTGGTGAACCATGCGCAGTCGGCCGCGAAAATCAGAACCCGCCGATCCGGACTACTGACCGATTGCGTATACGACCACATTCAACTGAAGCGGGCAGCACGATGACGCACCAAGACAACATCGCTGCGGTCGCCAAAGACGGGCTCTGCATCGGTTGCGGTGTGTGCAAGGCAGTCTGCCCGGGAAAGTGCATCGACTATGCGCTGACGGACGGCATGTACCAGCCCCGCGTCGACGAAAATCATTGTCTGCATTGCGGGCAGTGTCTCGCTGTATGCCCTGGACGAGGATGCGACTATGCCTCCCTCTACCGTGAACTCGGAATGGACATGCCGTCGAACATGTATGTGGGACACTGCCTGGACGCCTTTACCGCCGTTGCCCGAGACCCCGGGCTACTGCAGGAAGCCACCAGCGGCGGTGTGGTGACGGCGTTGACCAGGCACCTGCTAAGACAGGGAATCTACGACTGCGCCTTTCTTGTGGATGGACATCAATGCAACGGTCCCTTGAGCACCACGCGCAAAACGTCAGGCGACGACCTGCTCACCACTTGCAAGTCCAGGTACGTGCCTGTCCAGCAGACCGAAGCCATCGCACATCTGCTCAGCCACCCTGAAGACCGCATCATCTTCGTCGGAGTGCCCTGCTTCGTGCAGAGCCTGCTGCGCACCATGCGACAACGGCAAGTCGACCGCAGCCGACACCTGATCATCGGTCTTTTCTGTGCCTCGGCCATGAACTACAATATCTGGAACTATCTTGCCGACCGCGCATCGCTTCCCGTGGATTGCGTCGATGCTCTCCATTTCCGAAGCAAGCATGCGGGAAAAGACAAAAAACTGTGTCGGCGCTGGCCCGGCGACGTGCACATCATAGACAAAAACGGCGCATCCCATCTGCTGTCACGGAATGTCCGCACCGATGCAAAGGCCTACTTCACCCCGTTGCGATGCCTCTACTGCCTGGACAAGTTGAACCAGTTCGCGGATGTTTCGACGGGGGACAACTACACTGGTAAACACGCCCATGAAATGGGCAGCAGTTCCGTCATCGTCCGTACCAGGCGTGGCATGGTGGTCAGAAACGAGCAACTGTTCCAGATTTTCCCGGAAAGCATCCAGTCGATCTGCGAAGGGCAAAAGTTGACGGGAAAGGAAAGGAATCTGTGCTATCAACGCTTTGCCTCCTCAAGCCTGTTGCATCGTAACGATGAGATGCCGCTGCCGCAGGACTGGGAAAAAAGACGCCCCCAATATGAGCGGGCAAAGGCCGCGCTGGCACTCGGCGCCGGCGGCGACATGACTGCCGTCAACGAAGCCATTCGCCAGGAAAAGTTGGAGAAGAAGAAACACAAATCCTTCTGGCAAAGGCTGCTTCGCCTCGTCTTCAGGGGAGGAGGGCGGGAGCGTTAAGGAAACGCGGTCTTCGGCGCACCAGAATTGCATCTACGATTCTGCATTATTTCCGCATGTCTCCACGCCGGAATGCGGCATCCCGTCATGCCGCCTCCCCAAGTTCCGGCAAATCGCAAGACGAAAAAAGCCCGAAACCAAAAACCGGCTCCGGGCTTTTGAAAATGGCGCCGACAGCAGGGCTCGAACCTGCGACCCGCTGGTTAACAGCCAGCTGCTCTACCGCTGAGCTATGTCGGCATCGTTTTTGACAGTGCGTTAAGATAATCCGTTTTCCAGATTCGTCAAGTCGCGCCAGCGATTTTCGGACGCTTTTTCCCGTTCCGCCCCCCCGTTCGCGCCAGCCTGCGTCATCCGTGCCTGCTCCGCAGGCGGGTTGCGGTCTGGGCCGAAGGCGCCCCCCCCCAGCGAAATCCGCGCTATTCAAAGCGGAGGGAGAAGAGCTGCGCGTTCTGGAGTTCGGCGTGGATGCGGAAGGACCCTGCCGGCAGACGGTCGAAGAGCGGCAGCGCGACATCGTCGCAGGAGGCCAGGGTGCGCTCGGCGATTGTCCGCCCATCCGGGGCGAGCAGGGCGAAGGTCGCCTTGCCGCCAGGGAGCACGCGCAGATTCGCGGCGAGCTTTCCAGTGGCGGAAAGCGGCCTGGTGGTGAAGGCGCCTGGGGCGTTTCCGGCGGAGACCATGAAGTATCCGTCCTTGCGGTAGACCGCGACGCCGCAGGTGGTGGTCAGCCGATTCCATGCCTCGGCTAGCTTCTCCCAGGAGCCATAGTGCTTCCAGAAGGGCCAGTCGGTGCTGACGCCGCGGCGTTCGTTGAGTTTCCGAACATCCTCGCCTGTGAGACGGCCGCCTTTCCCCTCGACGTAGAGATTGTCGCCCGCGAAGTGGGGGACATTGGTGATCCAGCCGATCTCATGGTAGATGACGCCGTCCTTCTCCACGATGTTGTTGTGCATGTTGATGATGCCGAAGCCTGGCGTGTCAGGGGTCGTGCTGTTGGCGATCCACCGCCCGTGGCCGGGGAAGCGCTTCCACTCCTCGCCGTTCCAGCTCCAGACCAGTTCGATGTCGTACAATTGCCGATGGGCGTCGTATGGCATCATCAGCCCCAGCATCAGGCCGTTGCCCCGAGGCATCCAGTAGATGGAGGCGCCATAGTGCTGCAGGTTCGGCGGGTCGGTCTCGTCGGGCAGCGAGAAGTAGTGGCGGTCCCAGTGGAGCCCGTCCCGGGTCGAGAAGATGGTGAGGATGCGCGAGACCATCCAGAGATTGTCGTAGCGGTCGATGAAGGGCGCGTAGCGCCGCAGAAGATGCCCGCGCGCGAAATAGAGGGTCTTCCCATCGGGGGAGAGCCACTGCCCCGCATGGTTGTCGTTGGTGTCGGTCGGGTTCTCGAATTCGCCGCCGCTGACGGCGTCCTGCAGGAAACTGTGGTCCTGCAGCAGGACATTCTCGCCGCCCTTCTTCCAGATGAGCCAAGTGGACTGCGGCCTGGGCTTCACGACGCCCCAGTCGAGCGGCTTGTATCCCACATACTGGACGACGACGTCGCGCAGATTGACCGCCCCGTCCTTCTGCGGGTCATAGAGGCGGAAGCGGCCTGCGGCGCCGACGCTGGCCCCAGGTAGGGAGACCGCCGCCGCCTGGCACTGGTGCCGCCCGATTTCGGCGTTGTTCTGCAGGACGATCCCCGACGGCTTGCCGGGAAGCAGCGTCCACTTCCATTCCCCCGGGGTGCAGGCGGCGTAGTAGGTGCCGAGATGCTTCCAGGTGTAGCTGTATTCGTGGTAGGAGAGCACGAGCTTCCCGTCCGCCGTGAAATACATCGTGGAGCCGAGGCGGACAAAGGCGTCGGGCGCGTTGCGCGGCAGATCCAGGCAGTGCACTTCGGGCTTGCCAGGGCCGAAAGCCAGCCCTGAATGCCGTTCGAAATACCACCCGTCGGGGAAAAACAGCGACTTTCCCGAGAGGTCGCCGAATGCGGCGGGCGGGACCGCGGGCGGGATGCGGTCGATCCGCAGCAGCCGCGCCATCTCGCCTTTCGCGGAGGCCGCCGCGCCCGCGGCGCGGATGAGCGTGCGGTATTCGCCATTCTCCCAGCCGCCAATGTCGATGGGGATGACATTCCGCCCAGGCTTCAGCCGCGTCCGAAACGGCGCCGTGGGCACCTTCTTCGTCCAGCGCTCGCGGAAACTGAGTTCGACGTCCAGCGGAGGCGTCCCGTCCGCGAGGATGGCGTGCAACTGCGCCTGCCGCTGCCCACGATAGACCTGTAGGCGGAACTCCGCCTGCAGGACGCTGCCCAGCCCCGCCGCCGCGTTGCCGTACTCGTCGGCGTACGCCTCGATCTCGCGCAGGAGCAGCTGCTTTCTTTGAATTGCCCCCGCGACGCGGCGCTTCGTGTCGTTGCTGTCGAGGAGGGTGATGCGCAGCGCGCGCACCTCGATGGGGGCGAAGTCGAATTGCCAGAATCGCGCGGCGTCCTCTTCGTCGGCGGAGGCGGCGGCAGGGGCGCTGTCCGTGGCGTGCACGAGTTCGCGCCACCCACCCGAGGCGGTGGAGAGCCCTTCGACGCGGCACGCGGTCAGCGAGAGGTCGCCGCTGGGATAGGCCTTGTAGGCGGCGATTCCAGAATGGATGCGCAGGGAGCGGACAGTGCGGGGGGCGGCGAACTCCAGATGGATGGCGGCCGGGAGGCCATCCACCACCTGGCTGCTGTCGGCGGTGAGTTCGCCGTCGATGACGCGCGGGATCTCGCGCTTTCCCTGCGCGTCCGTCAGCACGGCCTTGGAGTCGGAGACGGCAAGCGCGACATTCTCGCGCCCAGTCACGGAGGCGGCGTCGCCCTGCCCGATCTCGATTCGGTCGATCAGCGCAGGCGCGGTCGCGCCAGGGACATTGTAGAAGACGATCTGGTTGAAGGGGAGGTTGTTCTGCATCGGCGCCGCCACGCAGGCGATGCGCGTGCCATCCGCCTTCAGGAGATGCGCGTCAAGCTTGTCGCGGCCAGGATGGACGGTCAGCACCAGCGTCAACCAGGTCTCGGGGACGGAACGGAAAAAGAAATGGCCGTGCCCGTTGACGACGGAGATGGCGACCCCGTCGTTTTGGAGTTGCACCTGCGCGACGGTCTTGTTCTGGAATGAATTGCGCAACTGGAAGCCGAACATGCACTTGCCCGTGGCGCCGACGCGGAAGGTGAGGCGCAGGGTGGTGTCGCGGTCGGAATGGAGCTGCGCGGTGCGGAATCCCGAGAGGTTCACGGCGGGCGTGACGCGGGAGATCTGCAGCACCTGCCTGCCGCCTCGGGGCGAACTCCCCTCGACGATCTGGAAGTCCTTGCCGTTGAAGCCAAGCCAGTTGCCATAGAGTTCCTTCGACAGGCCGACCTGCCGCGGCTGGGTTGGCCCGCAGCGGAAGAGCGAGGTGTCCTCGAAGTCCTGCACAAGAATCGGCGCGGCCGATAGCAGGGAGGCCGCAAGCGCCAGCAGCGATGGGAGTAGATGTTTCATGGGACGGTGGTTCGTGGATGGGGGACAGGAAAACGGGCCGGGCTCAGTACGCCATGCCGTCGATGACGACGGCAACGCCCCTGGGCAGATCCATCGGGATCTTGGTGCCGCCGTAGTCGAAGGGGCCGTAGTTGGGCTCGCGCCCGACCAACTGGTTCTTGCTCAGCGCCTCGGCGTGACCATCGACCATCAGGCAGTTGGCGTGGCGGTTGTGGCGCAGATGCACCGCCTGGTAGTTGCCGTCCGCGCCATATCCCATGCTGTATTGCCAGCCAGGCATCAGGCTGCCGTTGCTCGGGCGGATGGAATCGATGCCGATGATGAAGGTGGAGGGCTTTTCCTTCCAGTAGAGGGCCATGTTGCTCGGCACCTTGCCCAGTTTGGTGACCTTGTAGCCGTTCGTGCCGCCACGGGGATAGCTGCCGTAGCTGAACTTGCCAGAGTTGTCGGCGTAGGAGGGGTTCGCAGGCGTGATGCGGCTGAACGGACAGTGGAAGGCGTGCCCGCCCAGCCGCGCCTTCTGCGGGCCGCTCATCGTCGTCAAGGCGCACGGCTCCAGGAGCGGAATATAGCCGTTGACGGCAAGCACGGCAGGCCACGGCCCGCCGCCGACCTCGTCCGTGGAATTATAGGTGATGTAGTCGGCGTTGTCGTTGGCATACATCGTATACCAGAGGCCGACGCCCTTGAGGTTGCTGATGCAACTGGTGGCGATCGCTTTTTCACGGGCCTTCGAGAGCGCAGGCAGAAGCATCGAGGCGAGGATGGCGATGATCGCGATGACGACAAGCAGTTCGATCAAGGTGAACTGGTTGCGCATGCCTGCGGCGCACGTGGTCGATTGCAGTTTCATGTCTTCTCCTTTTTGAACTATTACTATCACGGAATCAACGGAAAGAGTCGTTCAGCCCCTGGCGGGCGGCAGCCACCGCCCCTGGCGCGTCTCGGAGGCCACCCGCCGCCAGCCCAGCCGCTCCAGGAGTTTGTAGAGGTAGTTGGGGCGGACGGGACGGGACAGGCGCGCCTCCAGCGCCCGCAGCAATTCCGAAAAGGCCGCGCCCTGCTCATCCGACGCCACGGGCAGCAGCACGGCGGAGGCCTCCGCCTCTGAAATGAGAACCCGCCCGCGCCCGCGGCCCCCAGGCGCGTCGACAGGTTTGCCGCCCTCCTGCGGGAAGCGGAATTTGTGGACAATGCGGTCGATGGTGCTGGGGGAGACGCTGAAGAGCGAACTCACCTCCTCGCCGCTCAATCCATGGACGCCCTGCAGCTGCACGACGAGCGCCTCCATCTGCGGCGTCGACAGATCCCAGCCCGCGCAGCGCAGATGCGTCTCCTCCAACTGCTGGCGCGTCCAGACGGGGGGACGCCCTCTGCCCCGCGTCGGCCGCTTCCCGTCCAGCGGGACGCGCCAGAAGCGCCGTTCCATCCATAGCCGCGACAGCGTGGGGCCGATATGGGCGTTGAGTGCGATATGGAGTTCCTCCTGAGTGCCGTCGCAGAAGAGCCGATAGAGCGTCTGGTGGGCGTCCTGCGTCATCATGTAGTATTCGTGGTGCTGCGCGAATCGCTCGTGCATCTCGCGGTCGTTGGGAAAGGCGACCATCACGACAAAGGAGAAGAGATGCGTCAGCAGAGGATCCCTGGCCAGGGCGACCAGCGCGGCATGGAACTTCGCGTCCAGTGTCACATAGCGGTCGACATCGCGGGCCTGCCCCGCCTCGCGCAACTCCGCCAGGATGCGCTCCAGTTCCGCCCGCGATTCCGCCTCCACATGCCCCTGCACCAACATGGCCGCCTCGTGCTCCACCAGATAGCGCAGGTAGCGAAGGAACGCCACGTCCGCGCCACTGTAGTCCACATAGAAATAACCACGCTTCGGACGACGGCGCAGCACCCCCACCCCCTCCAGCACGAGGAGGATGTCCCGCACCTGGCTGCGCGAGACCTGGAGCCGCTCCGCAAGTTCACGCTCGCTCAGAAGCGCCTTGTCGCGGTGCAGCAGCACAAAGTCCCGAATCTTTTCTTGGATCGTCGGGGATTCCATCGCATCACAGTAAAAACTGGTAAGCCAGTTGGTTGAGTTTTCCATTAAAATAATGCCGTTTCCACTCTTTTCAAATGATCAAATGGAAAATGGAAGTTTCTGGAATAATTTATTTATACAAAAATAGATATGTGTAACATTCAAGGCCTTTTCCGAATTCCGGATCAATTTTTCTTTTTATGATGCTAATTTACCATGAATGGGACGGAACTTGCCATGGAATCTGGAACGCCCCGATATTTTCCGCAGGCGCGGTTTTCCCAATCGCCGCCATGTTCATGCCCCGAAGTTGTTGCCACGGCGGCCCCGCTAATACTCCTAACTTTGTCCCAGACGTCCCAGTTGTCCCAGATGTCCCAGACGTCCCAGTTGTCCCAGACGTCCCAGATGTCCCAGTTGTCCCAGACGTCCCAGACGTCCCAGTTGTCCCAGACGTCCCAGTTGTCCCAGTAAAGCCAGGAGTATCTGCAACCTCGCCGTGGCAACCATTTTCGGGGCGACCAGGGTTCGGCCCACGGGCTCGCTCAGAACCCCAGGGTCGGCTGGCGTTCGTTGGAGTCGCGGGGGGCGCGTCCGAAGCGCCGCAGGGCGCGTTCGGTGACGATGCGCCCTCCTGGCGTCCGCAGGATGTATCCCTCCTGGATGAGATAGGGTTCGTAGACGTCCTCGATGGTCTCCTCCTCCTCGCCGACCGCGACCGCCAGCGACTTCAGGCCCACGGGGCGCTCCTTGAACTTGACGATCAGGGTCTCCAGGATGCGGTTGTCCATTTCGTCGAGACCGTCGTCGTCGATGCCCTGCATCTTCAGGGCGTCGGCGGCGATCGGCGCGGTGATCGCGGAGGAGTGGCGCACGGTCGCATAGTCGCGCACCCAGCGCAGCAGGTTGTTCGCGATGCGCGGGGTCCCGCGCGCGCGCCGCGCGATTTCCAGGAGACCCTCTGGCTCGGCCGAAATCTGAAGCACCTGCGCGCTGCGGGTGAGGATCGTCTGCAGTTCCTGCGGCGTGTAGTAGGCCATGCGGCACTTCATCGTGAAGCGGTCCCTGAGCGGCGCCGAGAGCTTGCCCTGGCGCGTCGTCGCGCCGATCAGGCAGAACTTCGAGAGGTTCACCCGCACCGAGCGCGCGGCGACCCCCGAATCGACCATGATGTCGATCACGAAATCCTCCATCGCGGAATAGAGATATTCCTCGACCTGACGCGGCAGCCGATGGATTTCGTCGATGAAGAGGATGTCACCCTCCTCCAGGCTCGACAGCAGACCCGCCAGGTCCCCCGGCTTCTCGATCACGGGACCGCTCGTCGCCTTCAACTTCCGCCCGCACGCGTTCGCGATGATGTTCGCCAGCGTCGTCTTCCCCAGCCCAGGCGGCCCAGACAGCAGAATGTGGTTCAGGGGCTCGTTGCGCGCCGCCGCCCCCGCCACCATGATCTGCAGCCGCTCCTTGACGTTGCCCTGCCCCGGAAAATCCGCGAACTGCTGCGGACGCAGGGTGCTGTCCACCTCCTCCTCGCGGGCGTTCATTTCAGATGTGATGTAGCGTTCTGTAGGCATTCAAGGGACAGAAGGGACCAAAGGGACAGAAGGGACCAAAGGGACAGAAGGGACCAAAGGGACCAAAGGGACAAGGTTACACCGCGTGGCCGCTCATGCGGGCGAGGGCCTGGCGGATCAGGGATTCGCTGGAGAGATCGGGCTTCTCGGCGAGGAGGGCCTGGATGGCGCTCTGGGCGTCGTCGCGCTTGAAGCCCAGCGTCTCCAGCGCGGCGACGGCGTCCTTGGCGGCGGGCGTCAACTGGGCGGCGGCCGCGCCTGGCTGGG
>JAEEXV010000060.1 GCA_016287975.1 Lentisphaeria bacterium | reverse complement strand
GCACCGCCGGCGCCCGCGGCGCCGCCGCCCGCGCCGCTGCCGACCGCTCCCGCGGGCCTGGACTTCCGGCTGATCGCCCCTCTTGGCAACGAGCATCTCCTGGCCGAATCGGCCAGCGGCCTCATCGTCGTCAACATCAAGGCCGCCAGCCAGCGCATCCTCTTCGAGCGCCTGCTCGCCAACCTGCGCGCCGCGAAAGTCCCCCAGCAGCAACTGCTGCTGCCGCAGACGGTGCAACTCGCCCCCAACGACGCCCGCCTCCTGGGCGCCGAACTCGCCCACTTCCAGGCCCTCGGCTACACCATCGAACCGTTCGGCGCCAACGCCTTCCTTATCACCGCAATCCCCGCCAACCTCGCCGACAACGACATCTCCGCCGCCCTCGCCGACATCCTCTCCGACCTCCGCCACGAGTCCGTCACCAACCGCCGCAGCGCCATCCACCTCGCCCAGACCGCCTCCCGCCACGCCGTCCAGAAGCGCGACCGCCTCACCCGCCCCGAACAGGAGGCGCTCCTCCAGGAACTCGTCCACTGCCAGATGCCCTACACCGACCCCGCGGGGCTCCCCACCATGCTCAACATCACCTACGCCGAACTCCGAAAGCGCTTCCAGAGTTGACTCCCATCGTGTCCTGTGGCGGGCCGTCTCGGCCCGCCGCCCCATAGTCCCCAAAGTCTCCATGCGTTTCCGCTGGCCCGCCATCCTGATTCTCGCCGTGCTCTGGCTCGGCGCCGCCCTCGCCCTGCGCCAATGCGGCAATTCGCCGTGGCCGCGCGGAGAGGCCGCCACCGCGACCTATTTCACCAGCTTCAGCACGCAGATCAAGTCGCTGGATCCGTCGACCGCCAACTTCACCCACGAATCCGCCGTCATCGACAACATCGTCGAGGCGCCAGTCGCATACCACTACCTGCACCGCCCCTACCGCCTCGTCCCGCAGCTCCTCGCCGAACTCCCCGCGCCCCAGTACTTCGACCGCGAAGGGAGGCCCCTCCAAGGCGACCCGCCCGCCGACCAGGTCGCGCGCACCGAATACCGCCTGCGCCTCAAACCAGGCATCCGCTTCCAGCCCCACCCCTGCTTCAACCCCGACGCCCGCCCCCTCGTCCGCCATCCCGCGGTCCCCGCCGACTTCGGCCCCGCCGCCACCCGCGAACTCACCGCCGAGGACCTGAAGACCGCCCTCGTGCGCCTCTGCGACCCCCGCGTCGCCTCCACCATGTACTCCACCTTCGCAGGCTTCCTCGCAGGCATGCGCGAATGCGCCGAGACCATCCGCGAGGCCACCGCCGCCGAGGTCGCCCGCCGCCTCGCCGCAGGAGAATCCGCCGCCGACCTCGAAGCCGCCCCCTCCCTCCCCGACTACCGCAAAATCCCCCTCGCCGCCTGCCGCATCGAGGATCCCCGCACCCTCGTCCTCGTCCTCACCCGCAAATATCCCCAGGCACTCTACTGGCTGGCGATGCACTACTTCGCCCCCATCCCCTTCGAGGCCCTCCAGTTCTACCGCCGCCCCGACGTCCGCGCCGCGGGCCTCTCCTGGGCCAACTGGCCCGTCGGCACCGGCCCCTACATGCTGGAGGAGGCCGACTTCAACCGTCGCATCGTCCTCGTCCGCAACCCCAATTTCCACGAAATGCGCTATCCCGCCGAGGGCGCGCCAGGCGACCGCGAGGCGGGGCTGCTTGAGGACGCAGGGAAAACCCTGCCGCTCACTCCGCGCGTCGTCATGAACTATGAGCGCGAGACCATCCCCAACTGGATCAAGTTCCAGCAGGGCTACTACGACAACTCAGGCATCCCCACCGACATGTTCGACAACGCCGTCGCGATGACGCCAGGCAGCGGCGAACTCAAACTCTCCCCCGAGATGGAGCGCCTGGGCACGCGCCTCACCAGCACCGTCCCGCCCATCACCTACTATTTCGCCTTCAACCTGCTCGACCCCGTCGTCGGCGGCCTCGCCCCCGAGCGCCGCAAACTCCGCCAGGCCCTCGCCATCGCCCTCGACCCGCAGGAATACATCGCCCTCTTCCGCAACGGCAACGGCATCGCCGCCGAAAGCATCATCCCGCCTGGACTCTTCGGCGGAAGCATCCCCCCCGGGCACTTCAATACCCGCCTCGGCCTCTGGGACGCCGCCGCGAACTCCGTCCGCCGACGCCCCATTTCCGAGGCGCGGCGCCTCCTCGCCGAGGCAGGCTATCCAGGCGGCGTCGATCCCAGAACCGGCGAGCCCCTCGTCATCCACCTCGACCACGCCGCCGCAGGCAGCCCCGACTTCAAGAACCGCTTCAGATGGCTCGCCAGCCGCTTCCGCCTCCTCGGCGTCGAACTCGAGGAACGCCCCACCGACCTCAACCGCAACCGCGAAAAACTCAAGCTGGGCAACTGGCAGATGCTCGCCGAGCGAGGCTGGGTCGCCGACTACCCCGACCCCGAGAACTTCCTCTTCCTCTTCCACTCCGCCAACGCACACGTCGCCACTGGCGGCAAAGGCCCAAACTACACCAACTACGCGAATCCAAATTTCGACCGCCTCTTCCGTCAACTTGAGACCATGCCCGACTCCCCAGAACGCCTCGCCCTCATCCGCCAGGCCCATGCCATCCTCGCCGAGGACTGCCCCGAAATCTGGCTGATGCACCCCGTCAACACCATCCTCACCCACCGCTGGCTCCACAACTACAAGCCCAGCGGCATCGCCTACGACACCATCCAATACCTCCGGGTCGACCCGAAGGCCCGCGCCGACGCCCAGCGCGACTGGAACCGCCCGCGCACCTGGCCCGTCTGGCTCGCACTCGCACTCCTCACCATCGTGGCACTCAAACCGCGCAAACACACCGACACGCCAACACATCGGAATGACGGCATGCCGAAATGACGGATGAAACGAAATGACGGCACGCCGAAATGACGGCTGAAACGGAATGACGGCATGCCGAAATGACGACTGAAACGGAATGACGGCATGCCGAAATGACGACTGAAACGAAATGACGGATGGCGAAATGACGACTGAAACGAAATGACGGCTGAAACGAAATGACGGATGGCGAAATGACGACTGAAACGGAATGACGGCATGCCGAAATGACGACTGCCCCAACATGACGGCATGCCGAAATGACGACTGAGCCCCCCCAAAAAACATGCTCCGCTATCTCCTCAAGCGAATTCTCTATCTGCTGCCGACCCTTCTTGGCGTGAACCTGCTGGTCTTCGCCATGTTCTTCGTCGTCAACTCCCCCGACGACATGGCCAAGCAGTTCCTCGGCGAAAAGGCCTCGACTCCCGAGCAGATCGAGCGATGGAAGGCCTCGCGCGGCTACGACCTGCCGCTCTGCTTCAACCGCAGCGCCCGCGGCGCAGGCAAGTTCACGCGCACCATCCTGTGGCGCAAGAGCATCGCCCTCTTCTGGGGGGACTTCGGCAACACCGACCATTCGGGCGTCTCCATCCGCCGCGAACTCTCCCACCGCGTCCTGCCCTCCTTCGCGCTCGCCCTCCCCGTCTTCCTGATCACCCTGCTCATCAATGTCGTCCTCGCCATGAAACTCGCAGGACAGCGCGGCACCGCCTTCGACACCGCGGGACAGTTCCTCTGCGTCGTCCTCATGAGCATCTCCACCCTGCTCTTCATCATCTTCGGGCAATACCTCGTCGCCAGGCTCCTCCGCCTCGCCCCCGTCTCAGGATACGCCACTGGCTGGGGCCTCGCCCAGTTCCTCGTCCTCCCCGCGTTCGTCGGCATCCTCTCGGGCATCGGCTCGGGAACCCGCCTCTACCGCACCTTCTTCCTCGAGCAGATCGGCCAGGACTACGTCCGCACCGCCCGCGCCAAGGGCCTCCCCGAAAACACCGTCCTCTTCCGTCACGTCCTGCGCAACGCCCTCATACCCATCCTCACCAACATTCCAGGATACCTCCTCGCCCTCTTCACTGGAAACCTCCTCCTCGAAAAGTTCTTCAACATCCCGGGCCTCGGCGGTTTCACCATCGAAGCCATCGCCGCACAGGACTTCGCCGCCGTCCGCGCCATGGTCTTCCTCGGCGCCGTCATCTACGCCGTCGGACTCCTCCTCGCCGACATCGCATACTGCCTCGCCGACCCCAGAATCCACTACTGAGACATGTCCTGGACGCTCCAAAACCTCGTCACCCTCGGCCTGCTCGCCCTCGCCGCACTGCTCGCCATCGCCCTCTCACGGCGCGAGTACTGGCGCCTCGCCGCGCGCGAAATCGCCGCCCGCAGGGCCGCCGTCGTCTCCGCCTGCATCCTCGCCCTCTATCTCCTCGTCGCCATCTGCGACTCCATCGGCTGGCGCTCCCCCGCCAAAGACCCCGAGACTGGAGCCGTTCTCCGCAACCCCGCCAACGGCGCCGTCATCTACGACCGAGGCCGCTCCCTCCTCGACCGCGCCCTCGCCCCCCTCACCCGCCGCCAGGAGGCCACCTACTCCGCCCCCCTCGCCCGCGTCAGCTACGACTCCCAGACCGCCGCCGCCCCCGACGGCGGCCTCCGCCGCATCCACCCGCCGCTCCGCCACCCAGGCTCGCACCTCCTCGGCACCGACCGCATCGGCACCGACGTCCTCTACCTCTCGCTCAAGTCCATCCGCACTGGAATCATCATCGGACTGCTCACCACCCTCGTCGCCATCCCGTTCGCCATCCTCATGGGCGTCCTCGCGGGATACTTCGGCGGCTGGCTCGACGACCTCATCCAGTTCATCTACACCGTCATCAGCTCCATCCCCACCGTCCTCTTCATCGCTGCCTTCATCGTCATCTTCAAGGCAGGACTCCTCCAGCTCTGCCTCGCCATGGGCCTCGCCTCCTGGACCAGCCTCTGCCGACTCCTCCGCGCCGAGACCCTCCGACTCAAGGAGGCCGAGTTCATCACCGCCGCCCACGCCCTCGGCGTCCCCCACTGGCGCATCCTCCTCAGGCACATCCTCCCCAACGTCCTCCACGTCGTCCTCATCACCACCGTCCTGCGATTCTCCTCCGAGGTCCTCGCCGAGGCCGTCCTCACCTATCTCGGCATCGGCGTCGGTGCCGACACCATGTCCTGGGGCACCATGATCAACGACGCCCACTCCGAACTCACCCGATCCCCCGTCATCTGGTGGAAACTCGCCGCCACATTCACCTTCATGCTCGGACTCGTCCTCCCCGCCAACATCTTCGGGGACGCCGTCCGCGACGCCCTCGACCCACGTCTCCGAACCCAGTGAATTTCTCATGAAAAGCCTC
>JAEEXV010000059.1 GCA_016287975.1 Lentisphaeria bacterium | reverse complement strand
TGCGGCGGTCCTCGGCGGTGTGGTACCATCCCGCGTAGCCGATGCCGTTGCACCAGCGGCAGTAGTCGGGGAACTCCTCGCCCCCCTTGGAATCGGAGATGACGACGGCCGCCGCGCCATTCTCGCACAGAAACCGATACTGCGCCTGGGAATACCCGTCCATCAGCACGATGCGCCCCCGCACGGCGGCGGGCGTCCACCCCGTCCGCTGGAAATCGACGACCTCGCGGTCGATGCCGCCCTCGGGCGTGGGCGCGCCCCAGATGCCAGCGCAGAACGGATCCTCGTCGCTGTCGGCGAGAATCCGCCGCCCGTCGGGGATGCCCGCGTCCTCCAGGCGCAGGAACGACCGCCCCGTGGTCTCCCAGGCCTGCGGCATGATGCAGTCGAGATAGGCGGTCCTGCCGTCGGCGGGCAGCGCGCGGCGCTCGACCTGCCCGAACCCCGCCGCCTCCATCATCCGCATGCAGTAGTCGGTGGAGGCGCGGTAGTTCGAGTACGATTCGTTGCCTTCGAGACGGTGGATCTCCTCCGTGTCGCGGCGGATGCTGTCGCGCGACACGACGGCGGAGAGCAGTTCAAAAAGGGAGTTCGTCATGGCTTCTTCTGGGGTTCCGTGGGGGCTTTCTGGGATTCGGCGGGAGCCTTCTTGCGCAGAGTGATGCCTGCGTCCTGCAGCGTGAGCGTGCGCAGCTGCTCCTTCGTGTGGCCGCTGGTTTCGGCCAGGCGCAGCGCCTGCCGCTCCAACGTGCGCTCGAAATAGTTGCGCACCCAGCGGCCATTGCCGAAGTGCTTGTTGCGGTTCCGCGTCGCGTTCGCGATCGCGGGGTCGAGCCACTTTTCAAGTTCGGCGTCCAGCTGGTAGTGCCCCTTGCGCGCATACAGGCGGAACATCGCCCCGAGTTCCTTCGCGGTGTAGTCGGGGAAGACGATTCGGCGGCTGAAGCGCGAGGTCAGCCCTGGGTTGCTCTCCAGGAAGCGCTGCATGTCCGCAGGATACCCCGCCAGAATCACGACAAGCCGCCCGCGCTCGTCCTCCATCCGCTTGAGCAGCGTCGCGATCGCCTCCTGGCCGTAGTCGTTCTTGCCGCCCGCCAGCGTGTACGCCTCGTCGATGAAAAGCACCCCGTCCAGCGCGGAGTCGATGACGCGGTTGGTCTTGATCGCCGTCTGCCCGACATACTCGGCGACCAGCCCCGAGCGGTCGACTTCGACGAGATGCCCCTTCTTGAGGATCCCCAGCGAGTGGTAGATCTTCGCGATGATCCGCGCGACCGTCGTCTTGCCCGTCCCTGGGTTCCCCACGAAGATGCAGTGGTACGAGAGTTCGTTGGTCTTTTCGCCCAGCGCCTCGCGCTCCTGGTTGATCTTGCTCATCGCCGCCAGTTTCTTGACCTCCGCCTTCACCGGCCCCAGCCCGATCAGTCCGTCGAGTTCCTGGATCGCCTCCTCGTAGGAGGGACGCCCCGTGTCGTCCCGCACGCCAATCCCCAGATCCTCGGGCAGCAGCGTCGCGAGTTCCTCGGCACCGGGCGTGCCGCCCGCCTTGGCCAGACGCTGCGCCTGACGCTCCACCGCCTTCTCAAAGAGATTGCGCACAAAGCGCCCGTTGCCGAAGAATTTGTCGCGGTGCCGTGTCCACTGCTTCATCGCGGGCTCGAGCTTCTCCTCCAGCCCAGGCGAAAGGCGGTATTCGTTCTTGCGGCAGAGCATCCGGAAGATGTCGGAGAGCTCCTTGTCGGTGTAGTCGGGGAAGTCAATGTAGCGGTTGAAGCGCGATTCAAGGCCAGGGTTGAGCTTGAGCATCTCCCGCATCTCGCCAGTGTAGCCCGCCAGGATCACGATCAGCCGCCCGCGCTCGTCCTCCATCCGCTTGAGCAGCGTCGCCACCGCCTCGTGGCCGTAGCTGCTCGCGCCCTTCCCCGCCAGCATGTACGCCTCGTCGATGAACAGCACCCCGCCCAGCGCCGCGTCGATGAGCTCGTTGGTCTTCTTCGCCGTCTCCCCCACATGGCTGCCGATGAGGCCCGACGCGTCCGTCTCGACAAAATGCCCTTTCTCCAGCAGCCCCAGCGCATTGTACACGTTCGCCATGATCCGCGCGACCGTCGTCTTGCCCGTCCCGGGATTCCCCGTGAAGACGCAGTGATACGAAATCGGCGCCACCTTGAGACCCTTCGCCTGACGCTGCTGCGAGACCTGGATGTAGCCCGCCAGCTTCCGCACTTCCTCCTTGACCGAGGCCAGCCCGATCAGACCGTCGAAGCCCGCCAGCGCCTCCTCGATGCTGGGACGCTTCTCGGGCGCGGGCGTCACCTTGACCCCGCTCGGCACCGCCAAAGACGCGCCGCCGCCCTGCCCCGCCTTGGCCTCGGCCGCCTTCGTCCCCGCAGGCGCGCTGGCGACCGCCTCCGACCTGCCCTTGCCACCGTCGCCGCTCTTCACGGGCTTGAAATACCCCAGCACGCCTGAAACCGCGAAGACCGCAAGCCAGAAAAACCACTGCGTCCGCGCGAAGAAGCCAGGCGCGATGAAACGGATGAAGACGACGGGGAAGCCCAGCATCGTCGCGTAGGCCACCACGCTGGCCGCGGTGTCATCCTTGAAGGCGAGGAAGGCCAGCACGGCAAGGACGACATAGAACGCGCACCCGATGCCGAACTGGGCGGCGCAGCCGTCGGCGGCGATGGATTGATGGGCGGATTTTTCGGTGGCCATCTGGGGCAAGCCTCGTGGAAAAGGTGGGTTGGAAAGGATTTGCCATAATGTAGCCGCTGTTCCGCCGTCGGGGATTACATTATCCGCGCATTTCAACGCAATATGCCTTTCGGCAAAAAGGAGCCATCGATGAAAAACGGAAAATACGGTTGTGCGGTATGGGGATGCGGCTGGGTCGCAAGCGGACACCTCAACGCCTATCTCAGGGATCCATCGTGCGAGGTCGTGGCCATCGGCAGCCGACGCCAGGAAAGCATCGCCGCCAAGCAGGCGGAGTTCGGGCTGGCCTGCCGCACCACCACCTCCTTCCAGGATATCCTCGACGACCCCGCCGTGGACATCGTCTCCATCTGCACCCCGAACAACCGCCATGCCGAGGAGCTCATCCTCGCCGCCAGGGCAGGAAAGCACGTCTTCCTCGAAAAGCCCATCGCCATCGACGAGGACGACATCCCCAGAATGCTCCAGGTCGTCCAGGAGACGGGCGTCAGAACCATGGTCGGATTCATCCTGCGATTCAGCCCACTCGTCAAACTCCAGCGCCGGCTCGTCGCCGACGGCGAACTCGGACGCGTCTTCCTCGCCAATGTGGACTACTGGTTCGGACGCGAACGCCGTGGCTGGATGAAGCACGGCGAAGAGACTGGCGGCGCCTTCATCCTCGGCGGATGCCACTCCGTCGACATGGTCCGCCATATCCTCGGCGCCGACATCGTGAGCGTCTCCGCCCAGTCCGCGATGGTCGGAGACTACTACGAATACCCGCCGGTCGAGACCGCGCAGGTCCGATTCGCCAACGGCGCCCTCGGCGTCTTCACCTGCTCCCTCGTCGGCACCAACCCATACACCGCGAACCTCAGCATCCTCGGCGAAAAGGGCACCATCGTCAACGACCGCTTCTTCCTGCGGCGATTCGCAGGACAGGCCGACTATTTCCAGATCGACACCGGCGCCAAAAAGTCCGGCGACGTCTACGACCACCCCTTCCCCGCCATGGTCGCCGACTTCGTCCAGTGCCTCCGCGAAGACCGCGAATCCGACCACAACCTCGCCAGCGCCGTCAACGCCACCCGCGCCTGCATCGCCATCTGCAAAAGCGCACAACAGGACGGCCGGCGCATCGACCTCTGACCCCCCGCCCATTGTCCCCCGCGCGGCGGGCCAATCCCCGCGGCCGAGCGGGGCCCGATCTCTTGCGCAATACCCCCCGCACGCCACCGGGCGGGACGCGCGCCTGCGCGGCCGGCCAATCCCCGCAGCC
>JAEEXV010000058.1 GCA_016287975.1 Lentisphaeria bacterium | reverse complement strand
GGCAAAGCCCCCATCCCCCGCGCTCCAGCCCAGCGCAGCCCCCGCCAGCCGCCCCGCGTGTGCCAGCGGGCTTGCCCGCTGGAAAAGCCACGATCCCCCGCGCTCCAGAGTAATGTACGGAATTGTCTGCAAAAAGAAAAGTCATGGTACATTTTGTTTAGTTACCAAACCAAAACAGGGGAAAGGAGCCCCGATGTACCATGACCATTAAGAATGTAACTTCTGTTCCGGAATCTGTCAAGGAAATGTTCACCCAAAATTCGGATGCGCTCAGGGAACTGCTGAGGAATGCCCTGGAGGAGGTCCTGGAGCAGCAGATGGACGTGGTGGCCGGGGCGGGCCGCTACGAGCGGACCGAGAGCCGGCGCGTCTACCGCTCGGGGCACTATACCCGGAGCCTGCGGACGCGCGTGGGGCTGATCGAGCTGCGCGTCCCCCAGGACCGGGACGGCCAGTTCAGCACCGAGGTGTTCGCGCGCTACCAGCGCAGCGAGAAGGCGCTGGTGGGGGCCCTGATGGAGATGTACATCCAGGGGGTGTCCACCCGGAAGGTCTCCCGGATCACGGAGGAGCTGTGCGGGGTGGGCTACAGCGCGTCCACCGTCAGCGAGCTGGCCTCGAGGCTGGACGGGGCGCTGGCGAAGTTCGCGGGGCGGCGGCTGGAGGCGGAATACCCGTACATCCTGCTCGACGCCAGGTACGAGAAGGTGCGGGTCGACGGGTGCGTGCAGAGCCAGGCCGTGCTGGTCGCCCTGGGGATCGGCTGGGACGGGCGGCGCGAGGTGCTCGGGGTCGAGCTGGCCTCGAGGGAGAGCACCGTGTTCTGGAAGGACTTCCTGGCGGGGCTGAAGAGGCGGGGGCTCCACGGGGTGGAGTTCGTCGTCAGCGACGACCACTGCGGCATCCGCCGGGCGGTGGGCGAGATGTTCCCCGACGCGACCTGGCAGAGATGCTACGTCCATTTCCTCCGGAACGCCCTGGCGCGCCTGCCGCGCAAGGCCGACCCGGACTGCCTCACCGAGCTGCGGTGGATCTACGACCGCAGGGACATCGGCGAGGCGCGCAACGACCTGCGCGCGTGGCTGGCCAAGTGGCAGGGCAGGTATCCGCAGCTCTGCGACTGGGTCGAGGAGAACATCGGGGAGACGCTCTCCTTCTACCGGCTGCCCGCCGGCCACCACAAGCACATGAAGTCCACCAACATGCTGGAGCGCCTCAACCAGGAGATCAAGCGCAGGACGCAGATCGTGCGGGTCTTCCCGAACCCGGCCAGCTGCCTGCGGCTCGTCCGCGCCCTCGCGATGGAGATCCACGAGGAATGGCTGGAGGCGACACGGTACCTGAACATGGAGGAACTCAAGGAGCACCGGCAGATGCGCCCCGCAACGCCGGCGCGCGGAACGCCTGCCGCCCCGGACGTGGCATGAAACAGAACCATCCCAATTGAAGCAACCAGGTGATTTCCCGCCTTGCGGCGGGGACCGGCTGCTCACCGTTTTTTTTGCCCCTGCTGCGCAGTGGCAAAAAAAAGGTTCCCAGCCGGTCTAAAGGAAAACCATGACTTTTTAATTTGCAGAACTTGACAAACACAATCCGCTCCAGCCCCGCGCAGGCACCGCCAGCCGCTCGGCGTGTTCCAGCGGGCTTGCCCGCTGGAAAAGCCCCTAATCCCCCGCCCGCACAAGGCGCAGGCACCGCCATCCGCTCGGCGTGTGCCAGCGGGCTTGCCCGCTGGCAAAGCCCCGATTCCCCGCGCTCCAGCCCCGCGCAGGCACCGCCAGCCGCCAAGCGTGTGCCAGCGGGCTTAGCCCGCTGGCAAAGCCACGATTGCCCGCCCCGCATAAGGCGCAGCCCCTGCTCATTCCGCCGCCTGCTTTTTACGTTTCCGTCCGGTATTTTCCGCCTCTTTCGGATGATCCAGCCCCCATTGGCGTCGGATTTCGCCGACATCCAGGACCCCCGCGCCAGACAATTCGCCCATCCCGCCGGTGTTCCGCACTTCAATCTGGGCAGGGATGCGCTCCTTGAGGCGGGCCACATGGCTGATGATGCCGACCAACTTGCGGTCCGTCCCCTGCAATTCCATAAGCAGTTCGATGGCACTGTCGAGCGCCTCCTCGTCCAGCGTGCCGAAGCCCTCGTCGAGCAGGACATTGCCGAGGCGGGCGTTCTGGCTGTAGGCGCTCATCTCGGCAAGACCGAGCGCCAGCGCCAGGCTGACCTCGAAACATTCCCCGCCAGAGAGGTTCCTCGAAGTCCGGACGATGTCGCCGCGGTAATGGTCGATGACGTTGAGTTCCAACGGCTCCTTCGCATCGTTGTCCAGCGTGAAATGGCGCTGCAAAGAGGCCAGACGGCGTCGGTTCGCGAATTGCAGCAGCACTCGGAAGGTATACCCCTGCGCGATGCTCCCGAAGCGGTCCGTCGTTTGGGTGGATCCGAATTTGTCGTTCAGAAGATTCCACAGGTCATAGTTCGGCTTCAGTTCATCGCAACGGCACTGCGCTTCCTTGAGGCGTTCCTGCGTGTCCAGCGCGGCTTTCACCTCCCCCGCCAGCCTGGTCAACTTGGCAAGGGCTTCGTTCGTCTGATGCTCACCTTCCTCCACCGCCGCCAGATTTGCCGCGCGCTCCACGCCAGTCGGCAGCTTCCCGCGCCGTTCGGCGAGTTGACGGCGGCGTTCCTCCAGGGTGGCTTTCGCCGTCGCCAGCGCCGTGTCCAGCGCCTGCAACTGCTTCGACAACGCCTGCAACTGCTCCGCCGTGCGCCGTCTGGCCAGGAACTCATCCTCGCCGTTGAATCCGTTGTCCGCGAGCAACGCCGCGAACTCCCGCGCGGCCTGCTCCGCGACTGACGCCAAGGCCTCCGCCTTCGCCTTCGCCTCGGCCTGCTGCTTCTGGTTGCCGTTCCATTCGTACTCCGCCCGCGTGGCGGCCGTCACCGCCGCCTCTTTCGCCGCCTGTGCGGCTTTTACCTTTGCGTCCAAGGTCTTTTCGCATGCCGCAACATCCGCATCGCCGAACTTTGCCTGGCGCTCGCGATCCATCGCGTCGCACTCGGCCTTCTTCCGCTCCAGATCCTGCTCGCTCTGCCGCAGATTCTGCTCCAGCGTCTCGCGGGAAGCCTGATGGGCGCTCCTGGCGTTCTCGAACTCCTGCTGCGCGGCCGCCAAGGCGGCCACCTGCCGCTGCGCATCCGCATACGCCTGGATACGCGACGACAGTTCCTGCGGCAGCATCGAGTGATCGCTCCATTCGACCTGCAATGCCTCCCGCAAGGCAGCCGTGAGCGCCGACGCGGCTTCCGACGCCTTGCTTCGGAGTTCCGTCAACCGCGCCGTCGCCGCCTCCAACTCCGATGTCGTCCGCTTCAGCGTCTCCTCTTGGTTGCCGCACATTGTCCGTGCATTGGCGACCTCTCCCTTCTGCTTTTCCTGCGCCAGCGCCAGATCCGCCAGACGCTGATTGCACTCCTGCGCGCCCTTCAACTGCGCATCCACCGTCTGAATCACCGCATCCTGCGGATCCGCCTCTGGTTCGTGGTCGCAAAACGGGTGCTCCTTCGAACCGCACAGCGGGCATGCCTCGTTCGCCTTCAACTTGTGGCGCTGTTCCGCATAGCCCATGGCCTGTTCCCAGTAGTTCTTGACGCGAAGCGCCGCCTCGCGAATCTTCTCCAGCTCCTGCTGCGTCTTCCCACCCAAATGCGCCTGCAACTTCGCCTCCGTGTCGGCGGCCTCCGCCACCAGACGCGCACTCCCCGCCTCCGCCTCCGACAGAGACTGCTTCAGTTTCTTGAGTCTGGTCTCTTCCCGTTTCTGCGCCTTCTGAAGCCCCTCCACGGTCTGCGCCTGTCTTTCCACGTCCGCCTCGTCGGCGACGACCTGTCTGCGCTGTTCCTCCCACACGGGCCGCTGGTGCGCCAGCACATCATCCGCCCCGTGTGCCTCCAGATAGGCAGAGGCCTCCGCCGACTGCGCCTGCGCCTCCTCCCAGGTCTTCTGGCGCGCCGCAAACGCCGCGACCGCTTCGGCCACGGCCTTGCGCGCATTCGCGAACGCGTTCTGCGCCTCCGCCTGGCTCCGCTTCGCCTCGCTTCGCCGCGTGTCCAGTTCGCGGACCGCGCGGAAGAGTTCCTGCTGCTTCGCCGCGTCCTGGGCCACCGCCTCCAACTCCGCCGTCAGACGCGACAACTCCTGCCGCGCATGCTCGGCTGCCTGCTTCAATTCAGGCTGCCTGGCGACCAGTTTCTCCACCGCCTCGCGGGCATTCTTCTCCTCGGCGGCCTTCTGCACCTTCTGTCGATAGGCCTCCTCGCATTTCTGGGCACGCAGCCCATCCGCATGCTCCTGGCGCATGGGCGACGCCTGGTCCAGTGCCTCCGCTGCCTTCTCGACCGCCGCCTCGGCGGCCTTCTGCCCCGCCTCCGCAGTCTCGACCTCCGCAAAGCACTTTTCGACCTCCTTCAGGCGCGCGGTCTCCTTCAAGAGACGCTCATGCTCCGCCTTGGCGGCCTCCGCCTCCCCCTGCAACGCCTCCACCTCTTCCTGCCTGGGAACCGTGATCCCTTTCAGCACCGCAGTCGCCGTATCATATTCCTCCTTGACCACGACATAGTCCTGGTTGATCTGCCCTCCGATGCGGGTGTAAAGTTCCGTCCCCGTGATGCGCTTCAGGATCGCGGAGCGCTCCTTGGCATCCGCCTTCATGAACGCATCGAAACTGCCCTGCGCCAAAAGCACGCACCGCGTGAACTGGTCGATTGTCATCCCCACCAGGTCGTTGATCTTTTTGCGGATGCCCCCCGTTGTACCAGGCTCCTCATGACCATCGACAAACAACTTGTGCTCTGGCGCCCCAAAGGGATTCTGCGCCTTCCGCGTGCGCCCATGACGAAAACTCGCCCGATAGGACGTCTCGCCAATGCTGAAGGTCAGTTCCGCCGCCAACTCCGGCGTCCCCTCGCTCATGACGCTGTCCTCCGTCGCGGTGATTTTTTCCACCCGAGGCGTTCGGCCGTAGAGCGCCAGGCAGATCGCGTCCAGAATGCTGGACTTTCCCGCGCCGGTGTTGCCGCTGATGAGGAAGATGCCGCCCTTGAATGTATCCGCATCGAAGTCGATCATGTGTTCGCCGTACAGCGAATTGACATTCTTGAAGTACAGGCGGCGGAACTTCATGACGCCCTGCGTCGAATGCAGATGCGCCGCCTCCTTCTGCCCGCTCGGATCCTCGACCTTCGCGGCCGATTCGTGAAAGCGCTTCACCAGCGCATCGCGCTGCGCGGGGTCGGTGACGCCCATGCGGTGGTCGAGATAGTCGAGGAAGACCTTTTCCGGAGTCAGGTTCTCGTAGGCCTCCACTAGATCCACCTCGGAATCGGGTTTCTTGCCTGCCTCACCGTCAGGCGTCTCGCGGCGCGTCTCTGGCAGCACGATTTTCACTGGCGTGTCGCGCATCTCCTGGCGCAGGTCGATGTTCCAGTTCGGAAGCACTTCCGCCCCAGTGTAGACCGTCTTGACCCAGACCTCCTCGCCTTGCTCCCGCAGTTCCGCCAGACGCCGCCGCAGTTCCGCCAAATCGCCGCGCACCACGCACATCTTATGGAAGCACGTGGCGGGGATTTCAAGAGGCTGCGGATGCGCGAAATCCGCCGTGTCCACCAGCGTCACCTGCGGCGCCGCCATCTCCTCCCCCAGGGTCATTGGCAACAGCGCCCCCGCATAGCGCCAATGCTCGCGCCCGCAGACGGGCTTCGGCTTGTGGATATGCCCCAGCGCCAGGTAGTCAAATGGCGGCAGCCCACTGAAGTCCACCGCGTGCAGACCGCCCACCATCTGCTTCCCCGCGGGCACGCGGAAACTATCGTCCACGACATCCAGATGTCCCATGCCGAGAATCGGAATCGCCCGGCCCGCGCGCAGCGCCTCCGCCTTCCCATAGACCGCCTGATAGTGCGCGAGAATCGCTTTCGCCTGTTCGCGCGCCTGCTCGGCGCTGCTCGCCCATTCGGGGGAGACCACGCTCACGTCCCCGCCCCGCAGATAGGGCACCGCGCAGACCAGCGCCGAGGGCGCGGACGAATCGCCCAGCGCGATGATCTCGCGCTCCAGCTGATCGGGATCCACCTGCCCAATGACATGGATGTCCATTTGGCGCAGCAGCCCCTCTGGTGCCTCCAGGAACTTCGGCTGGTCGTGGTTCCCCGCGATCACCACGATCTGGCGGCAGCCCGCCCTCAGCAGACTCCCAAGCAGCTTGTAGTACATCTCCTGCGACTCATTCGAGGGTTGTCCGTTGTCGAAGATGTCCCCCGCCAGCAGCGCCGCCTCCGCCTGCTCCTTCCGCGCCGTCTCCGCCAGCCACGCGAACACCTTCTCCAATTCCGGATTCCGACGCTGCCCGTCCAGCGTGCAGCCCAGATGAATGTCGCCAATATGAAGAATTTTCATGCCCATGTCTCCTGTTGAAAAGAACATCCGTGTATTTTTGATACGCCCAATATGGCATGAATCTTTCAATTCGCAAAGCCAGGGATGAAAAAATAAAACGGAAAATGAAGCCGCCCCCCCCCGGCGCCGACAAACCACGACCCACCAATGGCCCTTGCGCCCCGGCAGCGATTGGCGGGCGGCGGGAGGGCCGCGCTCCCGCGCGGCCGTTCGGCGTGTCCTGTGCGGGGGGGCGATTTGTGTACGGCGGGAGGGCCGCGCTCCCGCGCGGCCGGCCAACGTGGCGTGTGCGATGGTTGCGATCGGCGGGCGGCGGGAG
>JAEEXV010000057.1 GCA_016287975.1 Lentisphaeria bacterium | reverse complement strand
TCCCCGCCAGGGGTTCGACCGCCATGAAGACATTTGTCGTCCCATTTCTGACATACTCGGAGTCATAGTGCACAACACCCTTTGAATCAGTGAATTCCCTGCGGTTTTCCTGGATGAGCTGCTTGGGCATCTCGTCAATGCTCACCACGGGTTTTTTCGGGCTGTAGGGTCTTTTGTAGACATCCAGCACCTCTTCCATGGGCCGCGCAGGAATAGGCTGACCTGTGATATCTGTCGGTTTCTGCTGCTCGGCTCCGCCGTAGGCTTTTCTATTGCCGATGTTGGTGTCCAGTCTCTGGAAGGCCGGGGCCTCGTCTGCTTGTTTGAGCAGATGCCCCTCACAATTCAAACATTTAAAGTCTCTATAGCGCATAATCTGAACCTGTGTTTCTGTTATAAACAACAACGCAGGTTAAAAGTCGGGGCACCCCTTCAGTCATCGAAAGGACGTGGCCATGCCCGTGCTTGTTTTCGCTGACTCCACCCCTGTTCGATTCCAGATTTCACGACATCTGGCCATAGATCAAACCGAGCAGGCTTTTTTTCGGGCCAGTTGTGATAGCGCTCGCAGATAGCACTCCACATGAGATGATAATAAACATTGACGGCCCCTCGCCATAGTGTATTTTCATGCATTTTTATCCACTCGGTGTCTCCCGCGACGGTCCGCGGCACTTCCTTCAGACTGAGATTTACAGCAATTTCAATCTCCTCTAGCAAAAGCTCCGAAAAACGATTGACGTCGTGGCTCTGCGCAAACAGTACAGACACTATATCGCCTAGACTTCGCTTCAAATCATTTTCGGCACTGGCAGCGGAAGGTCTGGGGCCAGTACAACAGATATCAAACTCGAACGCACTCACCTCCGTCTTCTGCGCATTTATATCCCTTACCTGCCTCACCACCAGCAGCGGATCGTCTCCAAGTGCCTGATCCACCACGGTGCTGCACGACGACAGCATCAGTGCAGTAGCCAGCGCCATCAACATCATTCCCACCGTTCTCATTTCCATTCCTCCTTGGGCTGTCTCCCCCCGTCAATATAACACTACCGACCGGATCTGGGGATCTTACATCCAGAGTAAAAGAAAGCCCCGGTGTATATCATTTCGCCTTGAGCGGCGGCAGGGCGGCCTTCGCATATTTGTTGGAGCCGAAGTCTGGGGTGCCGATGGAAAGCGGGTCGTAGGTCTTGTAGGCCGACACCAGCAGCTCCAGGCTCTTGTTCAGCTGCTTCTCCTTCTGGAGCTGGCGCAGGCTCTGGATGGCGCGGTCGGAGGCGGCGCGCTCATCGCGCTTGCTGAGCATCGAGGACAGCGTCGAGGCTGCCAGCAGCCCCGCGCCGCCGATTATGCCGACCAGCGGAGACACGCCCTTGTCAACGGCGTCGGGGTGCGCCGCCAGCATCGCCGTGGCAAGCGACAGCCCCTGTACGACGTCCAGCGCCGCACCCGCCTTGGTGGACCAGGTGTTCTCGTTGAGGTCGCTGGCGTGGCCCAGCTCGTGCGCGATCACAGGGAGCTTGTTGTAGCCCTTGCCAATGAACACCGCCTTGTCCTTGGGCATCCTGACGCTGCGTCCGGTTAGCGCGTCCTTCCAGGTGATGCCAGGCCCCCAGTCCACCGTTGGAACCCCGAAATCCGCGTAATAGGCGTTTCCCAGCGGCGTCCCTCCGCTCTGGATATAGACTGGGACCTTGGCGCTGTTGCTGAGTCGGATCAGTCGCCTCAGCTCCTGCAGGTTCGAGTTTTTCGCGGCCTGGAGCTTCTTCTTGAACGCGCGGGCGCGGAACCAGTTGGCGATGCCCGTGGCCACGCGCAGCCTCCTGACGCCGGACTTGTTCTCCAGCAGCAGGCGCTTCTCCTCGTCCACCCCGATCTCGGCGGGGTCGTCGTAGTCCAGGTCCTCCACGGTCAGCGCGTAGCGGCTGTTCCTGAGCGGAAACCTCCTGGTCACGGCGGTCTTGACGTTGTCGAACAGGTTGTCGCGGATGGCGTCGTAGTCGTCCAGGCGGTAGCCCCTGGAAGGCGGCTCGGTAAGGACGTCGGCGATGAACTGCTGGGTGGCGTTGGATATGCTGCCAAGCGCAGTGGCTGCGGATCCAGCCTGGTCCGGATGCTTGGGAGGCTTGACTACGGTCTGTGTATCCGACATGGCTACAGGGTCACCGACACTGGCTGGTAGGTGCTTTCGACTTCCAGGCTCTTCCTGGGAATGGCCACGGCAAGCCTGCCTATCTGCTCCTTGGTGCCGTCGCCTTCCTGTTTTTCCTCGGCCTCCTTGACAAAGGCCCCCGCGTCCTCGGCCTTTGCAAGCTCCCTGCCAACGTCGGACTTCACGCCCCTGACGCCCCTGAACCTGGCCCCTACTATTTCCAGATCTGCTTGCGCCTCTCCTTGATCTCGTCCAGGTCGGCCCCGAATTTCTCGCCCCTCCCGCTTGACATCCCCAAAATGTGCATTATATTAATATCACATTGTTAATAACACATTGTTCATTTTAAGCGAAAGGAGCTTTCATGGAAGCGAGTAAAGTTTACGACACGGGTTTGTTGTACCACCATTACGCGAACACGGCCTATCCGCTGACCCCAGGGTCGTTCGGGGCGTATCGCGTATCTGGCGCGGAGGGGGTGAAGCGGCAGCTGGAAGCGGAGTGGGGGCGGGTGGAATCGTACTGCTTGTATGTGCACATTCCGTTCTGCCAGTCGCGCTGCCGTTTCTGCGAGTATACGGTCCTGGAGGGCGCGGGCGAGGAGACGGAGGCGGAGTATGTGGATCTGCTGCTGCGCGAGATGGAGTTGTACGCGCCTCTGCTGCGCGGCAAACGGGTGATGGGCTTCGACATCGGCGGCGGGACGCCCCTGAAGTTGTCGACAGGGGAGTTGGCGCGGATCGTGGCGCGTGCGAGGGCGCTGTTTGCGGTGGATCCCGCGGTGATGTGGAGCATCGAGACGACGCCTGTGATCGCGGCGCGGGATCCAGAGAAACTGCGGGCGGTGCGTGAACTGGGCTTCCGCCGAATCAGCATGGGCATCCAGACGGTGGCACCGCATCTGCTGGCGGAACTGGGGCGGGAGGGCGAGCCGCACATCTACGAGAAGGCGGTGCGCCATATCCGCCAGGCGGGCTTCGAGCAGTTCAATGTGGATCTGATGTACGGCTTCCTGAAGCAGTCCGACCAGGAACTGGAGACGACGCTGCGGTATGCGGTCGCCCTGAAGCCGACGCAGATCACTCTCTACCGAAACCGCTACAAGGGCACGAAACTGGAGGCCGAGGCAGGCGGCGTGTCGCTCTACAAGGCGATGCGGCAGTACCGACTGGCCTATCGGATCCTGACGGAAAACGGCTACCATGCGAACATCGGCAAGAACACCTTCAGCCGCCTCGAAGGAGACTGGGGCACCAGCGACTACCTGACCCATCGGGTCATCGAGGGAATGCCCTATCTGGGACTCGGCCTCGGCGCACAGAGTTTCGGCCTGGGATACCTATCCTACAACGAGGGCGCGGCGACCAAGCGCCTGGACCAATACCGCGACAAGGTCATGGCAGGCATCTTCCCGCTGCAGGACGTCTACGCGCTCCCTCAGGAGGAGTGCATGGCCAAAATGCTGGCCGTCTGCTTCTACTTCGGCTTCGTGGACCTCCAAGCCTTCCGCAGGCGCTTCGGACGCGACCTCCAGGAGGTCTATCCCGACGAAGTCCGTTTCGTGCTCGATCGAAATCTGATGGAGTTCCACGACGGCAAACTGATGCTGACCCCGCGCGGCGCCGACTTCATCAACGGCGTGATCCCGCTGTTCTACTCCGAACGCTCGAAGCAGGAACTGTTGCGCCTCTACGAACGCCGCCGCGCCCCCGAAAGCGAAGGCGAGCGAAACTTCCTGGCAACCTACTCCATCGAGGCCTTCGACCGCCCGTCGGTGGCGACGGACGTGGTGGCGATGACCATCCGCCATGAGACGGCGGACAGTTACCGACGCCCTGGCCGCCCCCATCTGTCCGTGCTGCTGATCCGCCGCGCCGAACACCCGTTCATGGGAAAATGGGCGCTGCCTGGCGGATTCCTGCGCCACGGGGAGGCCGTCGGGCACTGCGCCCAGCGCGAACTCTTCGAGGAAGCGGGACTGAGCGTCGAGGCGCTCCATCCACTGGGATGCTTCAGCGAGCCAGGACGAGACCCCCGCGGATGGATCCTCTCGAACGCATTCCTCGCCGTCGTCGGCACCGCCGACCGCTCGCTCCTCGCTGGCGACGACGCGATGGACGCCCAGTGGTTTGACCTGGACTTCCACGAGGAAAACGACCGCCTCACGCTGGTCTTCACCCACGCCCAGGTGCGCCTGGAGGCGTCGCTGCGCCTGACCCGCAACCGCTTCGGGCAGTTCGCCTTCGGAACGCTTTCGTCGGAACTGGCCTTCGACCATGCCGTCATCATCGCGACCGCCCTCAAGGCGCTGCAGGCAGGCGACGGCCTGCGCCGCCTCGCCTTCGCGTTCCTGCCCGCCGAGTTCACCATCGCCGAACTCCAGACGGTGCATGAACTGCTCCTGGGCAGGCCCCTGCTCGCCGCCAACTTCAGGCGCAAGATCCTGCCCTTCCTCTCGCCCACCAAACGCACAACCAGCGGCGCGGGCCACCGCCCCGCCATCATCTACACCAAGCAACAGGAGAATGACAACAATGAACTTTGATCAAGACAAATTGCGGGGGATGCTCTGGGGACTCGTCGTCGGTGACTGCATGGGTTCGCCAATCCAGTTCACCTCGAAAGACGGACACCGCGAAATCACCGCCATGGAGCCCGCCGTCGGCGTCTACGGCATGGACCTCCCCAAAGGCTATTGGACCGATGACAGTTCCATGGCCTTCTGCATCATGGAAAGCGTCATCCGCCTCCGCCGCTACGACCTCCCTGACATCGCCTGGAACTTCCTGCGGTGGTACCAGACGGGCTTCCTCTCCAGTTGGAAACGCGCCTTCGACATCGGCGGCGCGACCCACCGCGCCATGCGCGGAATCCTCCAGGGACGCCTCCAGAACGGCGACGATTCCACCCAGGGCAACGGCAGCATCATGCGGTTCGCCCCGGGCTTCATCCTCGCCGAAGCCTGCAACAACCCCGACATCATCGCCGAAATCAGCGACCTCACCCACAACTCCCGCGCCATCCGCCGACTGCTTGCCGAACTGCGCCTGACCTGCCTCGCGCTCATCGACGGCGATGCCAGCCGCCTCCACTCCACCCATACCCGCGAAAGCGCCCCCAACAGCGGCTGGGCGTTCGACACCGTCGAAGCCGCCACCTGGGCCTTCTGCAACCACCCGACCTTCCGCGAGGGAATGCTCGCCGCCGTCAATCTCGGCGGAGACTCCGATTCCATCGGCGCCGTCTACGGACAACTCGCAGGCGCATACTTCGGATGCGACGCCATCCCGCAGGAATGGATCCACGACGTCAAGGACTGGCAAACCATCGACGCCAGAATCACCGACTTCCTCAAAACCATCGACGAAATCCGAAATCGCAAATAGGGGAAATGCATCATGTCGCACTTTGAAAATCGCCTGGCCTTCGAGGACACCCTGCAACGCTGCCGCAAGGACGCGGCGCTGGCGCAAGCTCTGCACATATCACTCGCGACACAACGCATCTTCCTGGAGGAGGAGGAACTGCCGACGTTCCCGTCTCCGCGCTTCATCGCCCCCGCGCGCGTCATCGTCTCGCCCAAGCGCACCTTCGAGGCTGCCGCCGCATACAAAGGGCAGACGGTCGCGGTGCTGAATTTCGCCTCCTCCACCACCCCGGGCGGCGGCGTGGTAAACGGCGCCCACTCGCAGGAGGAGGCGCTCTGCCGCTGCTCGACGCTCTATCCCGCCCTGAAGACGGAAGAATGCTGGAACAGATACTATCTGCCGCATCGGACAAACTACTCGCCGCTAAATCGGGACGACTGCATTCTGACGTCAGGAGTGGTCGTCTTCAAGTCAGATGTGACGGAGCCGATACAGCTGCTCCCACCTCGGGAATGGCAAACTCTCAGCGTGGTCACCTGTGCCGCGCCGCATCTGGAGCACGACACCCTCGGCGAAAACTTCGGCGAAAAGACAATCCCCGCGTATGCACTGCAGGGGGTGCTTGAACGGCGCTGGCGCAGAATCCTCACCGTCATGCGCTACGCCAAAGTCGACATCGCCATCCTCGGCGCCTTCGGCTGCGGCGCCTTCCACAATCCGCCCGAGCTGGTCGCCACCGCCGCCGCCCGCGTCCTGCCTGAGTTCCGCTACGACTTCCGCTGCGTGGAGTTCGCCGTGTTCTGCATGCCTGGACACGAGACCAAAAACTACGAGGCCTTCCAGAGAATCCTGGGATAGCCCGCGTCCGCAAAATTCGACTATATTGTGAGACCGTCCACGCCGACGGCGCGGACGCCCCCCCACACTTGCATCAGGAGCGTTTCCGACGATGACCAAGATGTATGTCCCGATGGATTTGGCGTTCGAGCACTACGCGCATGTGAAGCAAGACCTCAACGAGGCCGAATACGTCAAGATCTGCGAGGAGATGGCCAATCCCAGATACCTCCCCGTCACGGAGGCCGAGGGCTATCGGCTCTGGCAGGAAGGGAATCTCGTCTCGCCCGACCACGTCCGCGTGATCTGGATGCACGACGTGGAGCGCCCCAACGACAACTTCCTCGCCCGACGCATGGCCGAGGTCGAACACCGCTACGGCTTCCGCTCCAGCTTCAATCTGCGCATGGTCTGCATCTGGGACGACGAATGGCGGCGCGACCTCGACCGCATCCTCGAACTCGGACACGAATTCGAGTATCAGCACGAGGATCTCGTCATCACCGCAGGCGACCAGGCCGCCGCGCTGGAATCCTTTAGGAAAAACCTCGCCCTCCTGCGCCAATACTACCCGAAGGTCACCCTCGCCTTCGGACACGGCGTCTACAAGTCAGGCATCGACTCCGCCGCCCTCTTCCATGACGCGGCAGGACACTTCGACCAGCACCTCCTCCAGCAGGCGGGCCTCCCCCCATACGGCGAACTCTACTCCTTCATGGAACTCATGGAGCAGACCTACGGCGACCGCTTCCACTATTTCGGCGAATCCACCTGTCTCGGCGGCGACGAATTCGTCGCCGCCCTCCGCGCCTGCGAACTCGGCGACGTCGTCATGTTCCTCCAGCACCCGACCTGGTGGTCTGGCAACTACGACTTCGACGGACTCCGCCATCTCATGCGCCGCGGCCCCTTCTTCCGAAACCGCCCCCCGCAATTCCAATAGCCGCCGCCAGCCGCGGGCGGCCAGGTTGTCCCGCGCCGAACTCCCCCCCCCGCATTATATTGGCGGCATGCCCATCGAATGCACATACGAAGATGTGCCGCTGCCGCCTCCTCCTTCTGGCTTCGCGGTCACGCCCCCCATCTATCGGAAGATGCGGCGGCTGGGCGGCGCCTTTCGCCATACGACCAACGCGGTCGCGGAAATCTTCCATGTCCAGGCGAAACTGATGGAGAACTGGCGCGAGGAATACGCCTGGGCAGGCCAGTGCGACCAGCCCCGCCCGACCTACGAGACCCTCTCCCTCGACCAGCTCCGTGGATACTTCGACTGGCGAACCCGTTTCCGCGACGGCGAAGCCCCACGCGCCCCAGCCGCCTTCGCGCGGCTCCTCGCCACCGAACTCGTGAACGGCGTCTCTGGAGGCACCCCCGAGGACGGCTTCCGCCAACTGGAACGCCTCCGCGCCCTCCCCTGGCTCGCCCCCGACTTCCGCGAAACGCTCGTGCACTGGCAATACGACTACCTCGCCTGCTACGACCTGCCGCACGCACTCGCCGACACCCTCCCGCCACGTCGGGAAAACGACGTGCTTCCAGCGCTACTGGCCCCCGAGAATCGCCCGCCTGAGGAACTCTTCCATGCCGCCGTCACCGCCAGCAGGCACGACCTGGGCCGCAGTCCAGGCTGCCGCCGACATCCTGCCGAATACCTCGCCGCCGTCGCAACACTTCTCCGCGCCATCGCGCGCTTCCTGAAAAACCAAAGCCGCATCATGCTCGAAAACTTCTACGGCGAGGAAACCCTGTGCATCATGCAAATCTTCAGCGGCACCGTCTTCTACGAGCCACCCCATCTCCCAAACCGCCTCTACTCCTTCACCCCCTGGCATTACTGCGCAAGAGACGACGGACAGTGGATCCGCCACGAACTCCTCCTCCGAGGCAGGAACCGCCTCCTCGCCCTCCTCCTCAAGGCACTCGACGCCCGCCTCCGAGAACGCCTCGACGGCCGCTCCGCCCTCCGCACCCCCGAACTCCCCGCCGATTTCCGCCGCCTCCTCGAAGACACACTCCACGAAACCTTCGCCCGCCCCCCCGTCTCCTTCGACCTCTCCCGCCTCCAGACCATCCGCGACGACGCCCAGCGCACCCAGGAAAAACTCGTCGTCGAAGAAGAAACCGCCCCCACCGAAAGCCCCGATGCCGCCGAAATTTCCGGATCTTCCGGGTCTTCTGGAGTTTCCGGAGTTTCCGGAGTTTCCGGAGTTTCCGGAGTTTCCGGATCTTCCGGAGTTTCCGGATCTTCCGGAGTTTCCGGATCTTCCGGAGTTTCCGGATCTTCCGGAGTTTCCGGATCTTCCGGAGTTTCCGGGTCTTCCGGAGTTTCCGGGTCTTCCGGAGTTTCCGGGTCTTCCGGAGTTTCCGGAGTTTCCGGATCTTCCGGAGTTTCCGGATCTTCCGGGTCTTCCGTCGTCTGTCCTGCGCCAGCGGCGCAAGCCGCCGTTGGCGATTTCGCCCTCTCCCCCGCCGAGCGCGCCTTCCTTCGCTGCCTGCTCGCGGGCGCGCCATACGACGAGGCACTGCGCGAGACGGGGCATCCGCTCTCCATGCTCGTCGATTCCATCAACGACCGCCTCTTCGACCGCTTCGGCGACACCATCCTCATCTACGACGACAACGACCGCCCCGTCGTCCCCGAAGACTACCGCGACGAACTCCAAGGAATGCTCGCATGACCACCGCCGTCCCCAGACGCATCGCCACCGCCATCCTGAACTCCCTCAAGGGCGGCGTCGTCCCCCGCATCGGGCTGCCCTACATCACCGTCGGCCGCGCCGCCGAAATCGACGCGCTGCTCCACGATGTCGGCGTCATCTCCGAGGGCGGCGCCGCCTTCCGCTTCATCGTCGGGCGCTATGGCAGCGGCAAGAGCTTCCTGCTCCAGACCATCCGCAACTATGTCATGGACCGCAACTTCGTCGTCGTGGACGCCGACCTCTCCCCCGAGCGCCTGCTCCACGGCACCCGCGGACAGGGGCTCGCGACCTACCGCGAACTCATCCGCAACATGTCCACGCGCACCCGCCCCGACGGCGGCGCCGTCCAGCTCATCCTCGACCGCTGGATCAGCGGCATCCAGACCGAAGTCGCCGCCGCCGTCCAGCCTGGCACGGCGGACTTCGCCGCCGCCGTCCGCCAGCGCATCTACGAGGCCATCGGCGCTGTCCAGGAACTCGTGCACGGCTTCGAGTTCGCCTCCCTGCTCGTGCGCTATTTCCAGGCGACCATCGACGACGATCCCGACACCCGCGCCAAGGTCGTCAAGTGGTTCCGCGCCGAATACCCGACCCGCCGCGACGCCAAGGCCGACCTCGGCGTGGGCATCGTCATCACCGACGACGACTGGTACGACTACCTCAAGCTCTTCGCCGCGTTCCTCAGGCGCGCAGGCTACAGCGGCCTCTACATCCTGATCGACGAACTCGTCAACATCTACAAGATCCCCAACTCCATCGCGCGCCAGGCCAACTACGAGAAACTCCTCGCGATGTACAACGACGCCCTCCAGGGCAAGGCCTCCCATCTCGGCATCCTCATGGGCGGCACCCCACAGTGCGTCGAGGATCCCCGCCGCGGCATCTTCTCCTACGAGGCCCTCCGCTCACGCCTCCAGGACGGCCGCTTCGCCCAGGCCGCAGGCGCCCGCGACCTGCTCGCCCCCGTCATCCGCCTCGCCCCCCTCACCAACGAGGAGATGCTCGTACTCGTCGAAAAACTCACCGCCATCCACGCGGGGCTCTACGGATACACCCCCCGCCTCGCCCAGCAGGACCTCATCGCCTTCATCCGCTTCGAATACGACCGCATCGGCGCCGACACCCACATCACCCCCCGCGAGGTCATCCGCGACTTCATCCAGCTCCTCGACATCCTCGCCCAGAACCCCGCCCTCGCCACCGCCGACCTCCTGAAATCCCAGGACTTCCTCGCCCCCGCCCCGACCGACCGCCCCGACGAACTGGAAATCTAACCCCCCGCCGCTGCGGCGGAAGCCCCCCCGCGCCAGGCTCATTTCCCCCGCCCGTGCGCCATCCCCGCTGTTTTCGCGCCGCCCGCCCCATGCACCATCCTCCGCGGTGCCGTGCCGCCGCATTCTTGCGGCGGAAGCCGTTCCCGCGCCTGGCCCCATTTCCCCCGCCCGTGCGCCATCCCCGTTGTTTTCGCGCCGCCTGCCCCATGCACCATCCTCCGTGGTGCCGTGCCGCCGCATTTGCGGCGGAAGCCGCCCCCGCGCCAGGCCCATTTCCCCCGCCTGTCCCCCCGCCCCGCCGGTTTCGCGCCGCCCGCCCCCTGCCCCCTCCTCCGTGGTGCCGGGCCGCCGCCGTCGTGCGGCGGACGCCCCCCGCCCCC
>JAEEXV010000056.1 GCA_016287975.1 Lentisphaeria bacterium | reverse complement strand
TCTGGCTGGCGAAGGCGCCGGCGGCGAGGCTGGTGACAGGGCGGCCCTCAATGGTGTCCGGAATGACGATGGCGCCGGAGAGAAGCGTACTGGGACAGATCTGCACTTCGGTTCCCGCATTGGTGAATACATATTCGAGGCCGTTTTCGGTGACGCCGTCAATGGCATGGAGCGCGAAGGCAAGGAGCAGGGCGGCGAGGAAAGAGAGTTTGCAGAGTTTCATAATAGTAGAGGGCTTGGACTTGAAGAAAAAAGGGATGGAAGAAAATGGCTTGTCCTGTGCCGGCGGCGCGAGCCGCCGGAAGCGGGGCGGGGGGTGGTCATTCGCGGCGGAACGGTCCGGCGGCGGGGGTGTCCTCGTAGTAGGGGAGGACCTGGATGAAGTGGAAGGCGGTGCGCTGGCCGACGCGGGAGCCTGGTTCGGCCTCGGAGCGCCAGTCGCCGATGCCGATGAGCGCCTCGCTCTTCTTGGCGCGGAAGACGAAGCGCTTGTCGTTGATACGGGCGTAGTTGGCCTTGTTGCGGGTGGCGTTGTCGGTGTGGATGTGGGCGCTGGCGAGGGCGGGGATGAGTTCGCCGTCCTCGGGGGCGACGAAGGCGCGGTTGTCGTATCGGGTGATGGCGTTGTTGTTCTGGAGGAGGTAGTCGTAGTCGGCGACGATGAAGCGGATGGAGTAGAGGCGTCCAGGGACGAGTCCAGTGGCCTTCTGGACGATGCGGTTCTCCTTTTCGGCGCTCTTGGTCATGACGCAGAATTTGTCGCCCCGCGAGCCGTCGGATGCCCAGCGTTCGCGGCGTCCGAATCCAGGGACGCGCCCCGCGGCGACGGCGCCAGTGGCGGTCCAGTGGTCGAGGCCCTGTTCGAAGTCGGGGTTCTGGATGTGTCCTGGGCGGTAGGTGAAGCCGAATTGTTCGGCGAGGGGCGCGGTGTTTCCCTCGACGAAGTAGTGCCGATAGAGGGCCATGCACCAGCGGAAGGTCTCCTCGCTGCAGCGGTGGGTGCCGTAGAGGCCGATGCCCTGGATATCCTGGAGGCCAGGGCGGGTGGCGATGCGGTGCATCTGCATGTCCATGAAGACCTTGTTGTCGATTTCAGGATAGTGGGTCATCATGAAGCGGGGGTAGTCGACGACGCCGAGGAGGATCTGGAGGTGTCGGAGGCTGCCCGGGAAGGTCTTCTCGAAGGAGGAGAGGTCGTAGTGCTGGTCGAGGTACTTCTCGGTCTCGGCGAGGGTCTTCTGCTGGAAGAGGTACTGCTCAAGGCGGAGGTAGCCGCGGCCGCGGCCCGCGTTGAGGACGGCGGAGATGAACTCGGCGTGGACTGCGGAGTGCGGACGGGCGATGACGCACACGTAGAATTCGCGGTCCATGCCCGTTCCCGCCGCGCGGAGGGCCTCGGCGAGGGCCTGGAACTTCTGGTCGCCCTGGTAGAAGCCGATTTCGTCGAGGTCGAGGGCGAAGTCGGCGGACGGGAGGCGACGGTCTTGCTGCCGCAGGGTCTCGGTGAACTTCGCGGCGTCGGGGTTGGCGTCGAGGGGGGCGAGGGGGACGGTGCAGAGGAAGTCGCGGCCGAGGTCTTTCCACTTCTGCAGATGCGCGGGGACGCGGTTGGCGCCGCCGACGCCGACGGCGTGGTTGGTGCGGCCGAGGTGGCGATAGATGATGTCGAGGGTCATCAGCGGATCGGCGAAGTTGGTCGAGACCTCGCGGGTGCCAGGGAAGTTGCAGGAAAGCTGCGGGACCGCGTGGACGCGCAGGAGGCCAGTCGCGCCGCGGTAGGCGAGGCGGTAGTCGCCAGGGGCGAGTTTGACGAAGGTCTCGTGGGGCGGGAGGGGCTTGCCGTCGAGGGCGAGCGCACCCTCCCCGCAGATCCAGACCCAGCCGTGGCGGAAGACGGAGAAGCCGAGTTCGCCGTCGGCGGACTTGGCGAAGTCGCGGCGGGCGAGTTCGTGGACCTGGTTGTTCAGGCGGCGCGCGGGATGGGAGGGCAGGGGGATGGCGGCGGCGGGGACGATGCGGACGGGCTGCGTGACGCGCCCTGCCTCCTTGCCGTCGGGGGCGAAGGCGGTGAGGTTCAGCACATATTCACCAGGGGCGAGGGCAGCGAGGTCGATGGCGAACACATCATCCTTCTCCAGCGTGGCGGCGCCAGTCCTGCCAGAGACCTCGTAGCGGACGGTGCGCCTGCGTCCGGGGAAGTAGGGGTATCTGAAGCGCGGGCGGGCGCGGAACTGGGGGAGGTCCCAGAGATTGGCGTCGAGGGCGTAGGGGAGGCGGCGGGCTTGGGCGCCCTGGGGGCTGGAGGGGCCGTCGATGGCGGCCTGGGAGAGGGGGATGAGCTTGACGTCGGAGAAGGCGATGGAGCCCTGCTGGTTGACGGCGAACATGGCGAAGCGGTAGGTGTTGTTCTTCGAGGGGATCATCTTCGGGATGACTTCCTCGCAGTAGACCCATTTGCCGTTGGTGTCGCGGGGGAACTTCCCCGCCTTGAGGCCGCGGGAGGCCGTCCAGCCTGCGTCGAGGGCGATGACGCCGCAGTGGCTGGAGACGAAGCCCCTTGTGCGCACCCAGACGGAGACCTTGTAGGATTCGCCGGGCACGAGCTTCAGGTTGAACTGCTGGACGGTGCGCTCCTGCTTCTCGCCGTCGCCAGTCATCTCGATGAAGGGGCCGTTGTCGTGGCCGCCAGTGCGGCTGTAGGTGAAGATGGAGGTGTCGCGCGCGGTCCAGCATTCGGGGAAGCTGCCCTGCTCGCAGGAGAGTTTCCCGTTGGCGAGGAGGTTGACCTCTTCGGCGGCAAGGAGGCTGGCGAGGGCGAGGAGGAGGGCGGCGAGGAGGTGTTTCATGGCGGGCTCAACGGTAGAGGTATTTGCGGGCGAGGAGCATGGCATGGAGCTGGTGCTGGACGGTGTCGATGCGGATGAGGCCTGAGTCGGCGGCGGCGGTGATGCCGCCTTGGGCGCGGTCGGGGATGCGGCTCTTCCAGTGGCTGAGGTAGGGGTTGAGGCTCTCGAAGGGGCCGCCGACCTGCCAGGTCATGAGGCGGGCGAGGGTGGCGTCGATGGCCTCGCGGAAGGCGGCGGCCTCCGCGTGGCGCTGGCGGGCGGCGGAGAGGCGCCACGCGGCGACCATGCCCTCGATGGCGTAGCCAGTGTTGCCGTTGCGGGTGTCAAGGCGGTTGCCGTAGATCTGCCACCAGGCAAGGGCGAGGCCGCCGTCGAAGGCGAGGTCGGCGACGGGGCCCTGGTTTTGCTCGCAGTAGAGCGCGCACGACATCAGCCCCCACTGGAAGAATCCCTTGACGCGGTCGCCGTCCCCCTCAGGATGCAGCGAGTCCACGACATGTTTCTTGAGCAGCGCGGGCAGGGCGAAGTGGATGCGCTCGTCAAGGCCCGCGGGACGCTTGAGCTGCGGGCGCGCCGCGAAATAGCGCTGGGCGGCGAGATAGGCGAGGAGGGCCTCGCCGTCGTAGTAGGGGGAGCACTCGGCCTTGCCCTGCTCGGAGGGCGGGCGCTGGAGGTTGCAGGAATCGCGCCACGAGCCGTCGGGGAGTTCGAGGATGCGCAGGAAGGCGAGGTGGGTCGCGAGGGCGTCGATGTATGGCTGGCGCTGGGCGGCGGGGAGATAGCGTTCCTGCCCTTCGAGGAAGTCGACAAGGGCGAGGCAGAAGAGGGCGACGGTGCCAGTCTTGACCAGGCGCGCGCCCTTGTAGGTGATGATGAGGGGGCCGCCTTTGCCGTAGGGCTTGCGGTTGCGCAGGAAGAAGTCGAGGCCGAGGAGGAGGCTGCGGCGGGTGGCCTCGGTGAAGCGCTCGCGGCAGAGGCGTGAGAGGCCCCAGAGGGCGCCCGCCTGGCGCACCTGGTTGTCGTCGTTGTACTCCTGGTTGGTGGTGCAGTCGAGCAGATATCTGAAGTTGCCTTCAGGGAGCTGGGCGTTCAGGTAATAGGCCCGCGCGGCCTCGATGGCCTGGTCGAGCGCGTCGGGGGTGACCTTCGGGCGGATCGCGGCGGTGCGTTCCCAGGTGGCGCGGTCGGCGAGGAGATGCAGGCGGTCGCTGAGTTCGGACGACAGAAGCGGCAGCGCGGAAAGGAGAAAGAGGAAAACGGTTCGCATGGCGGAAAACAATGTGGTGGACGATTTGCCGAAAAGGCGGACATTGCAAGGCATTTCGGGACCGCAGGACTGGCGGGGAGCCCAGGACCCAGGACCCAGGACCCAGGACCCAGGACCCAGGACCCAGGACCCAGGACCCAGGACCCAGCACCCACGACCCAGGACGCCCGCCCCAGGACCCAGGACG
>JAEEXV010000055.1 GCA_016287975.1 Lentisphaeria bacterium | reverse complement strand
TCTTCGCGTCGGGGACGCGGCTCGCGGTTGCGGCGGTGCCGCAGGGGGAGAGCGCGGTCGAGTTGCGCTATGAGGCGCTCGCGGGCGCGCCGAAGGCAGGACGGCTCGCGGTGCAGGCGGGGCGCCCGGGCGGCGACCTGAAACTGTCGTTCGCGCCCGCGCAGGCGGGTGTCACGGTGCAGGTCGAGCAGCAGGGGGACGCCGTGTGGAGCGCGGCGGGCTGCGAGGAATCGGCGAAAATCCCCTCGGATGTGACTGGCGGCGACTATGTCGCGCGGGCGTATGGCGAGGACGGCACGGTGCTGGCGGAGGCGAAGTTCCGCCTGGCGCAGGGGACGCCCGCCCTGCCGCGCTTCCAGCGTCTGAAGCACGCCAATGTGCAGATGCGGTCGGCGGCGTTCGATTCCGCCACCGAAAGCGCGCCAGGCGTGCAGGTGTTCGGCACGCACACGGCGGCCTCGGAGGGGTGCGGCGAGGCGAAGACGGATCCGATGACGGCGCTGGCGCAGGTCTCGACGCTGCCGAACTACCTGACGCACTGGAACATGTTCGCGGCGGGGCTGGAACTCGCGTGCCGCCGCTATGTGCGGGTGCGTCTGCAGGGCAATGTCGCCTGGTTCCGCAACAACGGCCCGCGCCAGGGCATGCGCGGCATCGGCGTCAAGTACGACAATCCCTCCAGCGCGATGGGGCTGATGCTGGACTTCGCGGGGGCGGACGGCAAGTGGAGCCAGCGCACCTTCGCCTCCATCGGGAATGTGCGGGTGAACCGCGCGAACATTGATCCGCGCTGGGGAGCGGCGTGCGTGCCGCAGAAGATGGCCGTCATCTCGAACTTCGCGGATTCGGGCATCGCGGAGGAGGAAATGTGGCTCGACCTCCAGGCGCTGGGCGCACCAGCAGGCTGGAACGGAAAACTGCTGTTGACGCTCCTGTGGCAGAACGCGACGCCCGACCGCTGGATGGCGCTTACCGTCCTCGAATCGCGCGACTCGCTGCCCGCAGGCGCGAAGGCGGTCGAGCCCTTCTTCGTCAAGGGCGCGGTGGCGAAGGCCGAGGTCAGGCGCATCGTCGTGCCGCGCACGACGGAGGCGCCGAAGGTGGACGGCGCGCTGGGCGAGGCCGCCTGGCGGAAGGCGCCAGTGCTGGACGGCTTCACGCTGCTGGGCAATCCCGTGGTGAAGCCGCCGAAGACGCAGGTGCGGCTGCTTCATGACGGCAAGATGCTCTACCTCGCGGCGGAGTTCGAGGAGCCCAAGGAGGGGGGCTTCACCGTCAATCCCCAGAAGCAGGCGTGGTACAACGACGGCCTCGAATGCTACTTCAACGGCGCGGGGCAGGGCGAGGCATACGTGCAGTACATCCTGACTGGCAGCGTGAAGCAATATGCGCAGTGGAACGCGGGGCCAGGGCCTGGCAAGGCCTTCCGCACGCTGGCGCAGCCCGCCGTGCGCACCGTCATCCAAGGCACCACCATGGTCATCGAGGCCGCCCTCCCGCTCGCGGACCTGGGCAAGGCGCCCATCCGCTTCAACTTCGGCCGCAACCGCGCCATGGACGGCGACTTCCAGCATTTCACATTCCTGCGCAGCAACGACTACCGTAACTTCACAGGGGTGGAGATGGTGCTGGAGTAGCCAGGACGGCTGGAAACCCTTGGGCCCATGGGACCGCGTATCGCGGTCCCATGGGCCCAGTTGTTTTTCGGCAGGCGCGCTGTTCCCCAGGCGGATCGGCAAAACCGCCCATTTCGGGGAACCGCGCATGTCGAATACATCGGCATCGGTCTCCAAACCTCCAAATGGGTGTATTGTATCGTTAGTTTACAGATGAGTTCTTTTCTTTTAGATTCGCTCATCTGTCCATACGAGGTCGCTTCAAGCAATCTTTTCTTGTGATGATGCAGACAAGAATGCGCCTGTTTCAGATTCCGGTGACGCAACTGCCGGGGCCGCAATCGGAGGCCTGGGGGCGATGGCTGACGGCGACGCCCGCCCAGGTGCGCTATGCCTGGAGCAACAATCCGATGGTGGCCAATCTCGGCGGCGCGGACGGGTTGCTGGTGTCGCCCTTTGCATTGACCCTTTCGGGGTCGTACTGAATCGTTCCTTTTCCCTTGATAATCACTTAAGTAAGGAGATACAACAATGACACTGGCGATTGATGGCGGCAAGCCCGTCTTTGAACAGCCCGCGCAGGTGCCTGCCTGGCCGCCAATCTACCCGGAAACCGCGGAAACCCTCAAGGAGATCTACCTCAGTCGGAAATGGTCTTTCTATGCCCCGCTGGAGATGGAGTTCAATGAGCGTTTTGCCGAATACACCGGGGCCGCGGGATGCAGCCTGATGGCCAACGGCACCGTCACCCTCGAAATGGCGCTGCTGGCACTGGGAGTCGGGCCGGGGGACGAGGTGATCGTCCCCGCGCACACCTGGATTGCCACGGGCGAGGCGGTGGTTTACCGCGGCGCCACCCCCGTCATTGTCGATATCGAGGGCGACACCCTCTGCATGGACCCCGACCGTTTTGAGGAGGCCATCACGCCGAAAACCAAGGCCGTCATCCCCGTCCATCTTTTCGGTTCCCTCGCGGACATGGACCGCATCAACGCCATCGCGCAAAAGCACGGGATCGCGGTGATTGAGGACTGCGCCCATGCCCACGGCGGCGAGTGGGACGGGCATCACGTCGGCACGCTCGGCGACGTCGGCTCCTTCAGTTTCCAGCAGAGCAAGACCATGGCCTCCGGCGAAGGCGGCGCGTGCATCACCAAGAGCGCCGAGTTGAACGAGAAACTGGGGCGCCTCTCCCACATCGGCTACCCCTACGCCGCCAGGCAGGGCAAGGCCAACACGCCGCCGCCGGAGGGCCTGATCTGCCGCAACTACCGCTTCACCGATTTCCAGGCCGCCATCCTGCTGGACCAGTTGAAGCACCTGAAGGAACACACTCTGCTTCGCGCCAGGAACGCGGAGTTCCTGCGGAAACGGCTGGACGCCATTCCCGGAATCCGGATGCAGGCCCGCGGCAAGAAGGCGACGTTGCAGAGTTACTACCAGTTCCCCCTGAGGGTCGACCCCGCCGCGCTGCGTCCGGGAATCGACCACACGAAGGTGCATGAAGCGTTGAAGGCGGAAGGGGTGCGCATCACCATGGGCTGGGGTGCGCCCATGTACCGGCAGCGGCTCTGGTCGGTGCCCAAGTCCATGTACCGGCTCGTCAGTTGCGACAACGCGGAGCGGATTGTCTCGAATGAACTCCTCATGTTTGACTTGACGTGGTTGATGCTTCCGCAGGATGACCTGGAGCGCTGTTGCCAGGCCTTTGAGAAGGTCATGGGTGAGTACGCGAAATAAGGAGAGACGAATGAAGGATCTGATGTTTTTCGATGCCGCGTGCGGCGTCGGTGATACGATTACCGGGCCCAGGCCCGGGGTGGCCGCGCTGCTGGCGGAAATGGACCGGTGCGGCGTGGACCGTGCCTTGGTCAAGCACAACGGGGCTGCCTCGCTGGGCGCGGAAAACGCCAATGAGAAGATCTGCCAGATGCTGGGTGACGAGGATCCCGAGAGGCGTCTCACGGGCGTCTGGTATATTCTGCCCACGCAGTGCGGTGAGTTGCCTGAACCGGACGCCTTCTTTGCGGCCATGAAGGAGAGCCGCGCCCGCGCCATTTCATTGGATCCCTACGCGCACCGCTATGTTGCCTGCCGCCTCACGATTGGCAAGTACCTGGACACGGCCCAGAAACTCCACGTCCCCGTGCTGCTCGACTGCTTCAGCGGCAAGTGGAACGAACTCTACGCCTTCCTGCAGGAGTTCCCCGACCTGCTCTGCATTTTCCATGGCGGGGAGAAATGGGGCAACGACAGGTACATCCGTCCCCTGCTGGAAGCCTACCCGAATTCCCATCTCGAGCATTCGGGGTATTGGGTTCCCGAAGGGATCCGCGATTTGGCGGAGAAGTACGGTGCGGAACGGCTGCTGTTCGGCAGCAGTTTCCCCCGCTACAACCAGGGTTCCGCCATGCTGCAATTGAAGCAGTCGGGGCTGGATCTGGACGACATCGCCCGAATCGCAGGGAAAAACCTGGAGCAAATGCTGTCGGAGGCGCTTTCATGAAAACATCCATCTGGGAAGAAACAGGCTCCATCGCCGAGGCCTTCTGGAAGAACGGACGTGCGGATTTCCCCATCTACGACATGCACGGCCACATGGGCAGGCACTACGGGATCTTCATGGCGCGCAGCGACCCCGCCTCCATGGTGCGCCATATGAAGCGGATCGGGGTCCGCAGGTTCTGCTTCAGCCACCACGAGGCCCTCATGGGCACGGAAAGCAACCGCCACACGGCGGAAATCTGCCGCGAATACCCCGACATTCTCCGCATGTATGTGGGGATCAACCCCAATTTCCCTGAACGCATGCGGCAGGATTTGCGCTGCTTCGACCAATGGCAGCCCTACGCCATCGGCCTGAAGTTCCTGCCCGACTACCACAAGGTGGCGCTGACCGACCCCGCGTATGAGTACGCGCTGGACTTCGCTTCCGAACGCGGCCTGCCCATCCTGATGCACACCTGGAGCCATTCGCCCTACGATGGCGGCGAAGTCACCCTGGAGCTGGTCACGAAGTGGCCGAAGGTCAAATTCTTCGCCGGACACAGCATTTGCGGGGCCTGGGACTACGCCCAGCGCTGCGTCAAGGAGAGTGCCGGCAACGTCTGGCTGGAACTGACGGCTATCCCCGGCGAATGCGGACTGATCGAAAAACTGGTCGGCCTGGTGGGCAGCGAAAGGCTGCTCTACGGCACGGATATGCCCTGGTTTGACGAATACCAGGCCGTCGGCGGTGTCATCTCCGCTGACATCAGCGAGGACGACATGCGCAACATCCTGTATCGCAACGTCGAAAGAATCTTGGGCAAGGACTGGTGAACGTTTGCATTTCGCTCTGTTCTCCAAGGGGTGGCAAAACCGCCATTTCGGAGAGCAGAACGGCTTCTGAAATCTGGCAATTTGCGGCTACCGTGGAGATGCGCAGTTGCACTTTTTTCGGGGATTGCATCGCTCCATACGCTTGGGCACACGTCGGTCCCAGGAGCGGGCTTGCGGTCGTTACCTGCCCTCATGGGGGACAGCGATAGAAAACGTGTTTTGGATGATCCGATGGTGTAAGATTTCCCGTTTTTGCGGTAATAGAGCATAGTCGGCTGGTGTCAGCCGACGCCACTGGAATCAAACGACAACGAGGGGAAAGAACGGATGAGAGTTTTGGCGAAAGCTTTTCTTGTGCTGATGGCATTTGGTGCGTTGGTGCTGGCGGGTGATGACGGGGGAGGTGGGAAAGCCTGGGGGCCCGAGGCGATAGATTGGTGGGATCCTTTTCGAGGGCCTTTTGTTTATTTTTTCCCGAAATGGAGATCACAGGCCAAGACGAAATATTGGAATGATCGTCATCATCGGGTTGACGTCATCCAATCCATTGGCATGTGGTTGCGCCTGATGAACCGCATGGAAAAATGGCGAGGCCGATTGTCGCGCTGGATGCAGGGAAGCAACATATATGACGAGTATGATCCCTGGCTAAATGAAGAGGAGTATCGGCAGTGGTTTGCCGAGCGGCGGATCATCTTGGGGGCGGATGTAAACGATGGGAAATATTCTGTCCACGAGGAATGGGAACTGTCAGAGAGTGGCGCAACGTACGACCTGCTGATGTGGCCTGAGGAAGGGCTGGGGCTGTCTGCGACGGGGTTGGAGGAACTGCGCCGTGAAATAAGCAAGTATTGGGGGGAAAGCCCGGAGAAGGGTGCGAAAGGCGTCTCAGAGGTGTTTTATTTATATAGCAGGAAAATGGACAGATCGAAACCGAGTGAACGTGATGATGTTCCGAACTTAGATTGTTTTGCGAAAGGGGAGTTGTTTTGTCCATTTGGTGCCAAAGGGAAACGTGGCGTGTGGTATGGACATCCCGTGATTTGCTTTCGAATGTTGGCTTTTTGCCCTCCACCCGGGGGAAATGGGAATCATTCTTCCATTGCCGCGTTTCCCTTCAGCATTGTGCACGGCAGGGTTCTGACCGAACGCGACTATTTCCGGCCCTCGGAGTTGTCGAAAGTGTTTGCGCTGGTGGGGAAGGAGTTTCTCCGAAAATACGGGCCGGAGACTGAAGCGAAGTATGACCCGAGTTTTCTCTACCGCGCCTTGTCCGTTTCCGAGCAGGGGATGACATGGTGGATACGCCCGTACACCATGTATTGCGGCGCAGTGGGCAGCGCCGATGTCACCATTCCCTGGGAAAAGCTGGCGCCGTATGCGCGACCTCCCGCCGAGATCGGGGCACCGTAAGGGAGGCCGCCGCCGGCAACGGCATCCCTCACTGGGCACCGGGTCTTAACTAGGCGTGCCGCGCATTTCTTCGGGAACCCGCATCGCCCCACACACTTTGGCGCACGCCGCCCCCAGAAGCGGCTTAAGGTCGTTACCTGCCCTCATGGGGAACAGCGTTTTTATATAAAACCCGTGGGTAAACCTGAAGAATACGCCGTATGTGCTGCACACGGGCAATCTGGCAGTTGAGAAGGGAGTGGTATATCTGCCGTTGTATATGGTGCCGTTGCTGGCGAGCGGGGGCGGGAGTTGACCTGCCGACGCCCGCCGACGGCGTCTATTTCCCGTCCCATTCCTCGATGCGCCAGGGGACGACGGCGCGCTCGGCGAGGCGGCGGGCGGGGGTCATGGCCTTCCAGAGGTCGTCGAGTCGGACGGTGGCGAGGCAGGTGCAGTAGTCGCCTGCGCCGTAGTAGATGCGGAGGGTCTTGGGATCGTTCGGGTCGATGAGGGCGCCCTCGGGGAAGATGGTGAATTCGGTCCAGAGGTCGGGGTTGCCAGTCTCGTAGGGGGCCTCGGCGGCGATGAGGGGGGACTTGGTGATGGCGACGAGTTTCGTCGGGTCGTCGCCGTCGAAGAGGGCGGCGCCGCAGGTATAGCGTTTCCACCAGGTGCGGCCGCCGATGACGGAGACGGCGCGTTCGGGATCGCCGTCGACGGCGTGGAAGATGAGGAGCCAGCCCTTGTCGGTGCGGATGGGGGGCGCGCCCGCGCCGATCTTGCGGTTGGCCCACGGGACGTCCTCGCAACCCAGGAAGAGCTCCTGCTCGCCCCAGTATTTGAGGTCGGGCGAGAAGGCATACCAGATGTGGAACGGATCGCCCCACTGGTTGGAGGGGCGTTCCAGGCGCATGTACTTGCCGTTGACCTTCTCGGGGAAGAGCACCATGTTGCGCTGCTGCGGGATGCCGATGCAGACGGCGTCGAAGTCCACGCCGCTTCCGCGCCATTTGGCGATGCCTGGGCGCTCGGAGTGCTGGTTCTCGAAGCAGAAGGAGAGGTAGAGTTCGCCTTCGAGGACGGTCAGGCGGGCGTCGCAGACCCACGGCAGCACCTTGCCGTGGTAGTGCACGCGCACCAGATCCGGCTCCATCCGCCAGTGGATGCCGTCGTCGCTCCAGCCCAGCCCCGTGCCGATCTTGAGCGCGGGGGTGTGGTGCTCCGCGTCGTAGTGGTCGACGCGCGGGGCGATCACGTATTTGCCCTGGTAGTAGTTGACGCCTGCGTTGAAGACGTAGGTCGCGGGATAGGGGACGTCCTTCGCGGTCAGGATGGGGTTGCCCTCGTGGCGGTGGACGATGGGGTTGGTGCGGAGCACGCCCGAATCTTTCGGCAGGTCTTTGAAGGGGTTGCGCATGATGGTGATGGTCAGGGAGGCAAGGGATTGAAGGGACTGAAGGGACCCAAGGGACCCAAGGGACGGAGGGACCCAAAGGACCGAAGGGATCCAAGGGATGCTATTTGGTGATGCGCACTATGGTGTGCACGTGGAGCAGGGCTTTCGGGAGGGTGATGCGCCAGCGGCCGTCGCCGACGGGGGCGGCGGGGAGTTCGCGCTCGCCCTCGAAGTCGTTGGAGAGGGCGACGGCGCGGGAGAGCGTCGGCGTCGCGATGGTAAATGTAATGTCGTTTGCCAGTGGCGGGAAGGCGGGGGCGGGATTTTCCAGCGGCATGGGTTTGTTAGGGGCGTTGGCGGCGGAAGCGGCGGCGTTGAGGAAGTGGAGCAGATACCCGTCGTCCAGTTGGTAGGCGGTGGTGAAGACGGTGGGCGGGGCGTCGGTCTCCCAGAAGCGGGCTTTGCCGACGGCGGTGTCGAGGAAAGCGCGGAAGAGGCGGTCGATTTCGCGCGGCAGCTGGAAGTTCCAGACGCGGCCCGGGGTGCCTTCTTCGGCGTAGAGTTGGCTGGCGAGATAGGCGGGCGTGTAGAGGATCCGTCCTGCGCCGCAGGGACGCTGGAGCAGCGCGGCGTAGTCGCGCCCGCCGACGGCGTGCGTCGCGAGCACCTGCGCCTTGGTCTGCGAAGCGAGCATCGGCCATGCCACGACGGGGCGCTCCAAGGCGTATTCCTCGCCGCGGAAGCGGATTTGCCGCAGTTTGACGGTGGAGGTCGGGCGGGGGGCGGCGCCCAGCGCCTCGGCGAAGGGCCAGGCGGGGCGTGGCTCGCCGTATTCGTCGTAGAATCCCGTGCTGGAGGCGAGGAGGAGCGTGCCGCCCTGGCGGGCGAAGTCCAGCATGGCCTTGGCCTCGGCGTCGGCGAGGCATCCCGCGCCTGCGGCGATGAGGACGTCGTACTGCTTCATGGCGTCGGTGCCGAGGGACATTTCGCCGATGATGTCGTATGGGATGTGCATTTCTTCGAGGGTCTGGGCGACGCCGAAGACCTCTCCAGGGACGCCGCCAGTGGGGGACCAGTCTCGGGTGCGCCCTGAGAAGAGGAGGGCGACCCTGGCGGCGGAGCGTCCCGCGAAGACCTCGGGGTGGCGTGCGGCGAAGCGGGCGTAGGCGACGGGGCAGTCCTCCTTGAGGGAGTCGATGTTCCAGGCGCTCTGCTGGTGCATGGCGAGGAGCGCCCATCCGAAGTACTGGTTCCAGCTGGAGGGCTGGGTCTGCACCAGCCCCCAGATCGGGATGCCGTAGGCGGTCTTCAGCAGGTTCTTCGCCTTGCGGAAGGGGACGATGGCGCGCGCGGAGCGCAGGATGTTGCGGCTCATGATCTCGGTGCCGATGAAGTCGGCGCCGCGCGCGGTTTCGAGGAGATCCGCGCCCATCCCCAGCGTCGCGTAGTTGCTGATGTAGCCGTAGTGTGTCGTGTAGACGAGGAGCGTCACGGCGGGGTTGACGCGGTCGATGGCGCGGCGCAGTTCGACCCACCAGTTGCCGACCTGCGCCTTGTGCCAGTCGAGGAAGGCCTTCCGCAGCGGATGGCGGGGGTTGGTGAAGAAGGCGTCGGTCTCGTTGAGCGGCAGTTGCCAGCCAGTGTCCTGGAAGAAGCGCTCTCGGCAGTGCTGGCAGCCGCAGCGGTCGGCATAGAAGGTGGCTTCGTCGAGCATGAAGCCGTCGACTCCTGCGCGCACGAGTTCCAGGATGTATTCGGTGTATTTGCGTCTGAACTCGGGGTTCGACAGGCACAGTTGCGCGGCGGGGAGGTGGTCGGCGAGGGTGCGGTTGACTTCGGGGAGGCGTTCGGTCATCACGCGGAAGCCCGCGTCCAGGTTCCACAGCAGGGTGGTGTCGTGGTGGTCGATGACCTTGAGCCCGCGCCGATGCGCCTCGGCGGCGAAGCGTCGCATGAACTCGACGCTTCGTTCCAGATGGCGGAAGTAGGTGTGGCGGGAGTGCAGGCCGCTGGCGATCAGGGCGGTCGGCTGCTTCTCCAGCGTCTTCCTCCAGAAGGCGCGCCACGCATCTGGCGAATCGAGTTCGGCCATGGTGGCGGAGTTGGCGAGGGCGTTGCCGAAGCGGACGCCGTAGCGCCATTCGAGGCCCTTGCGCGTGCGGTCGGCGGCTGCGGCGGGGAGGCGCGGGGCCACCTTGCGCGGCGCGGCCGTCTCCTGCCCCGGGACTGGCATGGCGAGGTGCTGGATGTCCAGCGCGAAGCGGGGCGCGGGGCGGTAGTGGACATTGCGGAAGAGGACGGATGGCTCGAAGCCGTCCGCGACCCAGAGGCCGCGCCGAAAACTGAAGTCCTCCGCCTTCGCGAGGAGACGCTGGATGCTCAGGGTGGAGAGGCGGAAGGCGCCCGCGAAGCCCAGGTCGAGGCGGTCGCCGTCCACCCAGACGGGGACGGTCGCGACCGTGGCCTGGCCCGCCTTGAGCGGGATGTCGCCGAGGCGGCGGCCGCCGCACGTGAGCGCGAAGGCGCCGTCCTGTCCGTCCTGGTTTCCGACGCCCAGGGTGACGAGCCAGACGCCAGGCTTGAGGCCCGCGATTCGGAAGGTTCCGTCGGTGCCTTGGACGCTGCTGTAGAGGGCGCCTGGCGAGGTGGAGGCGGTGGCGCGGAGGCCGCGCGGAGCCATCCAGCCATAGCCGCGGGCGGCGTCGAAGGCATCCGTCCCCGCGGCGGTGTACTGCTTGCCGTGGACTTTTGCGCCGAAGGAGAACTGGCGTTGCGCGGGGAGCGTGTCGGTGTACATGAATTTGCGCAGGGCATGGAGGTCGTCGTAGTCTTCCATGCCGCCTTCGCGGATGCGCACCTTGGCGCCTGTGAGGCCGCCGTATTCGGGCAGCACGGAGCCGCCGATGAACCGCAGGTTGCCGCCAAAGCGCTGGACATTCCAGAGGCCCTTGACCGCGCCGAAACTGTAGATGCTGATGAAGTCGCCTGGGCCGACGGGGTTGAAGTCGAAGAGCAGCCTGCGGTCGCCTTTGCGCAGGGTCAGGAAGCGCCAGTCCGACGACAGCAGCCGCCCCTCTGGCGTCTGTGCGGAGAGCACGCCGTCGCGCCTGGTCTCGGCGGTGGCGCGCCCGACAAGGCCCTCGAAGGCCGCGCCCTCCCACGGGGCGAAGGGCAGCGTCAACCGCAGCCATTTCGACAGCTTCACTTCCGCATGGTAGGCAGGGGCCTCCGTCAGGAAGGTGATCTCGACCTGCGTGCCCGCGCCGTTGACCGCGATTTCCGTCCGAAAACGGAAGCCTTCCTCCTCGCACCAGACCTGACAGGCGACGCCGCCGTCTGGCTGCGCGACCCGCGCGGTCTTCGACTTCAGCGGGACGGCATCGCTGCAGACGCTGGTCGCGATCTCGGAGACCAGCGTCTCGCCGCGGTAGAGGATACGGAAGCCCCCCTGGGGGTCATCCTGGATGCGGAATGGCTGGGCGACAAGCGTCATGGAGACTGCGAGGAGAACGCTGGTGAATGTCGGCTTCATGGGCGGTTGCTGGGAATCGGCGGGCGCATGCGGGGCGACTGGGCATCCAGGCCAAAATGGCCAGGGACAGAACGACGTGTGAACGCCTACCAGGCGTCCAGATTGCCGTATCCAGCGCCCTGGCGAAGGGCGTTGAGGATGCTGGCGCACAGCAGGGCTTCGCGGGTCTTTCGGGTGACGACGTGCCCCGCCATGCACAAGGCGTTGGTTTCGCCGCCGTGGATAATGTAATTGTTTGTCGCGTCGACAGAGTAGATGCCGGCATCGCAGGCGATGATGTTTCCTGGCTTGCCGTCGGAGAGCTGCGCACGCGCGTAGTCGGTGCTGCCGAAACGGTAGGAGTAGGGGACCCATGCCTTGCCGTAGTAGAGCATGTAGTAGCTGTCCTGGGAGGCGCTGAACACCACGGCGTCCGCAGGGCAGCGGTAGTGCCGTCGGCGCATCGTCGTGAGTTCCTCGGAGGAGGCGGCGGCCCCCTTGGTCAGATAGCCGTTGTAGATGAGGAACACCCGCCCCGACATGGCGGTTGCGTTGGTGATGTTGTTGACCAGGGAGTTGTAGGCGGCGTTGGTGCCGCCGCCGTTCATGTTCGGGGAGACGAGCCAGTCGTTGTAGTCGTTGGCATACATCAGGGACGCCAGGCCGATGGACTTGAGCGAATTGACGCAACTGATGCTCTTGGCCTTGGCGCGCGCCTTGGCAAGCGCGGGCAGCAGCATGCTCGCAAGAATGGCGATGATGGCAATGACAACCAGGAGTTCGATGAGGGTGAAGCGGCGATTCATTTGGGTCTCCCTTTTCAGGCGTTGTTCCAGGTGTGTTCGCAGGCCGCGCCTTGCGGTTGCGTTTTGTCTAATTTACCGTATGGCGAAGGAAATACAATGGTAAAAAATACCGTAAGATATAGCCGTTTTACCAGAATGAGACGCCATTGCAGCGCTATGTTAGGCCGACGTGCCGAAAGGCATTATCTTTTGGGCGCGGCAGCCGAATCGCGTCGGCGTCCCGTGCCGCGTTTGTGTGTGCCTCCCTCCGTTTCTGGACCGCCGAAGATGCCGAAATTCTTTGCCGACTACTGCGAAGTGAAGCGGAACCCCGCTCTGCAGTTCCAATGGAGCTACCAGTCGCCCTGGATCGTCTCTGGCCTGGACTTCAGCAGGAATCGCACCCATACGGGCTTCGAGTACTGGCTGCACAGCGTCGGCCGATTTTCACTTTTCCTGCCCGAGCAAGGCGCCTATTGTTGTCGGTTGAACGGTGAGCTTCTGCGCGTCGAGCCAGGATCCCTGCTGCTGGTGACTCCCTACCAGTTCCACCAGGATGTGCTGGATGCAGGCATCCGTTTCCAATGTTTCCAGTTCACGCTCCAGAATGCCTCGACAGGCGAGGAGGTGAGCCAGTTTTTCAAGGCGGAGACGCCGCCGAAAGACCAGATTCTGCCATTGACGCCGCAGATGAAGGAGTGCCTGGCCGTGCTGCGCGGCTTGATCGACGCCTTTCGGCTGCCTGCCAGCCCGCGTTTCATCTACGCGCAATTCCTGGCGTTCCTGGAATGCGTGGTTTCGTCCGTGCCCAGTTCGTGCCTGGCGCAGCTGCGCCCTCCCGAGAAGCCGATCGAGTGGTTCACCGCGCGCATGACGAGTCTTTTTGAGCAGAATCTGGGGACCTTCCTGTCCCTGGCGGATCTCTGCCAGGCCATGGGAATGGGGCGCAGTGCGCTCTACCAGAAGTCGATGCAGGGATTCTGCCGCGGGCCAGTGCGGGCGTTCCTGCACTTCAAGATGGAGCGCGCCCGCCAGATGATGCGTTCATCAAGCCTCAGCCTCAAGCAAATCTCGATGCAACTGGGGTTTGCATCGCAAATGCAGTTTTCCCGTGCCTATCGGAAGATCTACCACGAGACACCCTCCGAGACCCTCCACCGCTTTGCCTTGCAGTAACACCAGCCATGAAAGAATACCTGCTCCAGTTTTTTTCGCCTGCGCCGCAGAGCGCGCCGCGCAACGAGTGGACGGCGGCGCGGCCGCAGCCAGACGGCACGTATGTCACCAACAGTTTCCTGGAGCACCAGGAGGACGGCTGGGACAAGTGGGCGCTGCCGCTGGGGTGCGGCTGGCTGGGGGCGAAGGTGTTCGGTGGCGTCCCCGTCGATCGGGTGCAGATCACGGAGAACTCGCTGGCGAACCCCTATCCCGAGGGGCTGAACAACTTCGCGGAACTCTTCTACGAGACGGCGATGCCTGAGGCGTGCACCGACTACCGCCGCACGCTGTCGCTCAACAATGCGGTCGCGACGACCGAATACACCCTTGAGGGCGTGCGCTGCCGCCGCGAATACCTCGCGTCGTATCCCGACCGCGTGCTGGCGATTCGGTTGACGGCATCGGCGCCAGGGCGCGTCTCGGGGCGGATCTTCGCGGAGATCCCGTATTGCCGCGGCTTCGCGCGTGTCCCAGGCGACGGCAAGGGAAAGTCGGGCGAGGTGCGCTATGCGGACGGTCGGATGACGCTGGAAGGCCGCATGGACTACTACGCCATCGACTTTTTCGGCGAACTGCGCGTGCGGTTGAAGGGCGGGGCGCTCCAGACGACCCCGCGGGGGCTGGTGATTGACGGCGCGGACGAGGCGCTGGTGCTCTTTGCGTGCGGCACGAACTACGCGCTGGAAAGCCGCGTCTTCGTGGAGGCCGATCCCAGGCGGAAACTGGCGGGGCTGCCCGCGCCGACGCCGCGCGTGAAAGGCATCCTGGACGCCGCGGAGCGCCTTTCCTGGGCGGACCTCCTCGCGCGGCACGAGGCGGACTACCAGGCGCTCTTCGGGCGCGCGACGGTGGATTTCGGGGGCGTCTTCCCGTCGGGAGAATCGACGGAGGCGCTCCTCGGCGAATATCGGATCGGGCGGGTGAACCGCTACTTGGAGGAACTGCATTTCCAATACGGGCGGTATCTGCTGATCTGCTCGTCGCGGAAAGGGGCGCTGCCGTGCAACCTGCAGGGCGTCTGGAACGTCTACGACTGGAGCCTGTGCAGCGGGGGCTACTGGCACAACATCAACCAGCAGATGAACTACTGGCCAGTCTTCAACACCAACCTCGCGGAGCTCTTCGAGGCATACTGGGATTTCTACCAGGCCTATCTCCCCGCGGCGCGCGAGGGTGCACGGCAGTGGCTGGAGGCGACGTGGCCTGGACGCACCTTCGACGATCCTGGATGGGTCATCGAGACAGGAGTGTGGCCGTATTTGGTGCATCCGCCGAAGCGCGACGGCCATTCGGGCGTCGGCACGGGCGGCTTCATGGCGCTGGTCTTCTGGGAGTATGCCGAATACACGCAGGACGAGCGGATTCTGCGCGAGGTCTACGAGAGCCTGCGCGGGCTGTCGCGCTTCTACAGCCAGGCGCTGCAGTGGATCGACGGGCGCTGGCTGATCCAGCCGTCGATGTCGCCTGAGCAGACCCGCAGACTGGCGCCGCTGACCTACGTCATCACCACGGGCTGCGCCTTCGACCAGCAGATGGTCTACGCGACCTTCCGCAACACGCTCCAGGCGGCGGCGAAACTGGGCGTGGCGGAAGACGCGCTGCTGCGGGAACTCAAGGAGAAACTCCCGCTGCTGGATCCCGTGCTGGTCGGCGCGGACGGGCAGATCAAGGAGTTCCGCGAGGAGGTGCACTACGGCGATGTCGGCGAGCCGCTGCACCGCCATCTGTCGCACCTGCTGGCCTTGGTGCCGGATTCGCTGATCAACGACGCGACGCCCGAATGGCAGGAGGCGGCGAAGGTGACGCTGAAGCGCCGCTGGGATTGCAATGCGGCGGGCTATGAATACGCGAACCGCTCGATGGCGTGGGCGCGCCTCCACGAGGGCGCGAACGCCTACTACTACTACCGCCGCATCCTGACCGAATGCACCTTCCCGAATCTCCTGGGCGGCATCGGACTGCGCCAGTTCTTCCAGATCGACGGGAGCTTCGGCGCCACCGCCTCCATCGCGGAGATGCTGATCCAGTCCCACGACGGCACGCTGCAGATCCTGCCCGCGCTGCCGCCAGAGTGGGCGGACGGCGCCTTCGAGGGGTTGCGCGCGCGCGGCGGCGTCACCGTCTCGGCGCGCTGGAAAGGCGGCCGCGTGACGGAACTGACGCTGGTCGCGGCACGCGACTGCACGGTGCGCCTGCGTCTGCCATGCGAAGCCGTGCGCGAGGTGCGCCTGGAGGCGGGGCGGGAATGGACGCTGGTGGAGGAGTGAGAATGATCGAGTTTCGTTGGGAGCAGTTCGCGGGGGATGAGCGCATCGAGCGGGTGACGCCGTTCGGGGCGCGCCGCATCACGCATGCGTTCCACGACATCGACGGCACGCATTCGCGGATTCGGGAGTGGGTGCCTGTAATGACGCTGTGCACGGGGTATGTCGCCTCATACGGCTGCCCTGCGGAGCCAGGGGAGCCGCTGGCGCTGGCGGAGGCGATGGCGGCGCATTCGCCCGAGGAGTTCCCCGAGGGGCTGCGCTTCTCCATCGAATCGGCGGGGTTGTCGGCGCTGACGCAGATGGAGTGGGCGATCCGCCGCGCCGTCCAGAATGGCGCGATGACGCTGCCAGGCGTGGAGGCGGCGGTGAACGACGAGATCGTGCGTCGCATCTGGGCGGGCGGGGAGCAGTTCGACGACCTGCCAGAGCCGCCGCAACTGCGCGCGCGCATCGCGGAGCTGTCCTCGGCGCTCTTCCGCGCATACGAGATCCTGCTCTTGCGCATGGGGCGCGACCGCAATCTCGCGGCGGCACGGCGGGATCCCACGGCATGGCGGGTGCCTGGCAGCCTCGAATGGCTGGCGTGGCTGAAGGCGCACGGCGTGCGCAACTACTTCGTCACTGGCGCGGTCGTCGAAACTGACGCCGACGGCGTGGCTCAGGGGACGATGGCCGAGGAAGTCCGCGCCCTGGGCTATGGCATCGGCCCAGACGGAATCGTCGCGGAGCTGGTCGGCTCGACCTGGCGGGAGAAGCTGCCGAAGGAGACGCTGATGGAGCGGCTCTGCCGCCGCGAGGGCGTCGATCCCGCGCAGGTCCTCGTCACTGGCGACGGCCGCAGCGAGGTCGCCGCTGGCGTGCGGCTCGGCGCGCTCGTCTTCAGCCGCCTCGCCCCCGACGCCGTCCGCGCCCGCGAAATCCACCGAAGCCTCCACACGAACATCATCGTGCCCGACTGGCGCGTGATGCCGAGGGAATAGCCCGAATGCCCGTGCAACGGGGCTTTTCCCCAGGCCTGCATATCTGTGGGAGGCTCGCTTCTCCATAGGGGGCGATTCCAGCGCCATATCGCCATGTGCGCCATGTCGTCATGTTGGCGCATCTGCTTCACAAGGAACAGTTGCCGACCTGGAGCGAACGGCAAAAAAGAGGAAATGTTCAAGTTTTGTGTAAGATTTCGCCTGTTACAGGGTAATCATGTTTAGACGAGCATGCATTCCCAGTTCTGGGGGGCAGGGTATAATCCGTCAGCGCATAGGAGCCTCCCATCAGAAAACGCCAACACAACACAACAAATTCCTCCGATGAAAAGAAACTTGAATCTCGTTTTCATCCTGTCCATGTTTCTGGGCATTGCGGCGTTCGCGGCCACCCCGGAAGTCCGTCAGGCAATTGAAATGTGGGAGAACGGCAAGGCCGAGGAGGCCTTTCAGCTCTTCCTGAAGTACAAGGACAGCGACGACGCGGATGCGCTGGCGTATCTCGGCAGAAGCTACTTCAATGGGAAGGGAACCAAGAAGGACCTGGCTTTGGGCGCGCTGTATTTCCGCAAGGCCGCGGCATTCGGGCAGCCCTATGGACTGAACGGCCTGGGGATCTGCTATCGCACTGGATTCGGGGTCAAGCAGGATTTGATGAAAGCAGAGAAATATCTGCTGGAGGCGGCCAAGGCGGGGTGCCCGCTGGCGGAGTTCAATCTCGGCGTCCTGTATGCAGGGAAGTTCAAAGTGGATCCTGGCGCTCCGCGCATCCTGGATTTCGGAAATGCCAAGAAGGCGATGGAGCATTTCCGTGTCTCGTTTGATGCGGACCATGTTAAGGCGGAGAGCGCATTCCAAATCGCGCTGCTGTTGTTGGCTGGGAAAACGCCCCAGGACGCCATAAAGTGGCTGACGGCGGCGGCAGACGACGATCATCTCGCGGCGATTCTGGAACTCGCGGCCCGATTTGACAACGGGACATTGGTTCAAGTGGACCGCAATCGGGCCATTGACTATGCAGAGCGTTATGGGGCGCTGACGAAGGATTGGACTTTTTTCGCGGAATACTGCTATCGGACTGGCATGGAATATCTTTTCCGAAAACAACGCCGCGAGGCGGTGCTGTTTCTTCAGCAGGCGGCGGACGCGGGGCACGCCGACGCGCGGGAACAGATGGCGCTCATCCATCCAGACGCCAACGCGCGCGGCAAGTATGCCCTGCTGGCGACGGAAAGCGGCAGCAGGAGATTCCTGGTGCAGGCAGGCACCTTCCTGGCAAATCAGAAGCAGTTCGACAAGGCGCGGCAGTTCTATCTGGAGGCGGTCAAGGACGGTAACCTCGCCGCAATGTGCGAACTTGGCATCATGCACCGAATCGGGGAGGGCGTGGCTGTGGATTACGAAAAGGCGATGGAGTGGTATGCGAAAGCCGCCGCCGAGTATTATCCGCGCGCACTACGGGAACTCGGCGTGAAATACCTGGTCCGATATAATGATGATTCCAGGAAGCAGTTCTACGCCAGCTTTCCCCCTGATTTGTCGCGGTCCTACGCGCTGATGACGCTGGCGTTGTTCTTCGGTCCAGACGAAACGGCTTTTGAGAAGATGTCTGGAATGCCTTTCATCCAGGAGCTGCACGGCATGACCCCGACAGACAGTGACATGGAACTGGCCAAGGGCATCATCAGTCTGCTCTTTGGAGACGGCAAGAAGGATGCCGAAGAAGGTATTAGACTGATGGAGCTCTCCGCCTCGCATGGCAATGTGGACGCCATGAACACTCTGGGAAAACTTTACTCGGATGACGGGCCGCAAAAGGATCTGAAGAAATCGGCGGAGCATTTCAGGATGGCTGCCGCCAAGGGCAATGAATACGCCGCCCGACGGCTGTGCGACTTCATATTCAAGGATGTTTTAGGGGAAGACGCATATCGCGAATGCCTCCTGCGGCAGGCCGACAAGGGGTATGGGATGGCGTCGTTCAATCTGGCTTTTTTGTATGAACGCAAGGGGGACTACCAGAAAGCTGGCGAACTGCATCTGAAAAACGCCCGAAACGGGGATTGCAATTCCATTGTAGCTCTCGCCTTCTATCCCAAGCAAAAACTGCCTTGCGAAGCCAGGGAACTGGACAAGATGGTGGCGCAGGCCGCCGCGCGGCACGACCCCGTCGCCGAATCCTTGTTTGCGCAGAAACTCCAGGATACGGGCGACATAAGAACCTTTACCACGTTCCTGATGCGAGCGGTCATGGACGACTGCCCCAGGCACGGTTTGCATGCCGAACTGGGATACATATATCTGTACGGCGTCGGAGTGCGGCGTGACTCGGATTTCGCGGTGGATCTTTTCACGCAGGAAATCCAGCACCAGAACTGGCAGTATTGCCAGGTGCTTGGCGAATTGCTGGCAAACGGCTCTGACGGCGTCCGAAAGGATTTGCCCAGCGCGGTGGAATTCTTCAAACTCGGCGCCAAGCATGGTGTGAAAGGCTGCCAGGAAAAACTTGAAGAGATCCAAAGAAAAGAAGAACAGCAGGAGAAATGACTCATGATGAAACACACGATAGTCCTTCTGATGTCCGTTGGCATCGCATGCGCACTGACAGCGGCCGACCCCAATGCCTTCCCCCCGGCAGGAGGCGTGGATCCACTGAACGCCGTGGTGAAAATCAACACGCGTTCCTACGTGCCGAACTACTTCATTCCCTGGGCTGATCGAGGGCAGGATGGCTCGTCAGGCTCTGGCGTCGTCATTTCTGGCAACCGCATCTTGACCAACGCCCACAATTTGGTCTATGCCACCTACATCACCGTCGCCAAGCAGAGTTCCGACGACATCTACGAGGCAACGGTCAAGGCGATAGACCATGACTGCGACCTGGCGTTGCTGGAGGTGAAGGACAAATCGTTCTTCAACGACATACGGCCTTTCGAGATCGGCGAGACGCCGCCGACGCAGACGCAGGTCTCGGTGGCAGGCTTTCCGATTGGCGGTGACGGCCTTTCAATCACGCAGGGGATCATCTCGCGCATTGAGATCCATCCCTACGTCCATTCGTGGTATTATCTGCTGGCGGCGCAATTGGACGCCGCGATCAATCCTGGCAACAGCGGCGGGCCTGTGGTCTGCCGCGGGCGAGTGGTCGGCATCGCCTTTCAGGGCAATGACAACGGCGAAGGCCTCGGATATATGATCCCGACCGAGATCATCCGCCATTTCCTGAAGGACATCGAGGACGGAAAGGCCGATGGCTTCGGGCTGATCGGCTTTCGGTATGGCTCCCTTGACAATGAGGATGCCAGGGACTTCCTGAAGATGAAGAAGGGGCAGACGGGGGTTCGCGTCGTCTATGTCAATGCCATCAACCGTGAACTGCTGCATCTGGATGATGTCCTGATGGCCGTCGACGGGGTGAAAGTCGCCAACAACGGCAACATTCGCCTCAAATCCGGGGAGGCGCGCTCGTTTGTGACGCTGGTTCACCAAAAGCAGATCGGGGAGACCGTGAAGTTCACCATTCTACGGCAGGGCAAGGAAATCATGGTGGAACTCCCCGTTCGCAAAATCGAATACCAGTGCCATCGCTATCTTTACGACAAACTGCCTGACTACTACATCGCGGGCGGCTTTGTCTTCACCACGCTCTCCTATAGTTTTCTCGACGAGTGGGGCAAGCGGACGCCGCCCGAGGAACTAAGCCGACGGATGTTCCAGGAAAAGAAGCATCCAGACGAGGAGGTCATCGTGCTTTCCACGGTGCTGGCCGACCGCCTGAACCAGGGATACCAGGGCTTCCGCTCCGAGATCCTGACCAAGGTCAACGGCAAGCCAGTCCGCAATCTGCGCGAACTGATTTCCATGATCGAAAACTGCCAGGATGACTTCATTACCTTCTGCTTCGGCGACCAGGATACTCCAGCCACGCTGAATCGGAAGAAAATGCTGCAGCAGACTCCGCAGATCCTCAAGCGCTACCGCGTCCCAGCGGACAGGAGCAAGTCCCTGCAATAGATATTTGCTCCCTCCTTTCCCAAGGCCGCCAGGCGCATGTTCGCCCGCCGGCGGCATGGCGCTTATTTCCGCCGTCCGAAGAGTCGGAGGATGGTGAGGAACATATTGATGAAGTCGAGATAGAGGCTGAGGGCGGCGACGATGGCGAGGCCGCTGTGGTTGATGCCGCTTTCGCCGATCTGCTTGATTTTCTGGGTGTCGTAGGCGGTGAGTCCGATGAAGATGGCGAGGGTGAGATAGGAGAGGAGGTATTCGAGACCAGTGGACTTGAAGAAGAAGTTGAGGAGGGATGCGATGATGACGCCGATGAGGCCCATGAAGCAGAGGTTTCCGATGCCAGTGAGGTCGCGCTTGGTGGTGGCGCCGTAGATGGTCATGGCGCCGAAGGTGCCTGCGGTGCTGAAGAAGGCGATCGCGATGGAGCCCATCTTGTAGACGTGGAAGATGGCGGAGAGGGTGATGCCGTTGAGGACGGAGTAGCCGAGGAAGGCGATGGCGGCGATGAAGACGGGGAGTTTCAACGCGGCGAAGGAGAGCAGGAAGACGAGGACGAGCTCGGCGATGATGCAGGGCGTGTAGATGTTGGCGAGGGTCTCGATGCTGGCATTGATGTAGGTGTAGTGCGCGACGCCTGCGGTGATCGCGAGGGCGAGGGTCATGGCGCCGTAGACCTTGTTGATGAAACTGACCTGAAGCAGCCCCTGGGACTGGGCGTTTTCATAGGCGGGGTAGGATTCCTGCGGCTGATAGGGATTCATGGTATGGCCTCCTTTTCGGTTGGTGGGATGGGGGAAGATATGGCGATAATATAGTCGGGATTCGGGGGGCTGTCGCCGCCACAGAAGTCACTGGACCGACCAAGCTGCGGAAAAGACAAGGGCGAGGCGCAGCCCACATATTCGACCGCTCCGGCCGTGCGGGGCAGGTGGGGGATGGTGCGGTGGGCGACCTCGTGACTTCGTCCAAATCTCCACAACCTGCCCTTGGGGAACCGCGATCGCATAAGAAGGAGGCAGTTTGAAGAGATGACGACGGCAGGGCGTGAGGAAAGGGGGACCGCCGTCAGGTGTTCTGGAGGAATCTGCGCAGGGCGGTGGCGCGTGGGCCGGTGGCGTCGTCGGTATAGTGGAGCATTTCCCAGGAGATGAGTTTTTCGGCATAGGGTGCGGCGGCGGCGATCTGGGCGGCGACGCGCTGCGGGGTGGCGGGGATGGCGGTGTCGACCTGGGTGCAGTCGATGCTCTCGAATAGTTCGATGTTGCTCCAGAAGCGGATGCCGAGGTGGTCGGTGAGGTGTTTCCAGACGGGATAGGTGAGGTGGAGGGTGGCGAGGGTGGTTCCGCCGCAGCCGATGGAATCCTGCGGGGCGAGGATGTCGAGGGCGACGTTGTCGAGGATGGTGTTCCAGGAATCCTCCATTTCCTGGAGTTTTCCAGGATAGTATTTGGTGCCAGGGCACATGAGGATCTGGCAGGCGGGGGCGTTTGCCTTGAGGCGTCGGCAGAAGGCGCGGTAGATGGCGTTGAGGGAGAGTTCGGCGTCGCGGTCGCGTTCGCCCCTGTAGGCGGTCTCGGGGGCGAAGTAGATGCCGTCGAAGCGTCCGCCGTAGAGGTCGAAGAGTTCATCGAGGCAGGCGAAATGGGCGTCCTTTTCGCGCTGGACGAGGGCGGCGTCGCGGCCCATGTTCCAGCCTGTGACGGAGCCGTAGCCGCCGAGGAAGACGCGCAGGCCCAGGTCGCCTGCGGCGTCGAGGATCTTGCCCAGGGAATCGAAGCAGCGGTAGGAGGCGAAATGGCGGCTGGGATAGTAGCAGGTCTCCAGTTCGTTCCAGAGGGCGGCCTGGAAGATGACGGTGTCGGCGCCGCAGGATTTGACGCCTGCGAGTCGGCGGTGCCACTCCTCGGGGGTGGCATGGAGCAGGGGGGTGCCGCGGTAGTTCGGGGGCTGCGCGTAGATGAAGGTGCCCGTGATGCGCATCGGCGGCCGCGCGACGGGGTGCTCCGCAGCCCATTGCGCGTTGGCGGCATTGCGCTCCGCCCAGATGCGGTTGGTGGATTCGTGGATGTCGTCGGAGGCGGTGAAGATGCGGAAGTCTTCGACGGGGATGATTTTCCAGTTGACGGGCATGGGCATCAAAGGCCGGCGGCTTGCGCCGTCGGCGCGGAACAGACGCGGGGCGAGCGGGGCGGGATGGAGGATGCGCCTGGCGATTCGGGTCAGAAGAGGCGGATGGGGATGAAGTCGTTGCGGGGGATGGAGACGGTGATTTTGCCGTCCACGAGGGGGATGGCGGCGTCGGTCTCGGCGTTGCGGGCGGCGATGACGCCTGCGGGGAGCGTCACCTGGAAGGTGGCGGGGTTGCGGCCGAGGTTGCTGACGATGACGAGGTATTCGCGGTTCTTCTTGTAGAAGCTGATGCAGGCGTCAGGTGCGGCGGCGGTGATGGTCTGGTTCTCCCAGTAGGGGATGAACTCTACGGCGTCGTTTCCGATGTCGAATTCGCGGCGCCAGCGCTCGACCTTGTAGAACTCCTGCTTGTTGCACCACAGGGGCCAGTAGAGCATGTCGGCGTGCATGATGCGGCTCAGCAGATCGCGGGTGGGGACGGGGAGTTCCATGATGTCGCGCTGGTTCTTGAGGCAGGGCAGGAAGGCCAGGACAACGCCCCAGGGCTGGTGGTAGAACTCAGTGCGCACGCGGTCCATGGGGAGGGAGTAGCTGTAGTAGTAGAGGCGGTCGTTTTCGGGCGGGAGCAGGTCCTTGCGCTTCGGAAAGTATCCGGAGTAGAGGTGCTCGCCAGTGAGCACGACGGGGAAATGGGAGAGCAGTTCCATCATCATCGTGCCTGAGGCGTGCGCGATGGAGGAGGGGGGGACCCCGCCGTTCTGCGTGCGCACGACGGCGTCGAGGCGCTTGTACATGTCGCGGTCGGTGAGGGTGGAGTAGGTGGCGCGGCGCTTGCCGTCAGGCATGTCGTAGCCGCCGCCGGTGCGCGCGTCGTCATTGGGGATGTTCTCCATCTCGTCGATGTAGACGCCGTCGACGGGGCCGAAGACGCGGCCCCAGGCGGCGACGCAGCGCATCAGGTAGTCGGTGTATCCAGTGGCGGAGTGGACGGTGACGTATTCCCTGGCGCCGCCGGAGTCGGGGCGCGCGGGATGGGGCTGGAAGTTCGCCCGCAGGTAGTCGGTGTCGGGGCTGACGACGTTGTTGAGGCGGATGCCGACATGGCGGTGGTTCCAATACGGGATGACTTTCCGTCCAGTGGCGTGGTCGGCGGCGACGGTCTTCGGCGTGACGGTCTTGTCGCGTGCGCGCTCGGGGTCGGGGTCGAGGGAGATGCGCGACTTCCATCCATCCGGCCAATAGACGAGGAGTTTTCCCCTCGTGTCGCCGACGAAGGAGTCGTATTGCGCGGAGATGGTCCAGGCGCGCCAGCCTTTCGGCATGGGGCGGACGGGAGTGGCGATGAGGCCGACGGTGAACTCGTCGAGGCCGCCAGCGGGGACGGAGGTGCCTGCGGGGACATAGCGGGCGACGAGTTCGGCGTTTTTGCCAGGGGCGCGTTCGACGGCGAAGCAGACTTCGCGGTCCTTGGGCCAGAAGGCGCGGTCGCTGTTATGGTAGAGCTCGATGCCGCCTCGGGAGGAGCCGAGCCAGAAATGGGAGCAGAAGGGGCGTGCGATGAGTTCGCCGTTCTTGTCGGCAGGGAGGAGGTAGGAGTAGGAGTTGTCGGGGGCGACGATGGAGCGGGACTTGGCGCCCGGGATGCCAGTGTAGTGGACGGAATCCGAGAAGTCCTTGGCGAGGGGGACGCGCAGCTGCAGGAAGTCGGCGGCGAGCCCCTTGAGGTGGAAGTCGAAGCGGACGGCGCCGTCATATTCGATGGTGGTGACGACGGTGCCGGTGACGCCGCTCGGGGCGGTGACGGCGCGGGTGAAGACCTTGCGGCCCTTCCCGTCGGTGTCAAGCTTTGCGACGGGGGCGAACTTCAGGGTGAACGGCGCGCCGCGAAGGGTTCCGACGATGGCGGCGGGGGCGTCGAGCAGTTGTTTCCCGCTGGAGGTGACGTTCTGGAGGAGCGCGTCTCCGCTGAAGTCGTAGACGCGGTTCCAGAGCTGGAACTTCGGGCCGTTCTGCGTGACGGGGATGAAAGGCGCCGGGACCCAGTCGGGCGTGAGAGATTCGAGGCCGAGGCGTTCGGTCTGGGTGAGGAGGCGGCTGGGGGGCATGATCTCCTTGTCGATGACGGGGATGTCGGCGAGCTTCAGGGTGGGGATGCGTGACGCCGTGAGCAGTCTCACTTCGGCCCCCTGCAGCGGGCGGCTGTAGGTGGTGAAGCGGCAGACGGTGGAGTGGCGTGCGCGCCCGAATTTTCCGCTGGGGCCGATGAAGATGTATTTTCCCCAGCCGCTGAAGGCGCCGGCGGGCTTGTATTCGCGGATGAACTTGCCGTCGAAGTAGAGGCTGATCTCGGTGGGAGAATAGTTGAAGACGATGTGATGGCGCCCGAGTCGCGTGAGGTCCTTCGGGAAGACGCGGGGGAAGCAGCTCCATTTGGGCTTGGAGTTGCCGAAGTAGACGCCGCATCCGTCGTTGCTGTGCTTGTAGATGTAGAGGGTGCTTTGGGGGCAGAGGCACTGCGCGAGGATGTGCACGCCGAGCTGGTCGGCGAGCCATTCGGGATTCTCGAAGACGACTTCGATGGCGCCCGATTCGGGGGCGAGGTTGCCCTTGGTCTCGTAGCGGAGCGAGGCGCAGTCCTCGCCGACCTTGAGGCCGTGGCAGATGGATTCGGTGGGCTCGATGTCGAAGGTCGGGCGCGGTTCCTGGACAATCGTGGCGCGCGGGGAGCCCTTGGCGAACTGGGCGTCGGGGGCGGTGGCGTGGTGGAGCGTCGTGAAGTCGGCGTCGAAGAGGCGCAGTGCCTCAATATCGGCGAGGGTGGCGGCGTTCATGCAGAGGGCGGCGGCGAGGCAGAGAGCGAATAGGCGAAGGATGGTCATGCGCATGGTCGGTTAAGGCTCAGTTGTTGACATAGACGGTTTTGCCGTCTGCTCGTTTGATGTTTGGGTCGCTGAAGGTCTTGTCGTATTTGAACATGGTGTCTTTGTATTGCCTCGGGGTGATGGAGGTGACATGGCCGTCGAGCATTCCGAAGACGAACTTGCCGTCGTGCACGGGGGTCTGCTTGCCGCTTTGTGTGTAGTTGATATCGCAGCAGGAGACGTGGTTGTATCCAGAGAGGGGGTTGCTGCCGTTGGTCCAGGAGCCGTCCATCACGCCGACATCCTTGTTGGCGACCTTGAGGGCGGAGCGCTTGAGATAATAGGCGTAGGTGGGATGTCCCAGTTTGATATTCCAGAGCATGGTGCGGCGGCCGGGTTGGTTGCCATCCTTGAACCAAGTGGCGTTCTGGACGAAATGAGCGCCTTCGGTGTTGCCTGGTTCGTCGACGTCGTTGGATGGGCAGTCGAATACGCGGGTGGTGATGCCGCCCAGTTCGAAGAGGCGCCCGAACCACATGTTCCAGTTGTTGGTGGGGCCAGTTTGGGAGGCGGGCAGGACATAGTCGCGGTTCTGGTCGGAGTACTGGGCGGCCAGCATCATGATGGTGCGGGCATTGTTGATGCAGGAGGTGTGTCGGGCCTGGGCGCGGGCCTTGGCGAGGGCGGGCAAGAGCATCGAGGCCAGGATCGCGATGATGGCGATGACGACAAGGAGTTCCACCAGGGTGAAACGGCGGAGGAGACGGGAGGACTTCATGGGAAGGAATCCAGGTTGGGGGTTAGGGGAAAAAATCTTGTTCTGGGAAAAAACATAAGATATTGCCTTTTCCCCGAGTTTCAACCTTGGGCGAATCGGGGAAGAGGGCGTCGGGCGTGCGGGGGATGGTTATAGTATGGGCGTTGTGAAAGAGACGTCCGAGGGGGGCAGGAGAAGAAGGATGAATCCGATTTTTGACGATACGGACTACCGCGTGCAGGCGGCGGAGGAGCTGATTGAAAACGGCCAGTATCGGGAGGCGCTGGCGGGGGTGAAGTCGGCGATCGAGGAGGGCAGCGCCGCCGCGATGCGGTTGTATGGGGAATGCTGCCAGAATGGCTGGGGGGTGAAGCCGAACCTGGCGGCGGCGAGGCTGTGGTGGGAGCGCGCGATGGATGCGGGGGACCTTGACGCGATCACGCTGATGGGGGACAGCTACTACTACGGCGACAAGGGCGGCACGAAGGACGACGCGCAGGCGCTCAAGTGGTATGCGCAGGCGGCGGAGGCGGGCCACCCGCACGGCATGTGCATGTACGGGACGATGCTGCTGGAAGGCGCGGCGGGGCGTCCCGAGGAACTGGCGAAGGCGGCGGAGTGGTTCCTCAAGTCGGCGGAGGCGGGGGATGGCGACGGCGCCTACGAACTGGCGGTCTGCTACCGCATGGGCGAGGGGGTGGCGCAGGATGACGCGCAGGCGGTGAAGTGGTACCGCCGCGCCGCAAACGACGAGGTGGAGATGGCGCAGCACGGCCTGGGGGATTGCTATGCGGACGGCATCGGCGTGCGCCAGGACTGGCGCGAGGCGGTGAAGTGGTACCGCAAGGCGGCGGAAAACGACTATGAGGAGGCGCTGGTGAACCTCGGATACTGCTATATGAACGGCACTGGCGTCAAGGCCGATCCGCAGCAGGCGCTGGCGTGCTTCCAGGAGGCGTATGCCAAGAAGTCGATGCGCGCGGCCTACGCGCTGGGGGACTGCTATTTCGGCGGCTGGTGCGGCCTGGAGCCGGACATGGCGGCGGCGACGGCCTTCTACAAGGAGGCAGCGGAGGGCGGCGTCCATGAGGCGATGCACTCATACGCCTGCCAGTTGGACGAGGGCAGGGGGACGAAGCAGGACTCGGCGGCGGCTCTGGAATGGTGGCGCAAGGCGGCGGAGGATGGGAACACCGATTCAATGGTGGAACTCGGGATGGCGTGCCTGGCGCAGGCGGACGGCACCAGCGATCCCGACGGGGCGGTGACGTGGTGGACGAAGGCGGCTGGGCTGGGAAATGCCGTCGCGATGATGGAACTGGCTAAACTCTACGAGGACAGCGAGTTCGTGGCGCCAGACGCCGAGGCGGCGCGGAAATGGTGGCGGATGGCGGCGGAGCGCGGGCTTCCCGAGGCGCAGTATGAGGTGGGCCTCCAGTGCTACGAGGCGGATGAAGGCGCGGATTCCGACCGCGAGGCCGCGCATTGGATGCGCAAGGCCGCCGAGGCGGGGCTGCCCGAGGCGCAGGCCTCCCTCGGCGCATTCTACTGCGACGGCGTCGGCGTCAAGCAGGACTGCGCGCTGGGGGTGAAATGGCTCTCGCAGGCTGTGGCGCAGAATGTCCCCGAGGCGATGGTCAAACTCGCGGAATGCTACGAGAAGGGGCTGGGCGTCCAGGCCAATCTCGCCGAGGCGGAGCGTCTGCTGCGCCTTGCCGTCGACCTGAAGGAACCCTCGGCGGCGCGGCGGCTGCGCCGCCTGCGGCACGGCGGGGAGCGTTGACAGGGGGCATTTGGCGGGGAAAATTGAGCGGGCTGCATTGCAAACCGTGGAAGATGGATTATAGTAAGCAAATCTCTTGTGCCGCGTGGAACGGAGGATCCAGCCGAGGTTCCGCGGGAGCATAGCCGGCTTTCATCCCCCGATCAAGAGCCGACGGCACTGAATCCGTGAGGCGTGGTCCAATTGCCCGGGCCGCGTCGGCATCTCGAGTTAGGGTTTCTCTACTTTAGACCAAGACCATGAAGACTTTTTTGCCTAAAGTCAATGAAATCGAGCGCAAATGGTGGATCATCGACGCCGACCACCAGGTGCTCGGCCGGCTTGCAGTGAAGATCGCGATGATTCTGCGCGGCAAGAACAAGCCCATCTTCACCCCGCACCTGGACTGCGGGGACTTCGTCATTGTGACCAACGCGAAGAAGATCGTGATGACAGGCCGCAAGAGCACGAACAAGGAATACCAGGACTTCAGCGGCTGGGTCGGCGGCCTCAAGCGCACGCCCGCGAGCGTGATGCGCGAGAAGCATCCTGAGGAGATCATCAAGCGCGCCGTGTGGGGCATGCTTCCCGACGGGCCGCTGGGGCGGGCGCAGTTCCGCAAGTTGAAGGTCTACGCCGGCGAACTGCCGGAGCACAAGTACGCGGCCCAGAACGCGCAGCCGCTGGAAGTCAAGTAGTTTTGATTAGCAGAACCCCAAAGGAAATCTGAGGAATATGGCTCAAGACAGCGATGTGATCATGACCATCGGTCGCCGCAAGACCGCGAGCGCGCGTGTGCGCATGGTTCCCGGCAGCGGCAAAATCACCGTCAACAAACGCGCCTACGAGGAGTACTTCACGACCGACGCCATCCGCGGCTACATCCAGCAGCCGCTGGTGCTGACGGGCAAGACCTCCGACTTTGACATCTACGCGCTCATCCAGGGCGGCGGCGAGATGGGTCAGGCGGGCGCGCTGCGCCATGGCATTTCCCGTGCGCTGGAGAAGGCGGACGAGACTCTGCGTCCCGCGCTGAAGAAGGCGGGGATGCTGACGCGTGACGCGCGCAAGAAGGAGCGCAAGAAGCCCGGTCAGCCCGGCGCCCGCAAGCGCTTCCAGTTCAGCAAGCGTTAATTCGGCATCGGCGCATTTGTCGCCGTGGTTGGAGGCGGATATCCGACGCCCGCTTTGCGGGGCGGGTGTCCGCCTTTTGCGTTTTTTGCCTCAATGGGAGTTGTGGTGTCTATGGAGAAGGTGCGTGTCGCGATCATTGGCGCGTCTGGGTATTCGGGGGAGGAGCTGGTGCGGCTGCTGCTGCCGCATCCGCAGGTGGAGTTGACGGCGATCACGAGCCGCGAGAATGCGGGCAAGGCGGTGGGGGAGGTCTTTCCGCGCTATGCGGAGTGCCCGCTGAAGTTCATCCGTCCTGATGTGTCGGAGGTGGCGCGTCTGGCGGAGGTGGTGTTTCTGGCGTTGCCGAACGGCCTGGCGGGGGAGTATGCGCGGCCGCTGCTGACGGCGGGGCGCAAGGTGATCGACCTGAGCGCGGACTTTCGGCTGCGGGATCCCGCGGTCTATGAGAAATACTACAAGATGGCGCATCCCGCGCCTGAACTGCTGTCGGAGGCGGTCTACGGGCTGCCTGAGATCTACAGGGAAACCATCCGCAAGGCGCGGCTGATTGCGAATCCCGGGTGCTATGTGACGAGCGTGCTGCTGCCGGTGACGGCGCTGTTGCGCGCGGGCGTGGCGGAGGCGGAGGGCATCGAGGCGATGTGCATGTCGGGCGTGACGGGGGCGGGGCGCAAGGTCGCGGCGGACTACATCTTCCCCGAGTGCAACGAGAGCCTGCGGCCCTACGGGCTGGTGGGGCATCGGCATCTGCCTGAGATGGAGCAGGAACTGGCGGTGGCGGCGGGGGTGCCCCAGGTGACGATGAACTTCCTGCCGCATCTAGTTCCCGTGAACCGCGGCATCCACTCGACGATTCTGCTGCGCGCGAAGGGCGGCGCGACCGCCGAGACGGCGCTGGCGGCGCTGCATGCGGCATACGACGGCGAGCCGTTTGTGCGGGTGCTGGGGGCGGGCAAACTGGCGGACACGAAGCATGTCACGATGACGAACCGTTGCGAGATCGGATGCCTCTACGATGCCCGCACGAACCGGTTGATCGTGTCGAGCGCCATCGACAATCTGACCAAGGGCGCCTCGGGGCAGGCGGTGCAGAATCTGAACCTCGTGTGCGGCTTCCCCGAGACGGCGGGCCTCAACCAGTAGAAGGAGCGAACGGAAATGCTGAAGTACAAGACGTTGGGAATCCACAGGAAGTGCGTCGAACTGGCCACGGACAAGATGCGGCTGCTGGTCACGACCGAGGTCGGTCCGCGCATCATCGGCTGCTTCGTTGGCAAGGACAAGGCGAACCAGTTCGTGCAGCTGCCCGCGAAGCCGATGCCGCAGCCCGCCAACGGTTTCACGCTCTACGGCGGCCACCGCCTGTGGCATTCGCCCGAGGAGTGCCCGCTTTGCTATGAGCCGGACAATGCGCCAGTGAAGGTGACCGAGTATGAATCGGGCGTGGAGTTCGCGGGCGCGGCGGATCCCACGACGGGCATCGCAAAGAAGATTCTGGTGGAGCCGCTGACCAACGGGCTCTTCTGCATCACGCACACCATCGAGAACTGCGGCGCGTGGCCAGTGGAACTGGCGCCGTGGGCGCTGACCATGATGGCCCCTGGCGGCATGGCCGTGATTCCGCAGGGGCGGGACGACGAGGGATACCCCTACGCGCCAGATCGGAAGCTGGCGGTGTGGGCCTACACCGACCTCAAGGATCCGCGTCTGGACCTCGGGCACGACTTCATCCTGCTGAAGCAGGACGTCAAGGCGAAGACCAACCTCAAGATCGGCCTCAACGACGAGTGCGGCTGGATCGCCTACGTGAACCACGGCACCGCCTTCGTCAAGTACTTCGACTACGACTGCGAGGGCGAATACCCGGATGGCGGCTGCTCGGTCGAGAGCTACACCTGCCCCAAGTTCACCGAGATCGAGACGCTGGGAATCCTCCAGGAACTCGAACCAGGCGAATGCGCGCAGCACGTGGAATACTGGCAGGGCATCGACGGCCTCCCCGACATCTCCAGCGAGGAGGATGTCGCGGAGCATCTGATCCCCTGCCTCCTCGCGAGCGAGGAGAGCTGCTGCTGCGACTGCGATTGCGACGACGACTGCGACTGCGACGACGACTGCGACTGCCACTGCCATGAGGCGGAGGAGAAGCCCGCCCGCAAGAAGGCCGCGAAGAAATAGCCGCTGACGTGACGGGGCCGATTGTACATTCCGCCGCCGCGCCGCTGCTGCTGGCGGCGGATCTCCATGTGCTTCCCGGCGGGAAGTCGGAGGCGCGTTTCAGGGAGTTCCTGGAGTGGCTTGCCACCACGCGATATGATGTCGCCTTCCTGGGCGACGTCATGGAACTGTGGATCGGCCTGCCCGCCTACGAGTGCGCGCTGCACCGCGAATTCCTGGAATGGTGCCGCGCCGAGAAGCAGCGCCGCCGAGTCTATTTGCTGGAGGGAAACCACGAGTATTTCGTCGCGCGCCACCATGGCGACTGCTTCACCGCCGCCGACGGCGAGGAACTCGAAGTCAACGGGCTGGAACTGCGCCACGGGGACGTCTGCGCCGCGACGCCGCAGCATCTGCGCTTCCGCTGGTGGGTGAAGAGCGCCCTCGCGCATCTGCTGCTCCATTTCCCTGGAGCCGCCGCCTACGTGCGCCATCTCAAGCGCTCGCTGGAGGAGAAGGCGCGCCGTCGCGTCTGGCGCTTCCCGCAGGCGGAACTGTCGCGCTGGGCGACGGCGGAACTGGAGGCGCAGCCGAGCCTGGCGGGCCTCGTCCTGGGCCATTTCCATCAACAATATTGGGAACCACGCAGGGACGGGCGCTTTTTCGCGGTCCTGCCCGCCTGGAAGGACCACGGCGAGGTCGCCGTGTGGGATGCGCAGACGCTTGCGATCCGCCACTGGCGGAATCTGTGACGGGGCGATTGGTCCGCAGCCGAGGGGCGCTTCACGGTCGGGTTGGCGTTGCGGGGCGGGGTAAAACTTTGGGCTGGTGCCTTCTTCCAGCCATGCAAACGACGGGGGGCTTCGCTTCGCTCCGCCCCCCGCACCCCCCGCCCGCTTTGCTCTCGCTGAAGGGGGTGGGATTTTCGGCGGTTGTGTGCAGCCGGCGAAAAGCTGGCGGGCCAATGGGCGCAAATGGCGGGGCCTTCGCGATATGGGGCGCGGGGCGATGTCTGCGCCGAATCAGCGCGGGGTGGAATGGTGGGCGGTTGTGTGCAGCCGGCGAAAAGCCAGCGGGCCAATGGGCGCAAATGGGGCGGGGAATCCGCCGAATCGGCGCGGATGATCGGGGCATTCCCAGCGGGCAAGCCCGCTGGCACACGCCGAGCAAATGGCGGGTCCTGCGCGGGGTGATGGCTGCGCCGAATCAGCGCGGGGTGGAATGGTGGGCGGTTGTGTGCCGCCGGCGAAAAGCCGGCGGGCCAATGGGCGA
>JAEEXV010000054.1 GCA_016287975.1 Lentisphaeria bacterium | reverse complement strand
TGCCGCCCTCCCAGAAGCGCTGGGCGGAGGCGGTATTGACGCTTCGCAGGGCGGCGGAGCCGTTGCCGAGGAAGAATTTTCCGCGCTCCTTGGCGAGGGAGAGGATGGCGTTCTGCAGGCCCTCGCTGGCGAGGGCGACATCGTATTTGAGGCGGACGACGTTGCCCTTGTCGTCGAGGTCGGCGGAGAAGCCGTCCCAGCGTCCGTAGTCGTAGCGGGAGTAGTCGCGGTGGTTGCCGAAGCTGAACTCGTCGATGTAGATGCCGTCGGCGCCGTTGTCGAAGACCTTCTTCACGTCGTCGAGGAGGACGTCGTAGTATCGGCTGCCCGCGTAGGGGGCGTAGTAGGCGATGGCCCAGTCCTTGTCGACCCAGGTGCCGAGGTGGGAGCGGTCGTAGTGGGGATGGTGGTAGAGTTTGCCGTCGGCGGTGCGGATGCCGTTTTCCGCGTAGGGCCAGCGGTGGGCGAGGGGCAGATAGACGGTCTCCATCGCGGGGTGCGTGAGGCCGATGTACTTCGCCTCGGGGGCCTCCTGGCGGAAGAGCGCGATCTCCTTGCGCATCGCCTCATCGAAGTCTTTGCGGTGGCTGAACTTCAGGAATTCGTCGATGTCGAGGTCGGGGGTGCGGCCAGGCGCGGGCTTCGCGCCTTTCGGCAGCTTCGGGTAGCGGTTGCCGCGCACGACGGAGTGGTCGAAGCGGCGCCACGGATAGACGCCGACCCCGATCGGCCCCAGGTGCGCGAAGGAGTTTCGGATCTTCTCGGCCTGAGTCCTGCCAGGCGCGGTGCGCATGTAGGGCCCGACCAGGAAGAAGGCGTACGGCGCGGTGACGGCGCCGATGTTCCAGCGGCGGCGGAGACGGTTCACGAAGCCCCAGTAGCCGCCCTCCGTGAAGAGGTCGATGGTGTAGACGAGCGTCAGGGAGCACTTCGGCGCCAGCGCGAAGTGCGCGGCGAAGATCTCGGTCTCGGTGTTCGAGGTCTTGACGCTGCCGATGAGGCGTGCGAAGTCGTTCTCCTCGGTGATGCCGATGCCGCCGCCGTCCTTCGCGCTGTTGTCGACGAGGACCACCGTTGGATTGGACTCGTAGGAGGCGATGTGCGTGACGTCGCCGCTGCCCGAGAGGAAGGCGCGCTTCTGGAAGCCCGCCGTGCGGAGGCGGTGGTGGAACGGGATGCCCTGGATGGCGGCGGAGGCGTTCTTCCACTCGTCGATCCAGTGCAGGAGGCCGTCATCCTCCACCGTCAGGCGGCGGCGCAGCGCGACGCCGTTCTTCCAGGCGGCGTTGACCACGAAGCCCAGTTTTCCCTCCTCCTCCACCGTCACCTTCGGCGCGCCCTTGGGCGCCGTGTCGGAGGCAAGCAGCTCGAAGGGCGCCTGGAAGGGCATCGCGAGCTTGCTCTCGACCAGATACGCGCGGCCCTTGGCGTCCAGTACCGCGAAGCCGCCCGCCGCGCCGACCTCCAGGCGCATGCCGCGCTTCGCGACGGCGCACTTCACGGGGGCATAGCGGACTTCCGAGCCAGGGGGCGGCGGGAGCGCGGCGCGGTCGAGGTAGCCGACCGCGACATCCTGCGCGATCAGCGTGATCGGCGTCGTCCCGACCTGGCGGCGCACATTCACGAACTTCAGGTTGTTGCCGTCGACGCCCAGGATGACATCCTCCAGGTCCAGCAGGAACATGCTGGCGTTGTTGCCGACCGAATCCGCGTCAAGGGCGTCGGGCGTGGGCGCGAAGGGCATGCAGAACTGGTTGCCCGTGAAGTAGCCGAACTGGCGGCCCTTGTAGACGGAGAGGAAGACATAGAAGGGCTCCTTGCAGAGCATCCGCTCGTCCCCCGCCGCCGTGTAGCGGCCCAGCGGCCTCGCGTTGACCTCGATGCGCATGGCGGTGTTGCACCCCGCGCTTTTCCGCGCGTAGCTCACGAAGCGCCCGCGCAGCACGCGGATCTTGCCGGGCTTCACGGGCAGCGACGGCAGCGAGAACTCACGGGATTCGCCGTTCTTCTCAATGCGGAAGTCGGGCAGCTTCTGTACTGGCTCGAAGGGCAGCTCCATCAACTGCTTCGTCGTCAGCGGCGCCGCCGCCAGCCACATCCCCGTCAACATCAACCCCAGCCAAAGCCTGCTCTGCATTCTGATTCTCTCCATTTCCCCCGCCACAACTGCCATTTTTCGACGACGTGCCAGCGACCGAACGTCATCAAGACGGGGCTTAATATAGCCGTTTGCCCGTCCCCTTGACGCCAGGCGGTGGATTTTTCTGCGCTTCTGAATGGCAAAACGGCGAAATGCGATTAACTTTAGAGAGTGTCTGATTTCCGTATTCGCAAGCAACCCTGTCCAACCCACGAAAGAACCATGAAAAAGACCATTCTCGCCCTTGCGCTGCTGGCGTTGACCGCCGGTGCGCTCTCCGCCTTTGACATGACCGCCTTCCAGCTTTCCATCTGGGCCCCGCGCGTCCAGCTGGTCCCCCCCGAGATCGCGGTCGGCTTCCTGAAACTGAACCTGCCGTACGGCAGCAACTACCAGGTGACGGGCATCGACCTGGGCCTGGTCTCCATCAACAACTCGCAGGGCGACGAGATGCCCGCCGAGGTCACTGGCTTCCAGCTGAACCTCTGGAACAGCACCGACGGCACCTTCGCGGGCGGGCAGATCGGCCTGGTCAACGTCGCCGACAACAGCTACGGCCTGGAGATCGGCCTGGTGAACGCCGTGAGCACGACCTCGAGCGGCTGCGCCATCGGCCTGGTCAATGTCTCCCACGAGTTCAACGGCCTGGAGATCGGCCTGGTGAACTACACCGAGTTCCTGCGCGGCGTGCAGATCGGCCTGGTCAATGTCGCCACCCGCTCCTACGTGCCGTTCCTCCCCATCATCAACATGTGCTTCTGATGCCGCATCGCTAAGGCATTTCCAACGGGGCGGCGCCGAATCCGGATCCGGCGCCGCCCTTTTTCATACCCGAATGCTCCGCCTGGAATTCCAATCCGGAACGCTGGTGCTTGTGGACGAGGGCGCCGCCCGCCCCGACGCGCCCCTCCCCGCAGGCCTCGAAGAGTTTTGCCGCTATGACCGCCGCGTCCAGATGTGGCGCGCCGCCGCAGGGGACTACAACGCCATCGTCACCGCCCTCTATCGCGCCAAGGTCGAGTATCATGACCACGCCCGCGCCTACGGGACGCTCTCCCTCGTCTTCTCTGGAAACGGGCGCACCATGCGCGACTACCAGCGCGAGGCCCTCGCCGCCTGGGAGGAGAGCCGCCGCCGCGGCGTCGTCGTCCTGCCCACGGGGTCAGGCAAGTCCTTCTTCGCGCAGAACGCGATCGCGCGCGCGGACCGAAGCACGCTGGTCGTCGTGCCCACGCTCGACCTCCTGGCGCAGTGGGTGCTGCAGCTCAAGAGCGCCTTCCACACGGAGATCGGCGCGATCGGCGGCGGCGAGCGGGAGATCCGCCCCATCACCGTCACCACCTACGATTCGGCGCTGCTGCAGCTCGACCAGCTCGGCAACCGCTTCGGGCTGCTCGTCGTCGACGAATGCCACCACCTGCCAGGGCCGATGTACTCCCAGATCGCGCGCCTCGCGATTGCGCCGTGGCGCCTGGGGCTCACCGCGACCCCCGAGCGCCCCGACGGCCTTGACCAGCAGTACCCCGCGCTGCTGGGGCCCATCTGCTACCGCAAGGAGATCACCGACCTGAGCGGCGACGCCGTCCTCGCGCGCTACGAGACCTACACCATCGACACCGAACTCGACCCCGACGAGCAGGAGGACTACACCCGCTACCACACGCGCTACATCGACTTCCTGCACCGCAACCGCATCTCGCTGGGCACCCCTGCGGGCTGGGGGAACTTCCTGCGCGCCTGCAGCCGCCAGCCCGACGGGCGCGACGCCCTCAACGCCTATCTCGCGCAGCGCCGCATCGCGCGTTCCTCCCGCGCCAAGCTGCGCCAGCTCTGGCAGCTCCTCGACGCGCACCGCCACGACCGCATCCTCGTCTTCACCGCCGACAACGCCACCGCCTACCAGATCGGAAATCTCTTCGCGCTGCCCGTCCTCACCCACCACACGGGCACCGCCGAGCGCTGCCGCTTCCTGGAGGCCTTCCGCAACGGCGAATACCCCGTCCTCGTCACCAGCAAGGTCCTGAACGAGGGCGTCGACGTCCCCGCCGCCAACATCGGCATCGTCATCTCGGGCTCTGGCTCCGTGCGCGAACACGTCCAGCGCCTCGGGCGCATCCTGCGCCCCCAGCCTGGCAAGACCGCCATCCTCTACGAACTCGTCAGCCTCGGCACCTCCGAGACCTACGTCTCCGAACGACGACGGCAGAACGCCGCGTACAATGCGTGAAGGGGGGGCATAGTCGGCGAAGTCGGCAGAGCCGGCAAAGTCAACCTTCCGCCGTCGGGTGCGCGCGGAAGCCGCGCGTTGGCGTCCTCCCCCTTCCCCCATTCCCTGTAGCTTCATGCTCACCTCCGATCTCATCACCGCCTCGCTGCGCAGCGGGAACCTGCGCCCTGGCTTTGTCCGCGCGACGCTGCCGGACCGCCTCGCGCTGGCCGAGCAGCTGATCGCGGCATACCGCGACGCGGCGGCCGAGCGGCTCACGGCGGCGGCGCTCGACGAATCCGTCGAGCCGCTGCTGGACGGGGCGGCGGACCGACGCTTCGCGAAGGCGCTGCGGAAACTGCTGGACGACCGCAGCACCTTCTCCTCCGTCGCCGAACAGGACTTCCCTGCGCTGCGCGCGGAACTCTTCGCGGCCTCGGCGGCGCTGCTGCAGGGGGAGCGGCCCTTCGCGGATTTCGCCGAGTTCCAGTCAGCGCTCTCGGAACGGCTGCCCGCCCATCCGCTGCTGGAGCCGCGCCGCATCTACGCCGACCTCCCCGAGAACGACTGCCTGCTCCAATTCGAGGACATCACCGCCCCGCAACTGCTGGACCGCTACAACCTCGCCCTCGTCCAGGCGCTGCTCCTCGGCGCCACGCATCTGGACCTCACCATCGCCGACCCCGAGCCACAGCGCCTCCGCCGCATCTTCAAGTACCTGCGCTTCTTCCAACTGCTCGCCACCGTCGAGGCCGCCCCAGGCGCCCCGAAGGCCGACGGCGCGCCGCTGCGGCTGCACCTCGTCGTCGACGGCCCCGCCAGCATCCTCGAGCAATCCCGCCGCTACGGTCTCCAGCTGGCCAGTTTCTTCCCCGCCGTCTGCACCGCCGCCGAATGGCGCCTGGTCGCCGAGGTCACCTGGCGCGACAAGCCCGCCACCCTCGAACTCGACCAGGAATCCCGCCTCGTCTGCCCCTACCACAACTTCTCCGCCTACGTGCCCGACGAAATCAAGCTCTTCCACCGCCATTTCCAGGAGAGCGTCTCCGACTGGAAGATCGTCGGCCACACCCCGTTCCTGCGCGGACCAGGCCGCGAGGTCATCATCCCCGACCTGAGTTTCGAACACCAGGACGGCGCCCTCGTCCACCTCGAGCTCTTCAACCGCTGGCACGCCAGCGGCCTTCCGCAGCGCCTCGCCTGGCTGGCGAAGCACCCGAAGCAGTCCGTCGTCCTCGGCGTCGACCGCACCCTCGCCAGGAAACCCGAACTCGCCGAGGCCCTCGAACGTTCCTCCTGGTTCGCCGAACACGGCTTCCTCTACCGCGACTACCCCACCGTCGACAAAACCCGCCGCGCCCTCGAATCCTTCCATGCGCCGCATCACGGCGCCTGAGAGCCTCCCCCGCCCCCGCGGCCTTCCATCCATGATCCCTCTCCTGCAAAAACTTCGGACCGAACGGTCCGTGACCTTCTGGCTCGGCATCTGCCTCATGCTGATGCTCGCGGGCACCGCCTACGTGGTGCTGCACATACATGCCGCCAACGTCAGAAAGCGCCAGGAGCCAGAGGTCGACATCCTCCCGCAGAACCGCTTCCAGAGGACGCTGCGGGTCGTCGCGGACATGGACTACAAGCCGTTCTCCTACCGCCATGGCAGCCCCGTTCCGCGCGGCTATGACGTCGAGCTGGTCACGGAAATCGCCAACCGCATGGGCTACAACCTGGAGCTGCAACTGCTCAGCTGGAAGGACGCCGTGCAGACGATGCAGCAGCGCAAGGCCGACCTCATCCTGGGCTGCGACTGGCAGGATGTCGCGGTCATGGACTGCAACTTCACCATCCCGACCTTCGAGGAGAAGTTCGTCGTCTTCGAAACCATCCCCAGCAAGTCGTTCAGCGACCTGTACGGCAAGCAGATCGCCATCATCGAGGGCTGCGGGCTGATGGACACCCTGAAGCACTACCAGCTCTGGGAGAACTGCGTCGAATACACGACCGTGACGGAGTGCGCGCGCGCCGTCCTTCGCCGCGAATGCGACTGCTTCATCGCCCACCATACCATCGGCGAGGTCTGCCTGCGGGAACTCGGGCGGGAACGGCGGCGGTTCAGGGGGCGGATGGACTTCGCGAGCGGCCAGATGTGCTTCGGCGTCGACCAAAACGCCCGCGACCTCTTTGCGGGCGTCAACGCCGCCCTGCTGGCCCTCCGCGCCGACGGCACGATGGACCGCCTCGCCCGCAAATGGCTCGAGCGCTTCGAGGAGGAGATCACGCTGCGCGAATATCTGCGGCGTCATCCCGTGGTGCTGCTGGTCGCCCTGGACCTGGTGGTGCTGGTGGTCCTGGTCTTCCTCGTGATGCATTTTTCGATGGTGCGCATCCGCCGCGAGAAGGACCGCGCCATTGCGGCGGAGCGGGCCAAGGACTATTTCTTCTCCTCGGTCAGCCATGACATCCGCACCCCGCTCAACGCGATCATCGGCTTCTCCGAACTGCTCAAGAGCGGGATCGAGGACGAGGAGGAGCGCCGCAACGCCCTCAACGCCATCACCACCAGCGGCAGCACCCTCCTCGAACTGGTGAACGACATCCTCAACCTGTCCAAGCTGGAGGCCAACAAGATGGTCTTCAACCCCGAATGGACGGATCTGGCGAAACTCGCCTCAGGCGTGCTGCACTCCTTCGACACCGCCGTCATGCCAGAGAAGGTGCGGCTGGTGGAGGACTTCGGCGATTTGCCCTCCGTGTCCGTGGACATGCAGCGGATTCGGCAGATCCTCTTCAATCTGATCGGCAATGCGGTGAAGTTCACGGAACACGGGGAGGTCCGCCTCGCGCTTCGGTTCGAGGCGCCTGCGGGGGTGGCGAGCGGGACAGGGCGGCTCACGATGGCCGTCACGGACACGGGATGCGGGATCACCCCTGAGAACCAGAAGCGCCTGATGCAGCCATTCGTGCAGGTCGAGTCGCACGGGAACGCCCAGAAAAACGGCACGGGGCTCGGGCTCTTCATCTGCAAGCAGCTCGCCCAGCGGATGGGCGGCGCCCTGACCCTGGAATCGGAGTTCGGGAAAGGCTCGACCTTCACCGTGACCCTGCCGACGGTGGAGTTCTCCACCCGGCGAAAGATGGAGCCCTCGGAGGCCGACGACTCCATGACGATCGTGCGGCGCGACCTGCGCATCCTGGTCGTGGACGACGTGCCCGTCAACCGACATGTGCTCCAGGCCATGTTGAAGCACCTGCAAATCCAGCATGTCACCTTCGCGGAAAACGGCGCCGAGGCCCTTCGGCTCCTCCATGACGCCCCCGACGCCTTCAACCTGATCCTGACGGATTTGTGGATGCCCGAAATGAACGGGGAGGCCCTGGTCCGCGAGATCCGCCGCGACCAACGCTGGCAGGAACTCCCCGTCTATGCCGTGACCGCCGACGCCGAGGCCCAGCGGAGCTTCGCGGAAAGCGGCTTCACGGGGCTCCTCCTCAAGCCCGTCACCCTCGACAAACTACGCGCCATCATCCTGAAGGCCGACGAACCGCAGCGCCATCCAGCGGAACCGACTGGCGGGAAATAGGGTTGCACAAACCGCGGCCGAGGAAGGAGGAAAATCTGCGGTTTCGCTTTGCGGCGGCTCCATCTGGAATTACATTAAGATGATTTGACTGCATCGCCGCCGAAGACGGCGAGACCGCCGCATTCGCCTCCACTTTCGTCGAACCCATGGCCTCAGCATCGGCATTTCAATCCCAGGCGGCTGCCGCCCAGCCACAAACGGACTCCCCCGCACGCCCCAATGCGCCGCTCAGCGCAGAGGTCGTCATCCGAAATCCGCATGGGCTGCATCTGCGCCTCGCGGCCGAACTCTCGCGGCTCTGCCGCAACTACGACGCCCGCCTCACCCTGGCCAATTCCAAAGGGCGCAGCGCGGACGCGGGGAGTCCGCTCTCCCTCCTGACCCTCGCGGCGGCGTGCGGGACCCGCCTCACCGCCACCGCGAACGGGCCAGATGCGGAGGCCCTCCTGCAGAAGGCGGTCGCGTTCTTCGACACCGCCACCTGTTGATTTCCCTGTATTCAGGCCCATGCACAAGGCTGAACTCCTATCCCTCCTGCAGCGCCTGGAACTGCATCCCAGCCGAAAACTGGGGCAGAACTTTCTTTTGGACGAAAACTGCCTGGGCGCCCTGGTGCGGGAGGCCGCCCCAAAAAGCGGCGAGCGGATCCTCGAAATCGGCCCAGGTACAGGCGTCCTCACCGAACGCCTCCTGGCGGCGGGATGCCAGGTGACCGCCATCGAGTATGACGCCCGCCTCGCCGCCTTCCTGCGGGAACGGTTCGCGGGGCAGGACGCCCTGACCCTGATCCAGGGCGACGCCTGCCATGCGGATTTCGCGGCGCTCTTCCCCGAAGGCGCGCCCTGGCGCTGCATCGCGAACCTGCCGTACTCCTGCGCCTCCGTGCTCCTCGCTGGCATGAACGCCTGCGCCAATCCCCCCGCCGCGTTCCATGTGCTGCTGCAGCGGGAAATGGCCGAGCGCCTGACCGCCCCGCCAGGCACCAGGGAATACGGCGTCCTGACCGCGCGCCTCGCCTTCTCCTACCGCGCCTCCATCTGCCGCACCGTGCCGCGCGGCGTCTTCTTCCCGCCGCCCGAAATCGACTCCGCGTTCCTCGCCCTCGTGCGCCTGGAAAACGCCCCGCCGCCCGCATTGCGCGCCCGCGCCGACCAGATCGCGGGCATCGCCTTCGCGCAGCGGCGCAAACAGGCAAGGCGACTCCTCGAAGCCGCCTTCCCGCATGCCGACGTCCCCGCCGCCTTCGCCGCCCTCGGCATCCCCGCCGACGCCCGCGCCGAAGTCATCGCCCCCGCGCAATACCTGAAACTCGCCGCCTCCATTTGAACCAGTCCGCTTCACACGGGATCCACCACTATGGCAAAAATGATCTCTGACGCCTTCCAGAACAGCGACACCATCGGCAAGATCATCGTGCTGCTGCTGCTGGTCTTCAGTTTCTGGGTATGGGAAATCATGATTCTCAAAGCCATTTCGGTCGCAGGCATCCGCAAGGCCGTCAAGCGCTTCAACCGCCTGTATGCCGAACATGACAAGTCGCCGCTGAAACTCGCCGTGAATCTGCGCGCCTGCACGCTTGACGGGCCCCTCGGTGAAATCTGCAAGGTCGGCCTGAATTCGCTCATCGTCGCGCTAGGGCTCCCTGAGAATGAGCGCAATTCATTGTTTGTCAACAATATCCTCCCAAGAAAACTGACTCCTGAGGAACTCGACAAGATCCGCTCGAACATGAACCAGGCGATGAACTCCCAGCAGCTCCAGATGGAGGACAAACTCGCCGCGCTCGGCTCGCTGACCTCGATCTCCCCCATGTTCGGCCTCTTCGGCACCGTCTGGGGCGTCATGGCCACCTTCATCGGCATCGTCAACAACGGCGGACGACCCGACATCCAGGCCATCGCCCCTGGCATCTCAGGCGCGCTCCTCACCACTGTCGCGGGCCTCGCCGTCGCCATCCCCTCCCTTTGCGGAAACAACTGGATCATCTCCCATATCCAGACCACCGACATTGAAATGGACTCCTTCATCGAGGAGTTCATCACCTCCCTCAACGTCTTCAAGGTCGCCAACGCACAGCAGGAGGCCTGAACCAAATGCGCGCCAGCATCCACCGATCCAGACTCCGCCAGACCGTCGAGATCAACATGACCCCGCTCATGGATCTCACCTTCACACTCCTCATCGTCTTCATCATCACCGTCCCCGTCCTCGACTATTCCACCGACGTCGATGTCAGCCCCCCCGAACTGACCACTTCCAAACCCGTCACCGATATCAACGAGGACATTATCCTCGCCATGGACAAGGACGGAAACTGCAAAATCAACGACATCCCGCTCCCATACGCATCCCTCGAAAGCCGCCTCAAGGAACTCTGCAGCGCAGGACACACCAAGGCCTATATCCTCGCCGACAAAAGCGTCGTCTATGACGAAGTCATCAAACTCCTCCGAACCGCCAAAAACGCTGGAATGGAAACCTCGTTGATGACGACACAAGAGAAATGATGATTTAGTGTAGTATAATCAACATTCGGCGACATAACAGCTTCTTTCTTGTTGCAAGTTGTTTAAATCCAATATAGTTTAAGCAATCCCAGGCCCCAGGCCCCAGGCCCCAGGCCCCAGGACCCAGGACCCAGGACCCAGGACCCAGGACCCAGGACCCAGGACCCAGGACCCAGGACCCAGGACCCAGGACCCAGGACCCAGGACC
>JAEEXV010000053.1 GCA_016287975.1 Lentisphaeria bacterium | reverse complement strand
CGACATGGCGAAATGGCGGCTCCGCCGGCATGACGACATGGCGAAATGGCGGCTCCGCCGGCATGACGACATGGCGAAATGGCGGCTCCGCCGGCATGACGACATGGCGAAATGGCGGCTCCGCCGGCATGACGACATGGCGAAATGGCGGCTCCGTCGACATGACGACATGACGAAATGGCGGCTCAGCCGGCATGACGATGGAACCGCCCCTCTTGGGGAACAACGCATTCCACTCACCCCACCATCCATTTCCTTCCCATGAGATCCCGTTTCACCATCGAAGAGGCTGCCGCGTGGCAGCGCAAAGTCGGCTGGCTGGTCGGCTGCAACTACGTCCCCGCCTACGCGGTCAACCAGCTCGACACCTGGGCCAAGGAGACCTTCGACCCCGCCGTCATCGACCGCGAACTCGGCATGGCCGAAAGCCTCGGCTTCAACGCCGTCCGCATCTTCCTGCATTTCTTCCACGTCAAATACGCCCCCGACGTCTTCTACGCCAACCTCGACCGCTTCCTTGACATCGCCGCCCGCCACGGGATCTCCGCGATGCCCGTCTTCTATACTGGCGGCTTCAACTCCTACCCCCAGTGGGGCCCCCAGCCCGACCCCGTCCGCGGCATCCACAACTCCCGCTGGGTCCAGTCCCCTGGCGCCGAATACCTCGGCGACACCGCGCGGCACCCCGAACTGGATCCCTACGTCCAGGGCACCATCGCCCGTTACCGCGGCGACGACCGCATCTGCTGCTGGGACCTCTTCAACGAGCCCACCTGCATCCGCCCCAACGAAGCCCTCAAGGACAAGCGCGAGAAGTCCCTCGCCCTCGCCGAACGCACCTTCCGCATCGCCCGCGAGGCCGATCCCACCCAGCCCCTCACCGTGGACTGCGTCTTCCGAGGCTGCGGCCACGCCCAGCAGCACACCGACCCCGCCAACCCCACTGGCGGCGTCGACCACGGCGACGAGTTCGAACTGCTCTCCCAGTCCCCCATCGCCCAGCTCGCCCTGCGCGAATCGGACGTCAACAGTTTCCACTACTACGGCCCCCTCGACTATCTGCCCCACTACATCAACGGCCTGAAGAAGCACGACCGCCCCATCCTCTGCACCGAATGGATGGCGCGCGTGATCCCCGAGCAGAACTTCATGCTGATGCTCCCCGAGTTCAAGCGGCACCACGTCCACAGTTTCAGTTTCGGCCTCGTCTCCGGGCGCACCAACTTCATCCACTGCGCCCTCTTCCCCCCCGAAAAACTCAATGCCCGAGGCGAACCCGATGTCTGGTACCACGACATCTTCCGCCAGGACGGCACCCCCTTCTCACACGCCGAAGTCGCCGCCATCCGCCGCATCACCGGCAAGGAATAGGCGGCAACGGCACGGACCGCCTCCCGCCGAAAGACGGGAAGGCGACCGCGCCCGAATCGGCGACGCGGTGCTATATTAAGCCCGTCTTCCAGACAACCACGGCCTGGCCGAGTATTTGAGCAGCCAGCCGCAGGCATCCCAGGGTGGATTGTGCCTGCGGCGCGTGCTGACCAAATCCTCGGCCAGGCCTTTTTTTTTTGCGGCGAAAGAGGTGACGGGCATGTTGATTCCAGAACATCGTGGACTGGTGATTGTAGGAGGCGGCCCCGCGGGGCTCGCGGCCGCCATCGCGGCCGCCGAGGCGGGCTGCACGGACATTCTGCTGCTGGAACGGGACGCCGTCCTCGGCGGCATTCTGCGCCAGTGCATCCACACTGGATTCGGCCTGCATACCTTCGGCGAGGAACTCTCCGGCCCCGAATACGCCCAGCGCTTCATCGACCGCCTCCAGGAGTTCCCGCAGATCGAATGCGTCTGCGGCGCGACCGTCCTGGAGGTCTCCGCCAAACGCCTCCTCACCTGCGTCAGCCCCGCCTTCGGCCTCAAGGTCATCGACGCGGATGCGGTGGTGCTCGCCATGGGCTGCCGCGAACGCCCGCGCGGCGCCCTCGGCATCCCCGGCGCGCGCTGCGCAGGCGTCTTCACCGCAGGCGCCGCGCAGAACTTCCTGAATCTGCAGGGGCTGCTGCCAGGGCGCGAGGCCGTGATCCTCGGCTCAGGGGACATCGGCCTCATCATGGCGCGGCGCCTCACCTTCGCGGGCGCCAAGGTCAAGGGGGTCTTCGAACTCATGCCCTACTCCAGCGGCCTGCGGCGAAATATCGTGCAGTGCCTCGACGACTTCGGCATCCCGCTGCGCTTCAACCACACCGTGACCTGCATCCACGAGGCTGGCCACCGCCTCTCGGCGGTCACCGTCTCCGAGGTCGATCCCGCGACCAGACGCCCCATCCCAGGCACCGAGGAGACCATCCCCTGCGACACGCTGCTCCTCTCCGTCGGCCTCATCCCCGAAAACGAACTCACCCTCGGCGCGGGCGTCCCCATGTCCCCCGTGACTGGCGGCGCCATCGTCGACGAGCGCCTCCAGACCTGCGTCCAAGGCATCTTCGCCTGCGGGAACGTCCTCCACGTCCACGATCTCGTCGACTTCGTCTCCGAGGAATCCGCCCGCGCGGGCCGCGCCGCCGCCGCAT
>JAEEXV010000003.1 GCA_016287975.1 Lentisphaeria bacterium | reverse complement strand
TGCCGACTATGCCGCGCCAGGCGGCCGCGCAGGAGCGCGGCCCTCCCGTTGCTCGGCTCGCCGACCCTGCCGCGCCAGGCGGCCGCGCAGGAGCGCGGCCCTCCCTTGCCGGCCCTGCTTTCAGTGCAGGAATCCCGTGAGGGGGTCGGAGGCGGAGGCTCCGCGGGCGAGGGTGCGCCCGAGGCCCGCGAGGTAGGCGTTTCGTCCTGCGTTGATGGCGTCCTTGAAGGCGGCGGCCATGGCGGGGACGTTTCCCGCGGTGGCGATGGCGGTGTTGGCCATGATGGCGGCGGCGCCCATTTCCATGGCTTCGCAGGCCTGGGAGGGCTTGCCGATGCCTGCGTCGACGATGACGGGCAGGTCGATTTCGTCGATGAGGATCTGGATGAATGCGCGGGTTTCGAGACCTCGGTTGGAGCCGATGGGGGCGGCGAGCGGCATGACGGCGGCGGCGCCGACTTCCTGGAGTTGTCGTGCGGCGTAGAGGTCGGGGTACATGTAGGGGAGGACGGTGAAGTCCTCCTTCACGAGGAGTTCGGTGGCGCGGATGGTCTCGGCGTTGTCGGGGAGGAGGTATTTGGCGTCGCGCATGATTTCGATCTTGACGAAGTCGCCGCAGCCCATGGCGCGGGCGAGGCGGGCGATGCGGACGGCCTCGTCGGCGGTGCGGGCGCCCGAGGTGTTGGGGAGGAGGGTGACGCCCTTGGGGATGAAGTCGAGGACGCTTTCGGTGGGCTTGGTGTTGGCGCGGCGCACGGCGATGGTGATGATCTCGGCGCCGCCCTGTTCGACGGCGGCCTGGATGAGTTTCAGGTCGTATTTGCCGGAGCCGAGGATGAAGCGGCTGTGGAATTCGCGGCCGCCGAGGGTGAAGGTGTCGGGCATGGGGATGGTTCTCCTTAGTTCAGGATGAGTTGAAGCACCTGGTTGGCCTGGTGGCCTGCGCAGACGGCGACGCGGGGGGCCATGAGGCCTGTGGCGCCCTGGGCGGCGGTCTCCTGGTCGCCGCAGACGTAGAGCCTGCGCATGGGGTGGGTGGTTCGGATGGCGTTGGCGTCGCCGTATCCAGCGAGTCCAGTGCCTGAGACGACGGTGACGTTTGGGCATTGGGCGAGGAGCGTCCGCACGAGCATCGCCTTGTTTTCGGGGCGGTCGAAGGCCTCGCAGACGATGGGCCAGTCGCCGAAGAGGCTGGCGGCGTTGTCGGCGGTGACGGTGACGCGCACGGTCTCGATGTCGAGGTATGGATTGATGTCGTCGAGGAGGTCGCGGATGGCGTCGGTCTTGGGCTGTCCCAGGTGTCGGATGCCGTAGGCTTGGCGGTTGAGGTTGGTGGTGTCGACGGTGTCGAAGTCCACCAGTTTCAGGTGCCCGACGCCGCTGCGGGCGAGCATCAAGGCGATGTTGGAGCCGAGGCCGCCGAGGCCCGCGACGGCGACGCGCGCGGCGTGCAGTTTCGCCTTGACCTCGGGGGGGAAGCGGGCGTCGAAGGCGCGGTCGAGTTCGGCGCGGTCGATCATGGGTCAGCCTCCCTGCACGAAGTGGACGATCTCGATGGAGTCGCCATCCTGCAGGATGGTCGTCGGGAACTGTTCGGTGGGCACGATTTCGAGATTGCGCTCGACGGCGACGCGGGCGGGGTCGTAGCCTGCTTCGCGCAGAAAGTCGGCAAGCGGCTTTCCCGCCGCGTCCATGGATTCGCCATTGATGGTCAGCATGGGGCGTGTTCCTGGCAAAAAAAAACAGAACCGCCGCGAGAAATCCACACCCTTGGTGGTGTGCCCCTTCGCAACAGCCCTGCCGTTGGTCAATTCACTTGTTTCGGGAAACTGCCTTACTATATTGCCTCAATCGGATTCTGTCAACGGGGGGACGCGGGAAACGATTGCGCGACGACAGAAGGCATTTGCTTGCAATGCGGCTCGAAGCGTGTAAATTAGGGGACATGGCTTACACGACACGACGAGAATTGCTGGAGAAGGTGGCGCGGAACGACGAGGCGGCCTGGCGGGAGTTCGTCGACTTCTACGCGCCGCTGATCGACATGTACGGGCGCGCCTTCTCCCTGGCCCAGCAGGAACTGGAGGAGCTGCGGCAGAATGTCTATGTGAAGCTCTTCACCTCCAAGGCGGTGGCGCAGTATCTCCCCGAGCGCGGGAAGTTCCGCACATACTTCCGCACCATCGTCGGCAACTGCGCGCGGAATCTGCTGCGCGAGCGCCGTCGGCGGCAGAATCTGCAGCCGCTGGAGGACGAGGAGCCCGTCGACGAGGCGGCGGACGAGGAGACCTTCGATCGGGAGTGGCAGGCGTTCATCCTGGAGAAGGCCAGGGAGGAGGTGCGCCAGGAGGTCGGCGACGTCACCTATCTCGCCTTCGAGATGTATGCGCTGCGCCAGCGTCCGCCGCAGGAGGTCGCCAAGGTGCTGAAGGTCTCCGTGAACGTCGTCTATCTGGCGAAGAGCAGAGTGACCGCGCGGCTGGCGGAGGTGGTCCAGCGCCTCTCCGAGGAACTGGGGTAGCCCATGACGCCCGCCCCTGGCCAGACCGTCGCGGGGTGCACCCTGGTCGCCGAGTGCGGGCGCGGAGCCTACGGTTGCGTCTGGCTCGCCACGGACGCGCTCGGCCGGCGCGTCGCCGTCAAGTGCCTGAACACGGCCGCCGCCAGCGAATACGAACTGCGCGGCCTGCGCAACTACATGGCCATCGCGGGGCCGCATCCAGGGCTGCTGCAGGTCTTCCACGCCGGGGTCGAGGACGGGGTGCTCGTCTATGTCATGGAGGCGGCCGACAATGCGAATCCGACGGGGAAGGCATACACGCCAGACACGCTGGGCCTGCGGCTGAAGCGCCGCGGTCGGCTGCCCGTCGCGGAGGCGCTGCGGCTGCTCCATGAACTGCTGGACGGCCTGGAGGCGATGCACGCGGCGGGGATGCTGCATCGGGACATCAAGCCAGAGAACATCATCTATGTGGGCGGCCATCCGCGCCTCGCGGATCCAGGGCTGGCGCGGAACCTGGCGGAGACGATGTCGGTGGCGGGGACGCCTGGCTACATCCCGCCCGAGTTCCTTTACCGTGGCGTGAAACTCACGCCCGCGGCGGACATCTATGCCTTGGGGAAGCTGCTGTATCACGTGGTCACGGGCAATCCCCCCGAGGCCTATCCCGCGCTGCCGACGACGGTGCCGTTGGAGGATCTCGACCCCGTGTGGCTGGCCTTGGCGAAGTGGTGCGACCTCAAGCCTGAACGCCGCTGCCAGAGCTGCGCGGAGTGCCGCAAGGTGCTGCAGCGCACCGTCGAACCCCGCGGGCCGCTGCGGCGCCTCTGGGGCTCCTTTGTCCTGCGGCCGGCCTTTCGCCGGCGCGTTCTGCTGTGGCTGGCGGGCGCGATGACCGTCCTGATAGCCCTGGCCGGGACGGCGGCCGCCGTCCTTTTTCGGCGCGCGGCGGCGGAGAAGGAGAGAAAGAGGACCCAGGCGCTGACGATGGCGGAGAGCGCGCGGCGTCGGGAGGCGGTTCAGGCATTGATGTCGGAACTGGAGGGGTTTTGGCGCGATACGGAGATGCAGCGGGAGTTCTTCGGGGTGGGGGAGAAGCCGCAGGCGGAACTGGCGACGGCGCGGGCTATGCTGGAGGCGGGGAGGATTGCCGAGGCGGAGACGGCGCTGTCGCGTTTTCGGGAGGAGGCGCGGGAAGAGGTGAGGCGGCGGATGCCGACCGGGACGGCGGCGGATCTCAAGGCGAACGGCTGCGGGTGGAGTTATCTGGCCGCGCCGCTGGTGAAGGCGCTGGTTTCGCCGGAGGAACAGGCGGAGCTGGAGCGACGGCTGCAGGCCGAGGCCGAGCGCCTTCAGCCGCGCGGCCCGAAGGCGGGGCGGGTCTTCATTCCGGAGGCCCCGCTGCCGGTCCGGCTGGAGTTCGTGCCTCCGGGCGAGTTCCGCTCCCCGGTGACAGGGACGGTGAAGCGTATCGACTACCCCTACTGGATCCTCTCCACGGAGGTGAACGGCGCGCTTTATGCCCAGTGCAGCATGAAGCCGCTTAAGACCGTCGCCCCCTCCCAGGCCATTGAATATCTAACGTGGAATGACGCCCTCCACTTTTGCCGCTGCTTCCAGGATACCGTCACCCACATCCAGACTTTGCCGCCCGGATACGGCTTCCGCATCCCGACCGAGGCCGAATGGGAGTTCGCCGCCTTGGGCGGGTGGGCGAACCAGCTCCCTCCGTCCCGCGACATCCCTCGCGGCACCGTCAATCGCACTCCCGGAGAAGGCATCTCCAATCCTTTGGGGATGAGTAACTTTGATGACAATGTCTGTGAGTTAGTCACGCCCTACGCGGAAAGGCCGCTGTGGGCCCCTGACGTGGTGGCCATGCGCGGCGCCTCCTACCATGAGCACAAGACCGGCATCGAGGTGCGGTTCGGATACCTGCCCGACCAGTGCCATCGGCAGGGCGGTGGCGGCCTCCGCATCGTGCTGGCGCCGATGGCGCCGGACTATTTCATCAAATCGTGGTGGCACGGCCCGGAGATCCGCCATGCCGAGGTGGACGGCGCGATCTATGCGGGCTTCGGTGTCGTCCATGCCGTCTGCAAATGGAATGATGCGCAGACGCTCGCGGAGAACCTGGGCGCGGCATTGCCGGAGACACCTGGGAAAGCCTTGCTTTCCCGCCTGTGGGATGCACTCGCCCTGCCGCCCGGTTTTCCCTGTCCCCTCGGTATCCGCGCCCGTGACGGGCAATGGCGCCGGCTTTCCGACGGCGCGCCAGTGGAGGTGCCCGGTGTCACGCTCGATGAAAAGCGGGATAGCCTCGCCGCCAGTCCGAAGGGGGCCGTGCCCATTCCCGCGAATCGGGAATCGCCGACCTTGGTCCTGCGCTGGCCCTCGAAGGAGGATTTCGACCAACGCGGAAAGCGCTTTCTGGAGCGCGCCTCCATCGCCCGCTTCGAGCAGGGCGGACGACGCTTTGCGCTGGTCCGCCTTCGGATGGCGAGTTATGCGGTGCGGCCGTTTCTGCGTTTCCTCGGCCTGCGCCAGCCAGTGCACTCCTCGCCGGAGGCCCTGCGGGATCTCGCCCGGCGCCTGCCTGACGACATGGCCTGCGCCTTGGGGCCGATTGTCCATTATGAACATTTCGAGCAGCCCGACGGATCGCTGATGTCGCTTAAGGCCGACGACGTCGATTCGCTGCCAGAATATAACTTTATTGACGCCGATGCGCTTCTCGTCCTGGGGGCCTCCAAGGGATCGCTGCGCCTCTGCTCCCTCGTCGACGCCGCGCTGGTCGAACTCGACGCGCCGCCATCGGCACGGGATGGCCAGTAGTCCGTGCCGCTACGCCTTCTCGGCTTTGGCGTCCAGGAGTTGGCGTGTGCCGCGGTCGAAGGAAAGGCCGACGAGCCAGACGGGGCGGGAATCGGCCCGATAGGGCGCGGCATAGTGTTTTTCACGGATCTGCGCGAGGGCCTCCTCCGCCGTACGGTCGACCTTGAGTTCGAAGATATAGACGCCGCAGGGGTGGACGGCGACGACGTCGGCCTGCCCGTCTGCCTGGCGTTCCTCGGAGATCACCTGGATGCCCTGCGACTTCAGCAGCACGACCAGGGTGCGCTCGAAGGAGTACGCCTGGATGTTTCCCTCGGTCGCGCCGTAGGGGAGGCCCGCATAGAGGGCCTTGAGGCCGTCGAAGAAGGAAGGCCATTCGTATAGCAGCAGTTTGAGCCCCAGCGAGGAGACCCACGACGTGTCCGTCCCCGCGATGGCGGCGGCGGTGACCGTGGCCAGATCCTGGCGGACCTCTTCGTCAGGGACGCATAGGTCGTAGGAGCGCGTGAACGGGTTGTAGTGGTTGATGGTCAGATATCCAGTCTGGTAGAGCATGGGGACGAGACGCAGCCTGCGGATGTCGGAGACGTCGAAGTCCGCCTCCCGTACTGCCTGCAGCCGTTCGAGATCGGTGGCGGCGAAGGTCTCGCGGCCCAGCAGGTCCATGAGCATGGAGGCCTTTCCAGTCTCCGCCCAGCCGCAGCGGAATTCAGGTTCTGGTGCGGCGAGGTTTCCCACGATGGACACGGGATTGTAGACGGTCTCGGCGGAGTGCCGCCCGAAGCGGTAGCCATTGAACCAGCGCTTGAGTTCCGCGCGGTAGGTGTCGTATTGCAACCCCATCCGCTCCGCATGTGCGCGCATGTGCCCTGTGAAATAAGTGTCCAACTCCTGCTCGGTGAAGCCGAGCATGGTCGCGCATTCGTCCTTGAAGGAGAGATCCACCAGGTTCGAGAGCGCGGAGAAGACCGACATCTTGGTGAACTTGGAGACGCCAGTGATCATCAGGAAGCGGATGGCGCCAGTGCGGTCCTTCATCTGGCGGTAGAAGTCGGCGAGCGTCCCGCGCACCCGCTCCGCCTCCTCGGGCTTGTCCAGCAACTGCGCCACGGGATCGTCGTATTCGTCGATCAGGATGACGACGCCCTTGCCTTGGTTCTGGTTGTTCAGGGCCTCGATGGCGGCCCCGAAGTTCATGGTGGGCGGCTGGTCTTCTTCGTATTTGAAGCCCGCCGCCACCAGCGCGTTCTTGACGCACAGGGGGAACTGGCGTGCAAAGATGTCGGCGGATGCGGACGCCGCGAAGCCGAAGTTGAAATAGATGACAGGCCACCGATTCCACTGCCAGTCGGTCTTGGAGATGGCCAGCCCCTCGAAGAGTTCACGGCGCCCCTCGAAGAGCGCCTGCAGCGTGCGGATCATCAACGACTTGCCGAAGCGGCGCGGACGCGCCAGGAAGAAGCAGGAATCCGCTCCCGAGGCCAGTCGGTGAAAATACGCGGTCTTGTCGACATAGACGCACCTGTTCTCACGGATCTTGGGAAAGTCTCCCGAATCGGTCATAATGGGCTGCAGGGTCATGGCGGGGCTCCGATGCGTGGGCTGGCGGGCGTTTGGCTTTAAGGTAATCCATACGGCGGAAATTGCCGCCAGACGCCGAATGCCGACGCTGGGAACCCGCGCGCAGGCCAAAGCCCATGCGAGCCCCTTCAGATTTGAGGCGGCATCCGCAAAGAGAGTCCTGTTTTTGGGAACCCGCTGTTCTCCATGAAGGTAGGCCATTGCCTGGGTGAACGCCCCGAAAATGGTTGCCACGGCGCCCGCCGTGGTCGCCCCGACGAGCGACGCAACGAACGATTTCGCCGCCCAATCGCAACCCCTGTGGGCTTCCCGCCTGCCACGGCGGGACACCGTGGCTACGTCCGCTTCGTCAAGCGCGCTTTTCCTCAGGCGGGACGGCAATGAGCCCTTGTGAAACAGACAATCTGGCATGACGATTTGACGAAAAGGCGATGGAACCGCCCCGTATGGGGAACAGAGCGATTGAAAAAAAGCGTCACGCCCGTGACAGAAACGGCTATTCGAGGTGTATAACTAATATGGGAGGGAGGCTTTGCAAGGTTGTGATGGCGATTGGAAAGGGCAGTCCGCAAACCATAGGAGATGAAATCATGAACGCGAAGAGTGAAAAAGATTTTTTGGCGGCAGTGGCGGAAGCGAGGGCGAAGTTGGACATAAAGCGTCCGAACATCCTGATCTGCGGCTACACGGGGTCTGGGAAGACGTCGCTGCTGAAGGCGATTCTGGGGGATGTGGTCTCGGCGGATGCGATTGGGAGCGGCTCGCCGAAGACGCAGGGGTTTGATTACTATGAGAATGATGATGTGCGGGTTTGGGATTCCAAGGGGCTGGAGGCAGGGGAGACCGAGGAGGCGTTCTTGCAGAGGATGCAGGACTTTGTTCGGGAGCGCCAGGAGAATCCCGATGTGGACGAGCATATCCACCTGGTGTGGTATGCGATCCAGGGGCCAGGCGCGCGGGTCACTCCCTGCGACAAGGATTTGATCTTCAAGATCTTCAGCCAGAACAATGTGATCGTCGTAATCACCAAGATGGACATCACGCGGCCGAATCAGGAGGAGGCCTTGAAGAAGGTTCTGTTGGAGGCGGGGGTTCGAGAGAAACACATCGTCTGCGTCTCGGACAATGAGGGCGGTTCAATTGGCTGCAAGGAACTGATGGAACTCTCTTATGAGATGCTGCCAGCCGCATACAAGGACGCGTTCGAGTCTGCTCAGCAAGTGGACAAGGAGCGCAAAATCCAGGCGGTTCGCGCGAAGGCGACCAAGGCGAACGCGATCATTACGGCGGCTGCTACAGTGGCGGCGGGAACGGGCTTCGTGCCGATTCCTGGATCAGATGCGCCTTTGCTGGTCGCGGAGCAGACCACGATGATTGCTTCATTGGCGGCGCTGTATGGCGTTGGAATGACGGCGGTGGAGAAGGGGATGCTGCCGTTTTTGGCCAAAACCGCAGGAAAGACGCTTGCGACTTCGCTGTTGAAGGCGATACCAGGAATCGGGACATTGCTGGGCGGTACCATCACCGCCACGATCGCGGGGACGCTGACTGGGGCCATGGGGATGTACGTGAAGTCTTACTTTGAGGATCTGGCCATCGCGAAGATCAACGGCGAGCCGTTGCCTTCGATGCCGTGGGATCCAGATTTGTTCAATGAGTTCTACCAGGCATACAAAGCAGGGCAGAAGGAAAAGGCATAGCATGAAACCGAACATTCTGATTTGCGGCAAGACGGGGGTGGGTAAGACGAGTCTGGTGCAGGCGGTCACGCAAGTGGGGACGGTGCCAGACGATAGAATCGGGCACGGCTCGATGACCACGCAGGGTTTTGTCGTGTACGAAACGGAAGTCGCCAACTTCATTGACTGCGAGGGGATGGTGCCTGGGAGCCAGACGATCGGCGAGTACGCGAAGTTCATTTTGTCGGAAGTCAACAAGCGGGTGGATGCAGGCGAGGTTAGTCAGGGGGTGTCCGCCATCTGGTACTGCATCGACGGCGCACGCGGGCGGGTGGAGCCTGCGGACGCGCAGTTGATCAAGGCATTCGACGCGCAGGCGGCGAAAGTCATCGTCACGAAGTCCGAAACACTCCGCAACAATCAGCGGAAGGAGTTCGAGGCCGCGCTTCTGGACATCATTGACAAGGATCGGATCTTCTATGTGTCCAGTTCCCAAAAGGGTGGGCTGGAAAGGCTGATGGAGGTCACCAAGCAGGAGGCCGCCAAGGCCTTTGAAGAGGCGACCGCCAAGTCGTTGAAGATGCTCTGGGACAAATACTACAGGGATCTGGTGGAGGAGTGGCGGCGTCGAGTCGAGGACGAGGCGGATTCGATCGTCAACTGGGGCGCTGGGCGCGCGGCGGCGATCGCGATCATCCCGCTTCCGATGGCGGATGTGGTGCCGCTGGTGGTCAACGAGGGGTATATGATCTACAAACTGGGAAACCTCTACGGCTACAGCGTCGGTGCGAATGCGGTGAGCATGCTGGGGGGCGTGGCGGGGGGATCGTTGGCTGGCAAGGTGCTGGCATCATTCCTGCCTGGATTGAAGATCGCAATCGCCGCTGGCGTGACCTATGGCGTCGGGAAGGCGGCGCAGGCATACTTTCGCTCTGGCAAGACGTTGGCGCCAGAAGATTTGAAGCGTGAATTCGAGACGGGCAAGGAAAAGGCGTCGGCGACCGATTGGGAGAAGAGGCAGATCACCGATGAGGAGGTATAGTGCTGGAAGTGCCAGCCGTTTAACATTCTTTCCTCATACCCTAAAAGGAGAAACACATCATGGAATCTGAGCCGTATCGTCAGTATTTGGCCGTGAAGTCGGAACTGGAGAAGGTGGACACTTCCCAGGAGCGGGTGCAGGAGGTCTTTGCGGAGTGGTGGGGGCGCCGTTCTGGGGACATTTCCTTTGAGGAAGGGGCTTATGTGCTGCCAGTGCAAGTCCCTGCGGAGAAGGAGGTGGCGGGAGATCTTCTGCTGTCAGGGTGGCTGCGGTTCCCAGTGGAGAAACTCACCAGGGAGCAGGTGACGCGGATGGCGGACGCCGTGTCGGACGGGTACATCACCTGGGGGGCTGGGCGCGCGGCGGCGATTGCGCTGGTGCCGTTGCCGCTGGCGGATGTCGCACCGCTGATGGCGAACGAGGCGTATATGATCTACCGAATTGCCGCGTGCCACGGCTACAAGATCGACCAGACGGTGGTGTCGATGCTGGCGGGCGTGGCGGGGGGCTCCTTTGCGGGCAAACTCCTGGCGTCGCTGGTTCCGTTCCTGAAGATTCCCATTGCCGCTGGCATCACCTACGCCGTCGGAAAGACGGCCAAAGCGTACTTTGCCTCTGGCATGACCCTCTCCAAGGAGATGTTGAAGGAGGTGTTCACCTCCGCCCGCAAGGAGGCCGACACCATCGACTGGAGCAAGCGCACGGTCGAGGCGGAGCCAACGGACAGCACGCCCGCCGAAAAGGGAAACGGCCAAGATCAAAAATAGGAAAGCGGAGATGACCCTTGTCGTTTCCTGCAAGCACAGCACGACGCCGAATGGCGTTCCGACCAGTTGCAATGTGGTTCGGATTCAGTCCGAATCGGCCCGCGTGTCCGATGTCAAGATGATTATCCAGGGGAAATACCCCTTGTGGTACAATCTCCAGATCGTCGGCATCCAGAAGGCATAGTCGTCCCCGTTTGCTCAGCTTGCCTCGCAGTTGGCAGGCTGAACAACATAAAAAGCAACCCCAACCCCAGGAGAAATCAAGATGGCTAGTTCCAATCCCCAACCGTCCGCGATGAATGACAGCGACCAGCGACGCGTCAACGAGACTTTTGCAAGAGGAAGTGAAGACTTTTCCCAGAATGACCTGGAAAAGGTCATGAACGATGAAGAGCGAGCCAACAAGAAGGCTTCTATGTTAGGCGAACAGTTTGAAAACTTCAAGCTGCTCTGGCAACTACTCAAAGACTACTGGAATAAGAAGTATCCGAATGCCCCTTGGAAACTGATTGCCGCCATCGGTTTCGCAGTTGCCTATCTGATTTCCCCCCTGGATGTGATTCCAGATTTCATTCCATTCGTCGGCTTCATTGACGACGCCAGCGTATTCGCATTGGTTGTCGCGGGCTTCCAGTCGGACATTAACGACTACAAAGAATGGAAGGAGCAGCAGAAGAAACAATTGCCGTCTGCGGAGTAAATCCTCATTTTTACGGTTGTTTATTGCATTCCTGAATCCGCTCGAATTCAGGAATGCAGGCGTCTTCTATGCTGGGCGGTTGAAACGCAAGCAAGAGTGGATGGAGCGTTTCTATTGCAAGCATTGCGGGGAGCGTTTCCCAGCGTGTTGACATTGAGGGCGGGGGGCCGCCGGGGAATGGTGGATCCTGGCGGGAAAACAGGGAAGAAGGTATTACATTAGAGCGTCTTCTCCGCCGCGTGTGCGGCGTCGTCAGAAGTTTACGTGCATTGAACTCCTGGTGGCGATGTCGAAGTCGGAGATGCAGATGTTTCCAGACTGGGGGACGGGTCAGGGAATTCGTTCCACCGCCTGGGGCATGCCGCCAGCACGTCGGTGCTGGGGGGCGAAGGCGAATGAACAGACAGGAGAGGCAGGAGATGCTGAAGAATGTGCAGTTGAAGCCGATCACGGGGACCTTCGTGAACATGATGGTCTCGGATACGGGGATCACGAACGCGGGGCTCAAGGAGTGGGAGCAGGACTTCCAGATGATGAAGCTGCTGGGCATCGACCAGATCTTCGTCATCCGCACCGAATGCGAGCAGGGCGGCACCCACATGTCCGCCGAGGATCCGCGTTCGACGACCTGGCCCGAGGATGAAAACCTGCTGGACATGGTCTTCCGCCTTTCCGACAAATACGGCATGCGGCTGTTCCTGGGCGGTCCGCAGGGCATCACGAACCTGCATCTGGGCGACTGGCGGAAGGAGGTGGACGACAACTGCCGCTACTATGACCGCACCGTCGCGAAATACGCGGGGCACAAGTGCTTCCAGGGGCTCTACGTGAGCCTGGAGGCGCTGCCGTGGCACTTCAACTTCCTGGACATCTGCGCGGAGATCCTGAAGTTCTTCCGCAAGAACTTCCCGCAGATGAAGACCTTCATGTCGCCGAGTTTCACGGGGCCGCTGGGCAACATGTCCACGCGCTACACGCCTGAGACCTGGCGCGACATCTACGGGCGCTATTTCTTCGAGCGCGTCGCGGGGATGCTGGACTACTGCGCGCCGCAGGACAAGATCGCAAATCCAGAGTGCGTGCTGGGGAAGATCGGCGAGAACGGGTTGTCGGAGTGGTATGCGATGGCGAAGGAACTCTTCGGGAAATGCGGCATCGAGCTGTGGAGCAACGTCGAATCCTTCCAGCGGCCGTTCCCTGGACACGGCGAGCCCGTCGGCGTCTTCCGCCAGGGCGACTACCGCACGCTCTACACCAAACTCGCGGCTGCCTCGCCGTACGTCGAGCGCATCATCACCTACGACTACTTCACCTGCATGAGCCCCAACACCGAATGGGGGACGGCGCGCCGCCTGCTCGAACGCTACTGCGAAATGGTCGGCAAGGATCCCGCCATCATCAACGAGGTGTTCCCGAAGTGATTGCATCCCCGCGGGAATCCGCGGAACCAGCCTGCGGGCAAGCCCGCAGGCACACGGCGGGCAGATGCGGTGCCTGCGCGGGTATGGGGCGGGATGCGCCGAATCTGCGCGGGGTGGAATGGTGGTCGGTTGTGTGCCGCCGGCGAAAAGCCGGCGGGCCAATGCGCGGGTATGGTGCGGGGAAATCGGGGTTTTGCCTGCGGGCTAGCCCGCAGGCACACGGCGGGCAGATGCGGGGATGCGCGGATATGGGGCGGGATGCGCCGAATCTGCGCGGGGTAGTATGGGGGTCGGTTGTGTGCCGCCGTCGAAAAGCCGGCGGGCCAATGGGCGGATATGGGGCGGGCGATATGGGGGAGCGAATAATCGGGCGGGTGGCTATTGTGGCAGTTTGGCGGCGAGGGCGTCGAGTTTGGCGGCCGTGAGGTCTCCCTCGTGGCGGGCCAGTTCGCGGTTGTCGGCGTTGAAGAGGATGGCCGCAGGCAACTGCTTCAGGTTGAATTTGGCGGCGACGTCTGGTGTGACTTGCAGTTCGGCGACGGCGCAGCGGCCTTGCAGGTGGCGCCTGCTTTCGGCCGCCAGTGCGGTCGTGGCCTCGTTCTTTTCCGCGAAGAAGACGACCAGCATCGGGGTGCGCGCGGCGGGGGCGCGCAGGGCGGCGTCGGGCGGGCTGTGGAAGGGCCGCGGGGCGGTGACGGCGGTGGTGACGGCGGGCGCAGGTTGTTCCTCTTGCTGATACTTCTCGAAGCGGCGCATCAGCCAGACGGCGGCGATGAGCAGGACCAGGTAGATGACGATGCGCGGCGAGAGCAGCCGCGTCTTCATGTCTTGCGGTCGGAAGTCCATAGGGGGCTGCCTACTCCAGGTGGAAGATGTCGCGCAGGGCGGCGCGGAGGGCGGCGGCGCGGTGCGAGAGGCGGTTCTTGACCTCGGCGGGGAGTTCGCCGAAGGTCTGCGTGTAGCCTTCGGGGATGAAGGCGGGGTCATAGCCGAAGCCGCCTTCGCCGTGCGGGGCGGCGGCGATGGAGCCGCGGACTTCGCCTTCGCAGGCGCCCACGAGCGTCCCGTCGGGGTCGGCGACGGCGATGGAGCAGACGAAGCGTGCGGCGCGGTCTGCCACGCCTTCGAGGTTGCGCAGGAGCTTGGCGAGGTTGCGGCCGTCGTTGCCGCCTTCGCCCGCATAGCGCGCGGAGAGGACGCCAGGCGCGCCGTTCAGCGCGGCGACTTCGAGGCCCGAGTCATCGGCGAGGACGCGCACGCCGAAGGCCTTTGCGCCCGCGACGGCCTTCTTGATAGCGTTTTCGCGGAAGGTCGCGCCGTCCTCGACGACAGGCGGCATGCCGCCGTGCGCGTCCGCGCCCTCGACCACGATGCCGCGCGCGCCCAGGATTTCCTGCATTTCACGCACCTTGTGCGCATTGCCAGTGGCGACCACGATTTTCATGTTTCGGCCTTTCCTTGCTCTTTGGCTGCCCGTTCGCGGTGCGCGTGCACCTGTAGGATCGCGATTTCGGCGGGGGTGACGCCGTCGATGCGCGCGGCCTGCCCGAGGGTCTCGGGCTGGCGGCGGGTGAGTTTCTGGCGCGCCTCGACGGAGATGCCAGGCAGATGGTAGTCGAAGTCGGGGGGCAGGCGCCATTCCTCCAGCCGCTGGAGTTTCGCCGTCTGCTGGCGCTGCTGGGCAATATAGCCCGCATAGCGGGCCCCGATGCGCACTTCCTCAAGGACGCGCGGCGGCAGCGCGGGCAGCTCTAGATGCGCCTCGTAGCGGAAGTCGGGGCGGGCGAGCAGTTCGAGGGCGCTGTGGCCGTCGAGGCGGATGCGGGAGAGCCGCGCGCGGGCCTCGTAAATGGCGTTTTCGAGTTCCTCAACGCGGGCGAGGGCGTCGCGGCCGACGAGCCCGAAGCCGTAGGCGAGGCGGGTCAGGCGCAGGTCGGCGTTGTCCTGGCGCAGTTCGAGGCGGTGTTCGGCGCGGGAGGTGAAGAGGCGGTATGGCTCGACGATGTCCTTGGTGCACAGGTCGTCGATCATGACCCCGATGAAGGCCTGGTCGCGGCGCAGTTTCAGGGGGGCGCCGAGGCCGCCTGCGAGGCGGGCGGCGTTGAGGCCCGCGACCAGCCCCTGCCCCGCGGCCTCCTCGTATCCCGAGGTGCCGTTGATCTGGCCCGCGAGGAAGAGGTTCGGATGGCGCCGCACCGCGAGGGAGGCGTCGATCTGGCTGGGGTGGACGAAGTCGTATTCGATGGCGTATGCGTAGCGGGAGATGAAGGCGTGCGCGAAACCTGGGAGGGAGCGCACCATCTGCCACTGGACGTCGAGGGGCATGCTGGTGGACATGCCGTTGAGATAGTATTCATCGGTGGAGTCGCCCTCGGGCTCCACGAAGATGTGGTGGCAGGGGCGTTCGGGGAAGCGGACGATCTTGTCCTCGAAGGAGGGGCAGTAGCGCGCGCCCACGCCGTGGATCGCGCCAGAATACATGGCGGAGCGGGCGAGGTTCGCGCGGACGATTTCGGCGGTGGCCTCGGTCGAGTGGGTCAGCCAGCAGGAGCGGCGGCGCAGGCTTAGGTCGCCGAAGAAGGGGAGGCCGCGGTCTGGCTCGCCGAACGCGAAGCCGCCGCCTTCGGCCGAGGGCTGCTCCCTGAGTTCGGCGAAGTCGATGGTCCTGCCCAGCACGCGCACTGGCGTGCCAGTCTTGAGGCGCCCCAGTTCCAGCCCCAGCGCGTCCCGCAGGAAGGCCGAGAGGCGGGACGAGGCGGCGTCGCCCGCGCGGCCGCCTGGGACGGTCGTCAGGCCGAAATGGAGCACGGCGGAGAGGAATGTGCCAGTCGCGACCACGACCGCGCGGGCCTCCCACTCCTCGCCCAGGGCCGTGCGGACGCCGCGCACCTGCCCCTCGGCGTCCGTCAGGAGTTCCGTGACCTCGCCCTGGAGCAGATACAGGTTCGGCGTCCGTTCGAGGACCAGTTTCATGCGGCGCTGATAGAGGGCCTTGTCGCACTGCGCGCGGGGCGAGAATGCGGCGGCGCCCATGGATTCGTTGAGCATGCGGAACTGGATGGCCGTCGCGTCGGCGTTGCGCCCCATTTCGCCGCCGAGGGCGTCCACCTCGCGGACCACCTGCCCCTTCGCGACGCCGCCGATGCAGGGGTTGCACGACATCTGCGCGATGTGGTCGTGGTTCATCGTGAAGAGGAGCGTGCGCGCTCCCACGCGCGCCGCCGCGAGCGCCGCCTCGCACCCTGCGTGCCCGCCCCCGACTACGATGACATCGAACTGTTCCATGGTGCGCATTGTTTCCATTGGGCCACGCCCCTGGGACGTGGATCCGTCGGCGCGCAAAAAAAAAATCCCGCAGTGCCAGAAGGCGCCCGGGACGAAAACGTTTGAGAATGGTGCTCGAGGCGGGAGTTGAACCCGCACGGGTGTTACCCCATTAGGCCCTCAACCTAACGCGTCTGCCAATTCCGCCACCCGAGCAGTAAATTCTTCACTTTTGGAAAACGGCCTTACTATAACCGATTCGCGGAAGATTGCAAGCGGCCTTGCGAAAAAAAGCGCCATGCGCAGGGGCGCCCGGCGGCTGTCCCGCTCAGTAGTCCCCCACCAGCAGATGCAGCGGCGGCTCATCTTCCTCGATGACGGGGAAACGCGCCTGTTCGCCGTAGTAGACATTGTCGGTGTGGTCGTCGTTCACGGCGGAGACCTCGCCGATGACGGTGTCCTCCTCCTCGGCCCAGAAGGCGTGGAAGAGCCCCGGTCTCAGCGTCAGCGATTCGCCTGGGCCGATGGAGAGGTGCTCGCCAGGTTCGATGCGGTGGACCATGCCGTCGCCAGGGACTTCGACGAGGCGGCTGCGGTCCAGTTCCGCCGTGCCCGGGATGCTCTGGTAGAACTCGAAGACGAGCCTGCCGCCGCCGCGGTTGATGATGTCCTCCGTCTTGTGCAGATGGTAGTGGAGCAGCGTCTTCTGGTCCACCCGCGAAATCATGATCTTCTCCGCGTAGGGCTTCGTGTAGACTGGATGGTTCAGCATGCCGTTGCGGATGGTGAAGAGCAGCAGCCCCACCTCGTCAAAGCGCCCCTGGCCGAAGTCCGTGACATCCCACCCCAGCTGGCAATCCCTGATCTCGGGGCATTGCGGCGCCTTGCGCCGATACTCCTCCGGAGTCCAATTCGCCAACGGCGGCAGGCGGAACGAATACCGCGCAAGCAACGCCTTCGCGTCCCGCAGGATCTGGTTGATTTCGCTTCGTTTCATGTTGTCTCCTCGTTACGGAACTGCCGGATCAGGCGCTCCACATGGCGCGCCACGGCCTCCACCACAGGCTCGTAGAACTTTCCAGGCACCGACGGCGTCAGGCGCCCGCGCGCCTCGGCGATCGCATTCAAGTAGGTCTTGTGGATGTCGGTGCAGATGTTGATTTTCGCGATGCCGAACTGGATCGCCTGCGCGAGTTGCTTCGACGGCGTGCCCGAGCCGCCATGCAGCACGAGCGGCGTCTCGGGGAGCAGTTCCGCGATGCGCCGCAGCCGTTCCAGGCGCAGGTTCGGTTCGCCGCGGTACTCGCCGTGGACGGTCCCGATGGACACCGCCAGGCAGTCGATGCCGCTTTCCGCGACAAATCGGGCGGCCTCCTCGGGCACGGTCAGCGCCGCCTCGGAGGCGACACCGCCCTCCGCGGCGCCGCCGACGTGCCCCAGTTCCGCCTCCACGCTCACGCCACGCGGGTGCGCCAGCTGCGCGCTGGCCCGCGCGAGCGCGCAGTTCTCCGCGTATGGCCGCGTCGAGGCGTCAAGCATCACCGAGGTGAAGCCCGCCTCCACGCACTCCCGCACATGCGACAGCTCCGATCCGTGGTCCAGATGCAGCGCCGCGCGGAGGCCGTATTCCTCCACATACCCCTCCACGATCCGACGCAGCATCGCGGGGCCGCCCATCGTGTCGTATTCCGCGGGGCTGGCCTGGAAGATCACCGGCGCCCCCGCCGCCTGCGCACCCAGCGCAATCGCCCGCACATTGTTGCTGTCCCAGCATTCGAACGCCCCCACCGCATACCTCCCGCGCCGTGCCTCCCGCAGCAACTCATCCATCCGACAAAGCGACATCCGACAAACACTCCCTTCCAGAACATTCCCCGTCCAACGCTTAATATAATGAGCATCCGACAAATATCGGGCGCATGGATGCGCCAAATCCGACGGGGAGCCAAGAGCCGACTTCGGGGACCCCGACCCAGGACCCCCGACCCCCGACCCCCGACCCAGGACCCCCGACCCAGGACCCCCGACCCCCGACCCAAGACCCAGGACCCCCGACCCCCGACCCCCGACCCCCGACCCAAGACCCATCGGGGACCCCAGACTTCAGACCCATCATCGGGGACCCCAGACCCCAGACTTCAGACCCATCGGGGACCCCAGACCCCAGACTTCAGACCCATCATTCGGGGACCCCAGACCCCAGACTTCAGATCCATCGGGGAGCCGAGAGCGGGCATCGCACAGGGGGAAGTCGTGCGTCTGGTTTTGTCCAAAGTTGTCGCGATGATATTCTCGCCGAAATTGGAAGAGGGATTATATTAAGCCTCGTGTCAGGCAATCGCCATTGGGAGGAGAGACTGTCATGAAGATTTCGGAACTGCTGAAGCCGTCGTTGATCAAGCTGGATCTGGAGAGCGAGTCGAAGGATGAACTCTTCGAGGAGATGGTGCAGATATTTGTGTCGAACGGTCTGGTGAGCGACCGCGAGAAGGCGCTGGAAGTGCTGGAGGAGCGCGAGGAAAAGATGTCGACGGGGGTGGGCAACGGCCTGGGGATTCCGCACGGCAAGCTTCCTGAGGCGACGCATTCGCTGCTGGCGCTGGGGGTGTCGCGGAACGGGATCGACTACGAGGCGCTGGACGAACAGCCAGTGTACATCGTGGTGACGATATTCGCGCAGGTGAACGATCCTGGCCAGCACATCGAGATCCTGGCGGAGATTTCACGGCTCTTCTCGCTGCCTGGTTTTGCGGAGCGGATCCGCGGGGCGAAGAGCGGCGAGGAGGTCATTTCACTGATCCAGGCCGAGGAGTAGCGGGAGGCGTTCCATGGACGATCTCTTGACGCGGATGCTGGCCATCGACAAGCAGGGGAATGCGGTGGTCGAGGCGGCGGAGGCGGAGGCGGTGAAGATCCGCGAGGCCGCGTCCGCCGCGCAGGCGCAGGAGACGGAGGCGTTTTCGGCGAAGTTGTCGGAGGAACTGGCGGGGATCGAGCAGGCCGCGGTAGATGCGGCGGAGGCGGAGCGCGCGAAGGAGCTGTCGCTGGTGTCGGAGCAGCTGCCGTCGCGGGCGGAGGCGTTTCGCAGGGCGCTGTCGGGCCAGGAGGAGCACCTGCTGCGGGTGCTGCTGGGGGCGGAGCGGTAGTGTCCTGAATCCAGTCGTCATGGCGCCAGTTGGTTCATGAGCGGGCTTTCCATCCAAACTGGAATCGACTTCCAGTATGCGCACTTGCATGCGTGGTGGTCGTCGAGCGCACAGGGGGATGCGCTGGTGGAGCTGGCGGCTGCGGCGACGCCCGAGAACTTCGTGCACCTCCTGCAGAACCGCTGCGGGATCGTGGTGGCGGAGGCGTCGCGGCTGCAGTCGCAGTTGATGGTGCGCCAATATGAGCGCCTGGAACGCCTGGAGAAGCAACTGGACGCGGCGGGACGGGAGTATGTGCGCGCGCGCTGCCAGACCCTGATGGCGGAGAACTTCAAGGTGCTGCTGAACTATCGCTTCTTCCCTGAGCGCGTGGGGGCGCTGCAGGATATGCTGATCCCATTTCCCGATCCCGTGGTGCGCAAGGAGCGGCTGGAGATGATGCTGGACGCGGCCGACACGGCGCAGTTCATCCGCATGCTGCCCGAGTTCCCGCACCGCGGGGAGATGGCCGAAATCATCCGCCAACTGGACGCGGACAAGGACATCATGCGGGCGGAGTGCGCGATCGACAACCTGACCTTCCAGAATGAACTGGCGACGGCGTCGAAACTGGGCGGGGCGCGGGCGGAACTGGCGACGCGGCTGACGCGGGAGGAGATCGACCTCACGAATGCGCTGACGCTGCTGCGCAACGCGAACTTCTATCATCTGGAGGCGCCGCGGCTGGAGGCGGCGTGGCTGCAGGGGGGGAGCCGCCTCGCGGCGGAGGCGTGGAAGCGCCTGGCGGAGGCGCGGGACACGGTGACGGTGCTGACGGAACTGCCGCCTGAACTGACGCTGCGGCTGAAGCTGTCGGCGAACGAACCGTTGGACCAGCTGGAGAACCGCCTGCACGGCAGGCTGTACCATGACGCGCTGCACTGCTTCTACGACGCGGGGCGTCCCGAACTGGCGATGCCCGCCTACGTGTGGCTGCTGCGCTATGAGACGGTGAATCTGGGGCGGATCTACGAGGGGCTGCGCTTCGGGCTGTCCCGTCGCGCGATCGAGGGGATGCTGATTTGCCAGCGAATGGAGAAATGCGCATGAAGATGTTCCTCCCCAACCGCATGACGAAAGTCAACGTGGTGTTTTTCAGCCGCTATCTGAACGCCTTGACGGAGGCTTTGGGCAAATCGGGGCTGGTGCACCTGACGAACGCGGCCGACCAGTCGAGCCATCGGCTGCTGCAGAAGCTGGACACGGGCGCGGATGTGCGCGCGATCGAGCAGATGCAGGCGCGCTGCGCGGTGCTGCTGGAGGCGCTGGGCATCGACCCGTCGGAACTGGAGGCGCCGCAGGTGCTGGAGCTCAGCCAGGGCGAGATCATGGCGATCTTCGAGAAGGTGGACAGGCTCTATCGCGCCTCCTCCAGCAAGATCACGAAGCTGCTGGACGAGCGGTCGGGGGTGGAGCGCAGCCGCCGCGAGCTGGCGGAGTTCCCGTTCCAGTCGCTGCGCCTGGACGCGCTGCGGAACCTGACGCAGCTGCACATGGAGGCGGGGACGCTTTCGGGGGAGGATTTCCTGCGGGCGCGGCAGAGCCTGGGGGAGGAGGCGCTGTTCCTGCGGGAGTCGGATGAGACCGACCAGGTGCTGGTGGTGACCTCGCGCAAGCATCGGTTCGCGGTCGAGGACGTCCTGTCCAAGTTCGGCTTCCGTCCGCTGGCGCTGCCAGAGGGGGTGGAGGAGGGGACGGTCGCGGAGAAGCGCGCGGAACTGGGCGGGCGCCTGGCGGAGCTGCGCGAGGCGCTGGACGCGGCGCGGCTGGAGATTGTCGCGCTGGGGGAGGAGTACGGCGGCACGCTGCTGGCGATCAACAAGCAGCTGCGGGGGCTCTTGACGGTGCGGCAGGCGCAGGGGATGTTCGGCCATGCGCGGCAGTTGTACTGCGTCTCGGGGTGGATTCCAGAGGAGGCGCTGCCGCAGCTGCAGAAACTGGTGGAGCGGTGCACGGAGGGGACGGGCGTGATCGAGGCGTCGGTGGCGGACGAGGCTGGGGCGGTGCAGGAGGGGGAGGCGGTGCCGGTGCAGTTGTCGGAGAGCAGCCTGGTGCGTCCGTTCCGTTCGCTGGTGACGAACTTCGGGATGCCGAACTACCACGAACTGGATCCGTCGTTCTTCGTGGGGCTGACCTTCGTGGTGATGTTCGGCTACATGTTCGGGGACGCGGGGCAGGGACTGGTGCTGGTGGCCGCGGGGCTCTTCCTAAACCTGGACAAGTCCCATTCGCAGGGGACGCGGGACACGGGGGCGCTGGTCTTCTGGTGCGGCGTGCTGGCGGTGGTCTTCGGGCTGGTCTACAACAGCGTCTTCGGCTTCGAGGGGCTGCTGCCGTGGGAACTGCCGATTTCGCCTTCGCCTCTGCGGAACGACCTGCCCGCGCTGCTGATCACCTCGGTCGGGATCGGCGTGGTCTTCCTGTGCGTCTCGCTCCTCATCAACATCATCAACCATTTCCGCAGCAGGAAATACTTCGAGGGGATCTTCGACAAGTGCGGGATCGTGGGGCTCTTCTTCTACCTCTCGTGCCTGCTGACGGCGCTGATTGTCGTGAAGACCCGCCGCGTCGCGCTCTGGCAGATCCTCCTGATGGCGGCGCCGCTGGTGGTCATCTTCCTCGCCCATCCCGTCCACAACCTCATCCACCACAAGCGCATCGGCGGCGAGGACGGGAGCGCGTTCGGGGTGCTGCTGGGCGGGGTCATCGAGATCATGGAGACGCTGAGCGGCTACCTGTCGGGGACGGTCTCCTTCGTGCGCGTGGGGGCCTACGCGATCTCGCACGCGGCGCTGTGCCTGGCGATCTACTCGATCATGCAGCTCTTCGGCCGCGAGGCGGGCGGGCAGACGGCGCGCGTGCTCGTCGCCATCATCGGCAACGCGATCGTCATCGTCTTCGAGGGCATGGTCGCGGCGATCCAGTGCGTGCGCCTCGAATACTACGAGATGTTCAGCCGCTACTTCCAGGGCGGCGGGGTCGCCTACAAGCCGTTCAAGATCGGAGAGGGCGACGGCAAGTGATGTTTTTCGCCATTTCGTCATTTCGCCATTTAGGTTCATCCGCCATTTCGTCATTTCGCCATTCCGTCATGGGGGGATGGCGACTGAGCCGAAATGACGTCATGGCGACATGGCGACCGAGCCGAAATGACGGCATGGCGACATGGCGACCGAGCCGGAATGACGGCATGACGGCATGGCGACTGAGCCGAAATGACGTCATGGCGACATGGCGACCGAGCCGAAATGACGAAATGACGGCATGACGGTAGTGATTCTACCCGAACAGGTGACTTTTTTTGTTTAAGACCAGACCACAAATCAACCAAATCCAAGTGAGGAACAAGATGAAAGTTCAGAATGCAATGCGTGCTCTGCGAATCATGATGCTGGCGCTGATGCTGGGCGGCTTTGCGCCCGCGCTGCTGGCGGCGGATGAGCCCGCGCCCGCGAAGGCGGCGGAGGCCGCCGCGGT
>JAEEXV010000052.1 GCA_016287975.1 Lentisphaeria bacterium | reverse complement strand
GCCGCCGCCCGTCCAGGCAGTTCCGCCCGTCGAAGACGAACGCGGGATGCGCCATGGCGGCGTGGATGCGCGCGTAGTCCAGCGCCTGGATCTGCGGCCAGTCGGTCAGCACGACGATGGCGTGCGCCCCTTCGCACGCCGCATACGGGTCGTCGCAGTATTCGACCATGCCCTCGGGCGCGTCCGCCAGATCCCGCCGCGCGTTGCCGAGGGCCTTGGGGTCGTAGACGGCGAGGCGCGCGCGCTCCTCGACGAGTTCGCGGCAGACGGCGATGGCGGGGGATTCGCGGGTGTCGCCAGTGTTCGCCTTGAAGGCGAAGCCCAGCACCGCGATCTTCTTGTCCGCGACGGTGTTGAACATCGCCGACAGCATGTTCTCCACGAAGCGCCGCGCCTGGTAGTCGTTGATGCGGACGACGCCTTCCCAGTAGCGCGCGACCTCGGGCAGCCCGTAGTGCTCGCAGAGGTAGACCAGGTTCAGGATGTCCTTCTTGAAGCACGAGCCGCCGAAGCCGATGCCCGCCTTGAGGAACTTCGGCCCGATGCGGCTGTCCCGCCCCGCCGCGTGCGTGACCTCGTCGATGTCCGCGTCCGTCTTCTCGCAGAGCGCCGAGATGGAGTTGACGCTGGAGATGCGCTGCGCGAGCATGGCGTTGGCGACGAGCTTGGTCAGTTCGCTCGACCACAGGTTCGTCGTGATGATGCGCTCGCGCGGCACCCAGTGCGCGTAGAGGGCGGCGATCTCCTCGACCGCCGCCTGCCCCGCCGCGTCCTCGGTCCCGCCGATCAGCACGCGGTCGGGCTCGTTGAGGTCGCGGATGGCGGTGCCCTCGGCGAGGAACTCGGGGTTGGAGACGATGCGGAACTTCAGCCCCTTGCCGTTGGCGTGCAGCACGCGCGAGAGCGCCTGCGCGGTGCGCACAGGCAGGGTGCTCTTCTCGACCACGATCTTGTCCGTCTCGGCATGCTCCACGATCGAGCGCGCGGTCTTTTCGAGGTACTGGAGGTCGGAGGCCTTTCCAGCCCCCGCGCCGAAGGTCTTGGTCGGCGTGTTGACGCTCACGAAGATGATGTCGGCCTCGCGGATGCCCTGCGCGATGTCGGTCGAGTAGAAGAGATTGCGGCCGCGGCACCGCAGCACGACCTCCTCCAGCCCAGGCTCGTAGATGGGCAGGTCCGCGGAGTTCCACGCGGCGATGCGCTCGGGATTGATGTCGACGACGGTGACCCGGCATTCCGGGCAGTGGTCGGCGATGACCGCCATGGTCGGGCCGCCCACGTAGCCCGCACCGATGCAGAGGATGTTCTTCGTCATATCGGTTTTTCCTGATGGAGTGAAAGCAATGCGTCCCGCTGCGCGGCGGGGAAATGCGCGGACTTCGCGAGGCGCCAGCGGCAAAGGCGGTAGAGCAGTCCGTACCACAGGCAGCCCAGCCCGTAGATGCTCGACCGCCTGAAGTTGATGCTCGACGCCTCGGGGAAGTACTTGGTCGGGCACGAGACCTCGCCGATGCCCGCGCCCAGCCAGAGGATCTGGCAGAGCATCTGGTTGTCGAAGATGAAGTCGTCGGAGTTGCAGGAGAGATCCAGCGTCTCCAGCAGTTTCCGCGAGAAGGCGCGGTAGCCGGTGTGGTATTCGGAGAGTTTCGCGCCCGTGAAGATGTTCTCGATGAAGGTGAGCAGGCGGTTCGCGACATATTTGTACCACGGCATCCCGCCCTGCAGCGCGTGGCCGCCGAGGATGCGCGAACCCAGCACGCAGTGGTTGAGGCCGTTGCCGATCATCGTCACCATCGCGCCGATCAGGAGCGGAGTGTACTGGTAGTCGGGATGCACCATCACCACGATGTCCGCGCCCTGCTCCAGCGCCAGCCGATAGCAGTCCTTCTGGTTGCTGCCGTAGCCGCCGTTCTTCTCATGCCGAAAATAGGTCGCCTCCGGCAGCGTCGCCGCCACCTCCCGCGTGCGGTCGCCGCTGGCGTCGTCCACGATGATCACATGGTCCACGAAGGGCTGCGCCATCACCTCGCGGTAGGTCTTCACCAGCGTCGCCTCCGCATTGTACGCGGGCATCACCACGATGACTTTCTGATTCTGGAACATGGCTTCCTGTTGTTTTGTGAACTAAACCTGCCAGGGGGATGCGAAAGGCGGAGCCCCCGCCCAGGGGGTGCGGGGGGCGGTGCCCCCCGTCGTTTGCGTGGCTGAAATGGGGCGGCGAATCCCGCCTTCGAGCGATTCCCGTCCCCCTCGACCGCATGCTCACCATCCCCCGCTACACCACATCCGCCCTCGGATGCGCCTGCGCGTAGACCTCGATCAGACGGCCCACTTCAAGATGGGTGTAGATCTGGGTCGTCGCAAGATTGGCGTGCCCTAACATCTCCTGGACGGTGCGCAGGTCGGCGCCCGCCGCCAGGAGATGCGTCGCGAACGAGTGCCGAAGCTTGTGCGGGGTCACCTCGGCGGGCAGCCCCGCGAAGGCGACGTACGTCTCGAAGGCGCGCTGCACCGAGCGCGGATTCAGGCGGCCGCCGCGGATGTTGACGAAGAGCGCCCCCGACGCATCCGCCTCCCCCAGCCCCGCCGCCGCGCGGCGCGCGAGATACGCCTGCAATGCGCGGATGGCGGGGCGCCCCAGCATGCAGAGGCGCTCCTTCTTGCCTTTGCCGCGCACGCGGAAGACGCCCCCCGCGAAGTCGATGTCCTCGCGGTCGAGGCCCATCGCCTCGCGGATGCGCAGCCCGCCGCTGTAGAGGACTTCGAGAATCGCGTGGTCGCGAAGCGCGAGGAACTCGGGATCCTGGGATTCGAGGTGCGCCGCCTTGGTCACGGAGGCAGCGTCCTGCCAGAAGCGCTCAGGCGTGTCCAGCAGCGTGCCGACCTCCTCGACCGTGAGCACGACGGGCAGCGGCGAGCCGCGCTTCAGCCCGCGCAGCAGATGAAACGGACTCTGCGGAATCTTCTCCTCGCGGAGCAGGTAGCGGAAAAAGGACCGCAGCCCCGAGAGCTTGCGGTTGACGCTCGTCGCCTTGTCCTGCCGACGCGACAGCTCCGCGATGAAATGGCGCGCCTCCCGCTCGGTGACCGCCGCCCAGTCACAGCGCCGCGTCCCGTCCGCCGCCGTGACGACAATCTGCGGATTCGCCTGCAGGAACTGCGCGGCGTCCTGGAAGTATCCCGCCGTCGTGTGCTCCGAGGCCTGCCGTTCCGCGCGCAGGTAGCGCAGGAAGCCCGTCATCGCCTCGTCCTGCGCGAGGAGATGGCGCTCCTCGGAAAGATCAGGAGGATTGGCGTCGGGCGGCGACGGCTTCGGTTTGGCGGGCTTGGGGCGCGGCACGGCGGTCAGAAGGTCGAATCGACGATGAGGTCCGTCACCTTCGTGGTGGCGTCAGGATGGGCGAAGACGCGCGCCTTCGCCCCCATCTCGCGCAGGCGGTCGAGGTCGGCGAGGCGTGTGCACAGGAACTCCGCCAGCCATTCGGGACTGTAGTCCGACGGCATTCGGCAGACCGCCGCGCCCTCCGCCACCAGCGCCTGCGCGTTGAAGTACTGGTGGTTGTCGGCCGCGCTTGGCAACGGCAGCAGCACCATCGGCAGCCCGAACAGCGCCAGTTCGCAGATGCTGGAGGCGCCGCTGCGGCAAACCACCAGATCCGCGACCTGGTAGCACCGCTGGATGTCGGGATCCGCGCGGCGGATGCACGCCGAAATCCCCGCTTCACGGAAGGCCGCCTCCATCTCCGCGTTGTCGTCGGTGCCAGTCAGCAGGATGAACTGCAGACGGTCGCGCTCCGAGGCCAGGCGCGCCGCCGTCGCCGTCAGCAACTGGTTGATGGCGCGCGCGCCCTGGCTGCCGCCGAAGACCAGCACCGTCCTGCGCGCCGCCGAAAGCCCCATGCCCTCCAGCGCCGCCGCGCGCTCCGCCTCCGACAGCGGATGCGCCGCGGCCGTCAGCACCGCATCCCGCAGCGGCATGCCAGTGATGCGCGCGGGCGCGCCTTTCAACTGCCGTTCGTCCTTCAACGGAAGCGACAGCGCGATTCCGCGCGCGTGTCCCGCGAAGAGGCGGTTGGTGCGGCCCATCACGGTATTGCCCTCGTGCAGCACCAGCGCCTTGCGACGCCACGGCCATACCCAGCACGGCGGCACCGCCGCAAAACTCCCCATGCCCAGAAGCACATCGCCGTCCAGTTCCTTCAGCACCGCCTTCGCGCGGCGGCAGCACCGCCACAGCCGAAACGGGAAGGCGAGGAGTTCCCGCAGCCCCGACGGCGCGCGCACTGTCTCGATCTCGCGCGCCGCGAAGCCCCATTGCTCCGCGATCGCATGCTGCTCCGCCGCATGGCGCCCCGACACCAGCAGCGTCACTTTGCCGCCGCGCGCGACATACTCCCGCGCGACCGCCAGCGTCGGATAGAAATGCCCGCCCGTGCCGCCGCACGCAATCACCAAATGCCCGATCTTTCCCATCGCAATCTATCCCCTCGCCGCCCCCAGACCACTTCCGAAAACAAAAAAGGCGAGCCGTCTTTCATCCCGGCCCGCCACAATCCATCGCCGCAGCGCACGCTTCCGCCCTACAGCGGGACGCCCAAGGTCTTGCCTTCCCAGCTCGCAGGCGCATTGCCTGGCAGATCGCTTTCGGGATCCGCCTCAATGCCCACGCAGCCCACCAGGAACGCCGCCGCCAGCACCGCCAGCAGCACCCCCCAGAACCGAACTCCTGCACGCTTCCGCATCGTCGTCAGAACGGCTTCACAAACAACAGCTTCATCGCGCCAAAACCGCACACCAGCGCCAGCAGCAGAACCACCGTCGCCAGCAGCAGGCACACGCCCAGCATCGTCGAACCGCGGCTCGCAGGAGCCGACACCACCTGCGGACGGGGCGCGCTCGCTGGCGCCGCCTCGGGCTTCGCAACCGCCGCCTCGGGCGCCGCGGGCGCCGCCGCGCCTTCTTTCGCTTTACCAATCGCAATCGCCATCGGTGCCTTCTCCTTTAATCCTTTTTCGACAACAACTTGCTGCGCTCCTCGGCAAAGAGCTTGTCCATCGCGGGATCGGCGCGCTGGATCGTATCCCCCGCCGACATCTCCTCGATCTTGCCATGGACTACCTGCGCCTGCGAGTTGTACTCATTCACTGCGGTGATCATGATGATGCCCTGCAACTTCTGGCCGCGGTACACCATGAACAGCACCCCCGGGGCCACCTGGCTCTGGTTCAGGTTCACAATCACCAGGCCAGACTGCGGATCCGCCGTCTTCACCTGCCCCATCAGATCCGCCTTCACCTTGTCCGCCGCCACGGGCGCGGGCGCCTTCTCCGCCGACATGTGCCGCGACAACTCCGCCGAAATGCCGGCGCCCTGCTGATACGATTCCGTCAGAATCGCCGCCATCTGCTTCACCTCCCCGTCCTTCTTCGCGTTGTCGGCCTTCAGCTTCGCGATCTCCTTGTCCTTCGCCGTCATCGCCGCCTGCTGCGACTTGACCTGCTTCTGCAGCGCGACAAAGGCGCTGCGCAGCACCGAGACATCCGCATCCAGCGCCTTCTTGAACGCATTGGCATCCGGCACCGTGGTCTCGGTCGCCTTCAGCAACGCGGGACTCTGGAGTTTCGTGCCGGGCTTGGCCAACTGCACCAGAGACTGCATCCCGCTCATCGTCCCGCCCAGGCGGTTGATCGTCGCCACCGCCTTCGCCAGGCGCTGCTTCGACGTGCTCAGATCCGCGTTGAGGTCGCCAAAACGCTTCTGGATGCCCGCAATCGCGGAACTGTCCGCCACGTCCAGGCTGCCGTTCGCGTTGACGCGGATCGTGAAACTGCCCGACACGCCGATGCTCCGCAAGAGACCAGCCAGGTCGCGGCGCAGATTCGCGTCGCGCTTCGCCATGTCGTCCAGATAGGTCATCGCATTCGCGTCGTCCGAAGCCAGCGCGCCAGTCGCGGTGACGGCGCCGCTGTAGCCCTTGGCGTAGCCGTTGCTCTTCAGCGCGCGGTCCAGGCGCGCCTTCACCTGCGTGTCCCGCTGGACGCGGTTCGCAAGGTAGCCCTTCGCCTCCTCGACCTGCCCTGACTGCGCCTTGTAGGTCGCGACGCCCTTCAGTTTCTCCACGTCTGGACGCTTGTCCTCAGGCACCTCGATCGCCTCGGCCAGCGCGACCAGGTCAACCGCGAGGGTGTCGCGCTGCGCGGTCACATCCTCGGCCTGCTTGACGACCCCCTGGGTCGCCGTCGCATACGGATTCCCAGGCTGCGACAAATCCACGCCGACGCACTTCGGCCAGCCCAGTTCGCCGCCTTCCTCGCCTTTCTCATCGGCAGCGGCGGTGTACGTCGCCTTCGCCGAGGCGTTGCTGCCCGAATCCAGCGTCTTGGCGGTCTTGCTCAACGCCTCCGCCAGCAACTGCGTCCGATAGCGGAGCTGCTTGCTTTGCTTCAGAATCTTCCAACTCGACCAGGCCAGGGCCAACGCCAGAACCAGAACCAGAGCGCCTAGAATCTTACTCAGTTTACCCATATCGCAGAACAGTTCCTTGCTATGCTGCCAACAGAAAAGCCAAAATCCCCCCGCGTTTTCGTCATTTGAGACAAGTTAGCCGATGAAACGGCTTTTTCAAGCCCTCACCACAAAGTTTTTCCGTAATATATCGCTTTTTTCACAATCGGATGCCGTTCCCATGCCAAATCCCCGCGAAAAGTGCCCCCCGTCCAACGCCCCGCCCGCGCATTCGCGCTTATATTTACACCATGCGCGCGCCGAACGGCGCGCATCCACCTCCCCTTTTAGCATTGCCGCATCATGAACACTGCCGTGCTGCTGGTCGCCAGCGTAGTGTATTTCGCCCTCGCCTACTTCCTATATGGACGCTTCCTGAACCGACGCTTCGGCGTCGACCCCAGCCGCCCCACGCCCGCGCACACGGACGCCGACGGCATCGACTACGCCGCCGCCAAGCCGATGGTGCTCTTCGGCCACCACTTCGCCTCGATCGCGGGCGCGGGCCCCATCGTCGGCCCCGTCCTCGCCGCGCGCTACGGCTGGCTGCCTGCGCTCTGCTGGATCCTCGTGGGATGCGTCTTCATCGGCGCGATGCACGACTTCGCGGCGATGTTCCTCTCGGTGCGCAACCGCGGCCGCAGCATCGCGTATGTCATCGAGAAGGAGGTCGGCTACGCAGGCCGCCAGGTCTTCATCTTCTTCTGCCTGGCGACGCTGGTGCTGGTGGTGACGGTCTTCACGCAGCAGGTCGCCGCCACCTTCATCACGACCCCGAGCGTCGCCACCGCCTCCATCCTCTTCATCTTCCTCGCCCCGATCTTCGGCGTCATCCTCAACCGCAAACTGCTGAGCCTGCTGGAGGCCTCCCTCATCTTCGTGCCCCTCACCTTCCTGCTCATCTGGGTCGGAACCCTCATCCCACTCGACCTCACGAAACTCCTCGGCATCGACGCAAAGCAGGCCAAGGTCGTCTGGACCCTCATCCTGCTCTACTACGCCTTCATCGCCTCCACCATCCCCGTCTGGTTCCTCCTCCAGCCGCGCGACTACCTCAACAGCTTCCTCCTCTACGCGATGATGATCCTCGGCATCGGCGGCGCCGTCGCCGCCCGCGAGACCATCCAGCTGCCCGCCGTCCACCTCGCCGACGGCGCGCGCCTCGTCCCCGACGTCCTCCCGCTGCTCTTCGTGACCATCGCCTGCGGCGCCTGCTCAGGCTTCCACGCGCTGGTCGCCTCGGGCACCTCCTCCAAGCAGATCGACAGCGAGAAGGACATCCGCATCGTCGGCTACGGCGGCATGCTGCTGGAGGGCGTCCTCGCCGTCATCGCGATCTGCTCGGTCGGCTACCTCTCCGCGGGCGACTTCCAGTCGCTCTTCATCTCCTCAGGCAAGGCCGCCCCCGTGATGTTCGCCAGCGGCGTCGGGCATTTCGTCTCGAAACTCGGCATCCCCGCGCAGGCAGGCATGACCTTCATCACCCTGGCCATCTCCGCCTTCATCCTGACCTCCCTCGACACCGCCACCCGCCTCGCCCGCTTCCTGTGGCAGGAACTCATCCTCCCGCGCGCCGCCGACCAGGAAAGCGGCAAGCCCGCCGCGGCACCTGGCCCCGTCCTCGCCGTCCTTTCCAACCGCTGGGTCTCCACCATCGCCATCGTGCTCCTCGCCCTGCTGATGGCCTTCTCCGGCGAAAGCGACAAGATCTGGCCGGTCTTCGGCTCCGCCAACCAGCTGCTCGCCGCGATGACCCTCCTGGCCATCACGCTCTACCTCTTCCGCCACCGCAGCCCCATCCTCTTCACGCTGCTCCCGATGCTCTTCATGGGCGTCATCTCCGTCTGGGCGCTCGTCAACCTGCTCATCAAGAACGCCACCAAAAACCACCTGCTCTTCGTGATCGGGCTCTTCCTGCTGCTCATGGCGGGCGTCCTCGCCGCCCTCGCCGTCAAGGCATTCCGCCGCAGCAAGGCGTAGGCGAACCAGGCCCCGATCCCCCCGCTTATGCCGATTCCGCCGCAAGAATGCGGCGGCACAGCACCGCGGAGGATGGTGCGCCCTCCACCCCTGGCTATGCTCCCGTCGCCCCTGACGGGGCTCCTATCGTTTTTTTATCCCGCCCCCAGGGGTTTCGGGCGCTACGCGCCCTCCACCCCTGGCTATGCTCCCGTCGCCCCTGACGGGGCTCCTATCGTTTTTTATCCCACCCCCCCAGGGGTAAACCCCTGGCTATGCTCCCGTCGCCCCCTTCGGGGGCTTTCCGTGGCAGGG
>JAEEXV010000051.1 GCA_016287975.1 Lentisphaeria bacterium | reverse complement strand
GACCACCGCCGCCGCGTCTCCCGCCTCGCCGCCCCCCGCTGCTGCGACGACCGCCGCCGAGGGGATGGTGGCGCCCACGCTGCCAGATGACGCGCCGAAGCGCATCTCCACGGACAGTGTCACGGATGGCCTGAAGCGCGAATTGATCGACGCGGCGACCCGCCTCACCGCCCTCCCCTACGCGAACCGCCTGCTTGCCACCACCGATCCGTTCCAGTGCGCGGTGCAGACGCTCGACGCGGTCTCGCGCGGAGAGATCCCGCGCGCGGCGCTTGCCCACCTCGTTTCGGGCACCCCCTTCACATCGGTGCAGACGGACGGCGGCGCGCGCATCGCCGCCCCCGCCACGATCGCGCGCTACCAGGATGCGGTGGACTTCTTCTGCGCCATCCCGCCCGCCGAAGCCGCGCAGTGGTACCGCCGCGCCGAGCCAGCCCTGCAACTCGCCTATGAGCAGATGGGCTATCGCGGCGCAGAGGATGTGCGCGACCTCGTGTCGCGCGCCTGCCAGATGCTGCTCTCCACGCCCGTCCCCGCCACGCCGCCGACGCTGATAGGGCCAGACGCGACTGGCCTCTACCGCTATGCCGACTCGGCGCTCGAGGCGCTTGCGCCAGTGCAGAAACTCTTCCTGCGCCTCGGCGTCGAGAACTGCCGTCGTCTGCAGCGCCAGTGCCGCGCCATCGCCGCCGAACTCTCCCTGAACCTCGCCACCCCAAACAACGGAGACACCCCATGACCACCCCCGAAACCATCGCCATCGTCAAATCCCTGATCGCCGCAGGCTCGTGCTGCGCCGAACTCAAGGCCGCCGCCGAAAAGTTCCTCGCCGCCGTCGGCACCGCCGCCGAGGCCGCCGCCTACGACGCCCTCCTCCAGGAGGCCCGCGAGGACATCTCCTCCATCGAACACGCCATTGAATTCTTCGAATCTCCGCTCGCCGCCAAGATCTTCGGCGCCGAGAAGGCCGCCGCCCTCGCCGCCCACGCCCGCGACCGCCAGGCCAAAGGCGCCAAGTGGTGCGACTGCCCCGCCTGCACCGCCTGCGTCAAACTCCTGGGTCTTGACGACTAAGGATTTGCGGGAACGCCCTCCCGTCCATTCTGCTCCTGCGGTGCAAGCCGCAGGAAACCAAAGTCGATTTGCAAGATTCTATAGCCCCCCGCCTACTGCCATGACCTTCCAGGATTTCCGCCACTATCTTGAAACCAGGCGCGATGATCTGCGCGCCCTCTCCGACGACCTGTGGAGCCACCCCGAACTCGGCTTCGAAGAGCATCACGCCTGCGCCAAGGTGGCCGACTTGCTTCGGCAGGGCGGCCATGCCGTCACCACCCCGTATTGCGGGCTGGACACCGCCTTCCGCGCCGAGGCGGGAAGCGACGGCGGCCCCGTCATCGCATTCTGCTCCGAATATGACGCGCTCGCGGGACTCGGGCACGCCTGCGGCCACAACCTCATCTGCGCCTGCGGCGTCGCGGCCTTCGAGGCGCTGGCCGCTCACCTGCCCCGCCTCGGCGCCCCCGCGAAGGCGGTGCTGCTGGGAACGCCCGCCGAGGAGAGCCTCGGCGGCAAGGTCAAGATGGTCGAGGCGGGATGCCTCGACGGCATCGACGCCGTGCTGATGGCGCATCCTGGCGCCGCCAACAGCACGGACAGCGGCTCCAGCGCGGTGATCGGCTACGAGGTCACCTTCCATGGACGCGCCGCCCATGCAGGCGGCGCCCCCGAAAAGGGCATCAACGCCCTCGACGCGGTGATGCTGCTCTTTTCGGCGATCAACGCCTACCGCCAGCAACTGCCCTCCTTCGCGCGCATCCACGGCATCATCACCAAGGGCGGCGACGCCCCGAACATCATCCCCGACACCGCCGCCGCACGCATCTATCTGCGTTCCATCGACGAAAAGTGGCTTGACGAACTCCACGCGCTCTTCCTCGACATGGTCAAGGGCGCCGAACTCATGACCCGCACCAAGGCCGAACTCTTCCAGTTCCACCCGCTCTACCGCGCCCGCAAGCCCAACGCCCCCTTCAACCAACTCTTCGCCAAATGCATGGCCGAGGCGGGCCAGACCGTCGCCATCCCGAAAGCACCCTCCCCCGCCTCCTCCGACTTCGGCAACTTCTCCCAGGCCATCCCTGGCATCCATCCCCATTTCGCCATCGTCCCCTCTGGCGACTGCCCAGGGCACACGCCCGCCTTCCGCGAAGCCAGCCACACCGACTTCGCCTTCGACAATATGCTCAACGCCGCCGCCGCACTCGCCGCCACCGCCTGGGAATACCTCGCCAAGCCAGACTTCCGAAAAGCCGTCCACGACGACTTCCAGCACTCCTGACCACATGCTCAAGGCGCTGCTCATCCCGCTCACGCTCGCCTGCTGCGCAGGCGTGTTCTACGGGGTTCGGCGCCTCTGGACAAACTATCTCCAGGACAAGATGGAGGATCCAAAATCCTCCGTCCTGCTCTGCGTCCTCCTGTATCTACTCGGCGCCCTGCTGCTCCTGCCTATCCACGACTTCTTCAACTGGCTCCTGAAACTGCTGCTGGAATGAGCCAAGCATCTGACCACCCTTCCAGATTTTCCAGCTCCAAAATCGGAGCAGGTTCGCTCTCCATGACCTCCGTGTTCCGGCGGGCTTGCCCGCCGGAAATGCCCTCGGGAAAGCGCTATCCCGGCTTTTCGGCGGATCAAACTACCGCGCGCCCTTTGATTTCAGGAATTCGCGCAGGGGGCGGGTGTCGTTGAGGAAGAGGCGGTGGGCGTCCCTGGCCAGATCGCAGGGCGTGTCCCCGTCTGCGTTCTTCGCGTTGATGTCCGCGCCATTCTCCAGCAGCAGGCGGGCGATTTCCAGCGCCTTGGCGGCGGGCGCGCGCATCGCGCAATGCAACGGGGTGTCGCCCGCGCGGAATGTAAAGTTGCCAGAGGCCACTCCCGCGGAACTCTCCGCCGACACCGACACCCCCTTCTCCAGCAGCGCCTTCACGACCTCCGTCCTGCCTGCAGAACAGGCATAGTGGAGCGGAGTCAGATGGTCGTCCGCACGCTGGAAATCCACCTTCGCGCCCAATTCCACCAGTTTCAGCGTCAAGGCCGTCGACCAATGGGAGTTGAAAAATGCGGAGAGCCGCGCCTCCGTCGGCACCCCGCATTCCTTGACGAGATATTCGAGCATCTTCAGCCGCCCGTCCTCGAAGACACGGCGGTATTCCGCGTATGCGGGCGCCTGTCCGCGATAGAGGCCCGCGTACTCCCCCTCCGCCAGCGGTTCAGCCACCGCCACATAGGCAAGCGCCTCCACCAGATCCTTGTCAACGGCCTTGAGGCGGGGCCCGTTCTCGACGACGAAGCGCACCTCCTCGCTCCCCATCGGCTGCGGCGTGCACACCGCATAATAGACAAGGTCATACCAGCCGCTTCCTGGCGTCGCCAGCAGTTCGGCGCAATGCCCAGGCGTCCAATGGCGGTTGCCAGGCCGCGCCAGTTCGCACATCCGCCGCAGTTCGCCGCAGATGGCGGCGGCATGCAGAATCGTGTATTTGCCGCCCATCAACTCGCTCGTCAGGTAGCGCTGGTCCCATTTGAGTTCGCCCGCCTCGATCAGCCCGACCACATGCTCGGCGTCCCAGCGCCTGCCTGCCTCCTTGGCGAACTCATGGATCGGGCGGTAGGAGAACCACGTCCGCGCGAAGGATGGCGCCTTGCCCAGCACCTCCGACGACACCTCCTGCAGAATCTCAGGCCACTCGCGGTATTCCTGGGCAAAATACGGAAGATTCCACTTCTCGAACGGATAATAGAAGAAAGTATTCTCCAGGAAGAACTCCTCGATCTTCTCCCGCGGCGTCTTCCGCTTCTCTTCCGGTTTTTCCGCCGCCGCGGCGGATTCGGATGCCTTGCCGATGCGGCGACGGCGCGCCGACTTCCTCCCGACCTTCTCCCCCTTCTGCTTGCCCTTCTCCTCCTCGCCCTCCAGTTCATCCAGCAAATCCGTCAATTTGTCCACCGCCTCGGAGACCTTGAGATAGCGCGCCGCATCCGCGTCGACGGCCGCGCGCGAATATGCGGGCACCTCGACGCGGCGGACATTGTCGAGGCGGATCGCGAAGCGCCGCGCGGGACGGCCCTCGCCCTTGGCGAAACGCGTGCCGCGCACCTCCCATTCCTTGTCGTCGTCCAGTTCAATCAAATGCGACGCGACGGCGAGGACCTCGCCCTGCGCGTTCACAATCGGCCCGCCGCTGTTGCCCATGACCATCTGCGCATCCACCTCGATGTTCTCGGGGCCGATCCCCAGAAGCCGCCCCGCGCTGCCGACGACGACCCCCTCGCCGTTGCTGTCGCCATAGCAGACAATCGGAGACTCCAGCGGCAGCGCCGTCACCGACCTGGCCACTGCCAGGCACGGCGCCCCCTCTGGCAGCCCGCCGTCGATCGGCACCCACGCCAGATCCAGTTTCGGGTGCGAATGGACGCGGCTCCATTTCAGTTCATGCCCGTCCATGTCGCGGATGACCGCATGGCCCGCCTCCAGAATCACGTGGTTGCAGGTCACGACCTCGACGCCCTGCCCGTCTGGAGACCGCACCAGGAAACCCGTCCCGTCCCCATCCTCGCCATGGATCAGCACGCAACTCCGCACGGCATTGACGGCGTTCTTCGCGGGTTCCGCGAAGAGCATTCCCGCCAGCGCCAGCAATACCATCGCGACATTCCTGCCAACCATCTCCGATCCTCCCGTCGTTTTCACTTGCCCGCAGAACTGCGGAAGCGCACCTCCATCTCGCGCAACTGCGCCTCAGGCCCCAGTATCGTCAGCGTGTCCCCCTCCTGGATGACCGTGTTGCCATGGGGGACGATATACTTCAGGCCGCGCTGCACCATCACGATGAAGGCGTCTGGCGGCAGTCCGAAGTTTCGGATTTCCCGCCCGCAGAAGTCCGAGCCAGGGTTCACGATGAACTCGCGCGGGCGCGTCCCCGCGAAGTCGCTGGCGTCGGGGCTCAGCCGCGAATTCATTTCCTCGAAGACAATCGGCGCAGGCGCCGAGACCTTCAGCGGCGCATCCAGATGCAGCAGCCGCGCCAGCGGCATGATGGTGAAACTCTGGCAGACGACCGAAAGCAGCACCATGATGAAGACCAGCGCGAAGATGGCGTCGGCGGTATTGAGGCCGTCCTGCCAGTCGAGCACCGGCATTCGGCTGCGGTTCATCATGGCGTAGGTGGCCAGCATGATGGGGGCGCCGCCGCGGAGCCCCACCCAACTGGTCAGGGCCTTTGCCGGAAGCGAGAACCGCCGTCCGCAGAGGCACAGGAAGGTCGCCGCAGGCCGCGCGACCAGCATCAGGAAGAGCGCCATGCCGAGCCCGACCCACTTGAGTTCCCACAGCAGCCTGAGATTCGCCTTGATGCCGAGCATCGTGAAGAGCAGCACCTGCATCAGCCACGCGATGGCGTCCGCAAAGCGCCCGAAACTGTTGTGGAAGAGGAAATGGTGGTTTCCCATCCACATTCCTGCGACATAGACCGCCATGAAGCCGTTGGCCGCCAGCGCATCCGCCAGCGCGTAGGCGATGAGCGCCACCCCCGTTCCAAGCACATAGTAGAGGCCGTCGTAGTCGAGGCGCAGGTGGTTGAAGAGCCACGCCGCCAGCCGCCCGACCAGCAGCCCGACCCCGATGCCGCCCGCCATCTTCCACACGAACCACGGCACCAGCGTCAGCACGCGCCAGCCACTCACGCTCCCGCCGCCGCCCGCGAGCATCCCCACGAAGAACATCGTCAGGAAGGTCGCCATCGGGTCGTTCGACCCCGATTCAAGTTCCAGCAGCGGCCGCAGTTCGCCCTGCAGACCGATCTTCTTTGAACGCAATATCGAAAAGACCGCCGAGGCGTCCGTGGACGAAATCACCGCCCCGAAGAGCAGGCAGGTCAGCAGGAAGCGGACTTCCTGGCCGACGGGCGTCAGCCGCCAGAAGCACACGAAGCCCAGCAGGCCCAGCATCAGGGCGGTCAGGAAGACGCCCGCCGTCGCCATCACGCCGCCTGGCAGCAGCACGGGGCGGAAGGCCTTCCAGTCGGAATCATATCCCCCCGAGAAGAGGATGAAGACCAGCGCGACGGTGCCGATGGCATTGGCGACCTCCCAGCTGAGGAAGCCCCCCACGCGGTCCGCCACCAGCCCGACCGAATGCTTCTGGAAGATCGGCACGAAGAGCTCAGGCGCCAGGGCCTCCTTGTTCGGGACCGCGATGCCGACCAGCAGGCCGATCAGCAGGAAGACCAGCAGGCCTGGCATGCTGAAGCGCGAGGAGATCTTGCTGCAGACGATGCACCCCGCGATCAGCAGCCCCAGGAACAACAGCAACAGCGTCAGTTCGCTCATGGATCACCCCCCAGGGCCAGTGTGCGCCTTACGCGCCGATCTTGCCGATGAACATGCGCCCGAAGACCATGACGAAGATGGCGATGGTCTCCACGACGCCCAGCGCCAGCAGGTTGTTCGCAAAGCCCTGGTTGGTCTCGGCGAAGGAATCGCAGGCGCCCGCGGCGGCACGGCCCTGGTAGGCAGCCGAGGCCCCGATGCCGAGCCCGCCCAGAAGCCCCAGCACGAGCGCGGCCAGCCAATACTGCGGCTGGATTGCAACGATCGAGTTCATCAGCACCATGCCGTAGAAGGTCTGGGACATCGGCACACCCGTCAGAATCGTCAACTGGAACGGGGCGGGCTTGCCCTGCGCATAGCAGCGCTTCCACGCGCCGATGGCGGAGGCGGCCGCAAGCCCGCAGCCAATCGCGGATCCCAGCGCGGCCAGGCCGAACGAACAAAAAGCACCGAGGGCAACCAGCGCCTTGGCAGTTTCAGGTTGAATCATGGTTTACACTCCTTCGATTGGGTTGGATGGTTGAATGACGACACCGACAAAAAAGCGAATCCCCCCTCGCTGAATCCCTTCGGTCCCTTAGTCCCTTTGGTCCCTTTGGTCCCTTCGG
>JAEEXV010000050.1 GCA_016287975.1 Lentisphaeria bacterium | reverse complement strand
CGCAGGACTTTGGACTTTGGGGCGGCCGCAGGACTTTGGACTTTGGGGCGGCCGCAGGACTTTGGACTTTGGGGCGGCCGCAGGACTTTGGACTTTGGACGCTGGACTTTGGACTTTGGGGCGGCCGCAGGACTTTGGACGCTGGACTTTGGACTTTTGGGCGGCCGCAGGACTTTGGACTTTGGCCGCAGGACTTTGGACTTTTGGGCGGCCGCAGGACTTTGGCCGCAGGACTTTGGACTTTGGCCGCTGGACTTTGGACTTTTGGGCGACCGCAGGACTTTGGACTTTGGACGCTGGACTTTGGACGCTGGGGCGGCCGCAGGACTTTGGACGCTGGGGCGGCCGCAGGACTTTGGACTTTGGACGCTGGACTTTGGACTTTGGCCGCAGGACTTTGGACTTTGGACGCTGGACTTTGGCCGCAGGACTTTGGACTTTGGACTTTGGGGCGGCCGCAGGACTTTGGACGCCGCCGCTTGGCATTGCACGGATTATATTAAGCGCGCATCCGCCGAGGTGTCCTGGAAAGGTTTCGGGGCCTGCGGCACATTGTTTCAAATCATGTAGCGAGAGAAAGAGATATGTCCTTCGCCAAAGAGACCGGCCGGGCGAAGCTGTCGTATGACGGCAAAGAACTGGAACTGCCCATTCTGGAGGGTTCCGAGGGCGAGCACGCCCTCGACATGCGCCAGCTGCGCAGGCAGACCGGGATGATCACCTACGATCCGTTCCTGGTGAACACAGCGTGCTGCGAGAGCAACATCAGTTTCGTGGACGGGGAGCGCGGGATCCTGCGCTACCGCGGCTACGACATCGAGGAACTGGCGGAGCACTGCTCGTTCCTGGAGGTGGCCTATCTCCTGGTGCACGGCTTCCTGCCGACGCCGACGGAGTACAACGCCTTCAGCAAACTGATGAACCTGCACTCGCTGCTGCACGAGAACATGCGGAACTTCTTCTCGCTGTATCCCGACCACGCGCACCCGATGGCGATCCTGTCGGCGATGGTGGTGTCGCTCTCGACCTTCTATCCTGAACTGGAGAGCAACCCTGGGGAGGCGATCGACATCACGGTGGCGCGGCTGCTGTCGAAACTGCGCACGATCGCGGCCTTCTCCTACAAGAAGAACATGGGGCAGCCGATCGTCTATCCGCGCTCGGACCTGCGCTACTGCGAGAACTTCCTGAACATGATGTTCCACACGCCTGTGAACGGCTATTCGCCGGATCCCGTGATCACGCGCGCGCTGAACCAGCTGCTGATCCTGCACGCGGACCACGAGCAGAACTGCTCGACCTCGGTGGTGAAGGCGGTGGGCTCCTCGCAGGCGAACCTGTATGCGTCGATCTCGGCGGGGGTGTGCGCGCTGTGGGGGCCGCTGCACGGCGGCGCGAACCAGATGGTCATCGAGATGCTGGAACGGCTGCTGCGGAACGGCGAGCCAGTGCACGTGCTGATCGAGAAGGCGAAGGACAAGTCGGATCCCTTCAAGTTGTTCGGCTTCGGGCATCGGGTCTACAAGACCTACGACCCCCGCGCCCGCGTGGCGAAGAAGATCTGCAAGACGGTGATCGAGCACATGAACGCGGACGACCCGCTGCTGGATCTGGCGCAGGAACTGGAGGCGGCGGCGCTCGCCGACCCCTATTTCCAGGAGCGCCACCTCTACCCCAACGTGGACTTCTACACGGGGCTCACCTACCGCGCCATGGGCATCCCCACCAACATGTTCACCGTGATGTTCGCCATCGGCCGCCTCCCAGGATGGATCGCGCAGTGGCTGGAGCAGCGCGACAACAGCGAAAGCAAGATCGTGCGCCCGCGCCAGATCTACGTCGGGCCAGTGCGCCGCAGCATGGCGGACGCGGGGCGCCCGCAGGAGGGATAGCGGCCATGCGCTTTCGTCCGTGCATCGACTTGCATCAGGGGCGGGTGAAGCAGATCGTGGGGGCGACGCTCTCGGATACGGCGAATGCGCCCGCGACGAACTTCGTCGCGGAGCAGCCGCCGTCCTACTATGCGGGGCTGTATGCGCGGGACGGGCTGGCTGGCGGCCACGTGATTAAGCTGGGGCCGGGCAACGACGAGGCTGCGCGCGAGGCGCTGGCGGTCTCGCCAGGGAACCTGCAGCTGGGCGGCGGGGTGACGCCTGGGAATGCGGCGGAGTGGCTGTCGGCGGGGGCGGCGCAGGTGATCGTGACCTCGTATCTCTTCGAGGACGGGGAGTTCTCGCCGTCGCGGCTCACGGCGCTGTCGCGGGCGGTGCCTCGGGAGCGGCTGGTGCTGGACTTGTCGTGCCGTCCAGACGGCGCGGGCGGCTATGCGGTGGCGTGCGACCGCTGGCAGCGGCTGACGAAGCTGGCGCTGTCGCGGGAGGCCTTCGCGATGCTGGAGGAGCACTGCTGCGAGTTCCTGATCCACGCGGTGGAGGTGGAGGGGCGCCAGTCCGGCATCGACGCGGCGCTGGTGTCACGGCTGTCGGAGTGGTGCCAGGTGCCCGTGACCTACGCGGGCGGCATCCATTCGCTGGCGGACATCGAGGCCATCGGCCGCGTCGGCGGCGGGCGCATCGACTTCACCGTGGGCAGCGCGCTGGATTTGTTCGGGGGGACGGCGCTCCGCTACGCCGACCTGAAGGAGTACCGCTGATGGAGACGCCCTTCCAGGAATACCAGCGCTGCGAACTCTGCCCCCGACGCTGCAGCGTCGACCGCCTGGCGGGGCGGCGCGGGCGCTGCGGCGAGACGGCGGCGCTGCGCATCGCCTCCATCGGCGCGCACTGGGGCGAGGAGCCGCCGCTGGTCGGGCGGGACGGCTCGGGGACGATCTTCTTCACGGGCTGCGGCTGCGGCTGCTTCTTCTGCCAGAACTACCAGCTTTCCAGCGAACACCTGGGGGACGAACTCACGCTGGAGGAGGCGTCGGCGCGGGTGCTGGCGCTGGCGGGGCAGGGCGTCCGCAACCTGAACCTGGTGACGCCAGAGCACTTCTGGCCGCACATCCGCGAACTGGTGCGGCGCGTCCGCGCGGCGGGCTGCGCCCTGCCGTGGATCTGGAACAGTTCGGGGTATTTCCTGACGGAACGCCTCCAGGAGCAGGCCGAATGCCTCGACATCTTCCTGCCGGACTTCAAGTACGCCTCGCCGGAACTCGCGCGGGAGTGCATGGGGGACGCCCGTTATCCGTCGCTGGCGCGCGACGGCATCCGCTTCCTGGTGGAGCGCCTGGGCTTCCTGCGGCCCTTCGACGCGGAGGGCGTGATGCCCGCCACCCATGGCGTGCTGGTGCGCCATCTGGTGCTGCCTGGCGAAATCGAAAACAGCCTCGCGGTGCTGGACCAGCTCCACGCGGACTTCGGCGACGGGCTGCCGCTGTCCGTGATGCGCCAGTTCCGCCCGATGCCCGAATGCCTGCGCCGCAAGCGCTTCGACCGCATGGTGACGGACGAGGAGTACGCCCGCGTCGTCGCGCATGTGCAGGAACTGGGCTTCCGCCGCGTCTTCATTCAGCCCGACTGCGGCGACCCGGGCTTCGTCCCCGATTTCCGCCAGCGCCAGGCACCCTTCGCGGGGAACGCCGCGCACAAATGAACCACCCTGATTGACAAGCAAAGGAGAATGCATCCATGGCATTGAAAGCCGCGGTTTTGATGGGCAGCGATTCGGACCTGCCGAAGATCCAGAAGTGCATCGACACCCTGCGCGGGCTGGGCGTCGAGACGACGGTGCGGGTGATGTCGGCGCACCGCACGCCGGAGATCGTCTGCGACTTCGCGGAACAGGCGGCGGCGAACGGCTACGGCGTGCTGATCGCGGCGGCGGGCGGGGCCGCGCACCTGGCGGGCGCGGTGGCCGCGCACACGCTGCTGCCCGTGATCGGGATTCCCGTGGAGGGCGGCTCCTTCAACGGCCTCGACGCGCTGCTCTCGACGGTGCAGATGCCTGGCGGCATCCCCGTGGCGACGGTCGGCGTCGGCTCCGGCGGCGCGACCAACGCGGGGCTCCTGGCGGCGGAGATCCTCGCCGTCGGCGACGCAGCGCTGCGCGAGAAACTCGCGGCGGAGCGCAAGGCGCGCCGCGAGAAGGTGCTGGCGGCGGACGCGAAGCTGAACGCATGAGCCGATGGCGCCTGGCCATCCTGTTGGGGGGGATGCTCCTGCTGCTGGCGCACGGCGCCGAGCCTGAGGGCGAGGCACGGCAGGTCCTGGGGGCCGAAAACGCCGCCATCCATGCGCCCACGTCCACGGAACTGTGGAATGTGACGACGCTGTTCCAGCTGTGTTCGCGCGAGGTGGACGGGCTCCTCAAGACCCCCTTGCCGCCGCCCGTGCGGCTGGAGGTATTCGTGCTGCATCGCCCCGTCCAGCCTGGCGATGAACGGCTGGACCGCATTGTCGTGGACGGGACGGGGAGCATCGACGAACTGACCCTGCGGCTGTTCCGCGGGCTGGTCGCGCGCCGCGCCGCGTTTCTCCTGAAGCGCCGTCGGATGCGCCCGACGCCCGCGATGGAGTTCCTGGCGGTGGCGCTGACGCAGCGGATGCTCTATGCGGGCAAGGGCGCGCGCGGCATCTACCTCCCTGACTTCCGGGTGCCCCGTCGGCAGTTCGCGGCGGGGGTGTATCCGAGGGTCGAGCGGCTCGTCGAGCATCCCGTGGCGACCACCTCGCCAGTGCTCTTCCGCCTGTATCTGGTGCACTGCGACCTGCTGCTGAACTGCCTGGAGAACGCGACTCGGAATCTGCCTGGACTGCTGACGACGTGGTGGGGGCTGGAACTGGTGGACGGGAACCGCTGCATGGATGCCCTCCAGGAGGCGCTGGGGGAGGGGGCCTTCCGCGAGGGCGAGACGATGCAGCAGTGGTATGAACGCCAGGCCCGCGAGCGCGCCAGCAGCGGGCGCTTCCGAAACGACGCCGAGACCATCGCCGAGGAACTCAAGGAACTCTCCGCGATCCCCGTGCTCGACGCGGACTCGTCGATGGGGGTGCGCCTGATCCCGATGGAACAGCTCCCTGAACTCCTGGAATCCTACAAGCTCGACAATCGGGCGCTCACGACCCTGATGAACCGCCTGCTGTATCTGAAGCGCACCTCGCCGCCGTTGCTGGCGACCGCGCTCGACGACTACATGGCGGCCCTGGGGGCGATCCAGGCGGGGAAGGCGGGCGAGTTCCGCCGCCGCCTCGCCGCCGCCAAGACGGGCTTCGCGGCGGCGCAGCAGCGCCAGCGGCAGGTGGAGGAACTGCTGGACCGCGTGGAGAAGCGCGACGGCGGCGTGGACTACGAGCGCAACGCGCTGTGGGAGGCGGTTCTGCGCCACAGCGCGGAGTTGTGGGGGATCGTGGGGCGCGCGGCGGGCTTCCCGGAGGAGTGATGGCGGAGACGGCGGAACAGGTGACGGAACTGCTGGTGCTGCGCAAGACGCCCTACCAGGACCACGCGCTGATCATCAACGGCATCTCCCCGACCGAGGGGCAGATGTCGTTCTTCCTGCGGCAGCCGTCCACCATCAGCCGACGCAGCTACCGTTTCTTCGACCTCTTCCAGGAGGTGAACGTCGCCTATCGCCGATCGTCGGGGGAGCTTTGCTACAGCCAGCGCGCCGAGGTGACAGCGGACTACGCGGGGGTGGCGCAGTCGCCGGAGGCGTTCCAGGCGGCATGCTGGCTGTCGGGCTTCGCGCTCGCCAATGTCCTGCCGCATCTGGCGATGCCGCGCTTCTACCGCGCGATGCAGGTGGCGCTCGTGCGCCTGGTGAACGGCCGCCCGCTTCCGGAGGGCGTCCTGACGGGCCTCGGGCTGGTCTATCTGGAGGAGGCGGGCGTCCTGAATCTGGAGGGGCGGCCCGCCTCCGAGCGCGCGCAATGCGAACTGCTGCTTCGCATGGCGGCGGGCGGCGACTTCCCGGGCCTCCCCGACGACAACTGGCGGGACCTCTGGCAGTGGACGCGCCGGCAGCTGCAGGCGGCGGAGTGCGCGGCGGTGTAAAATGGGCGCGCCCGTCCAGGATGGCGGGGTGTTGCGCTATATTAAGGCGTCTGACGTTTTGGGGGATGGCCCTTTCCATTGAGGAGCATCGTTATGGGAGTGAGAGTTCGTTTTGCGCCGTCGCCGACGGGGCAGGTGCACATTGGCAATATCCGCGCGGCGATCTTCAACTGGCTGTATGCGCGGCATGAGCAGGGGACTTTCCTGCTGCGGGTGGAGGACACCGACCTGGCGCGCTCGACTCCCGAGGCCATCCAGGCGCTGCTGGAGGTGATGGAGTGGCTCGGCCTCGGATACGACGAGCCGATCTTCTACCAGACGACGCAGTCCGCGAAGCATGTCGAGGCCGCGCGCAGGATGCTGGCGCAGGGCCAGGCCTACGAGGACAAGAAGGGCGGCGAACAGCCCGCCATCCTCTTCCGGTTCCCCTACGACGCCGACGGCGTCGCGGGCGTCGAGGACGCGGGCGAGCAGACCGTCGCGCTGCACGAGTCGGTGCCGCTGAAGGTGAGCGGGCGCGGCGTGGAGTTCGCGACCGTCTCGCCGAAGGGGCGCGCCGCGCCCGCGGGCGCGTGCCT
>JAEEXV010000049.1 GCA_016287975.1 Lentisphaeria bacterium | reverse complement strand
CTGCGGGTCTCGAAAGACCATGAAGGTCCCTCGAAGGCGCGCCTGAGGCCGTTCCAGCGTCAATGCACTGCGAACTGTCCGCAAGGTATCCGTTGGGGAGCAGTCCTGGGTCGCCGCCAATGTTGCCCTCTCCGGAAAGCAGGGTGGCCGTGCAGCAATAGGCCGCCGACACCGCTGGCCCCGACAGGCCTCCCGCCACAATCGTGTTCGTCATGGACAAGGCGCCGCTGCCCGAGACCAAAGTCCCGCCGGCGCTTTGGCGCAATGTGCAGTTCACCATGGTCGTCGTGCCGCCGGACATTTCCAAGGTGGCCGCCGGGGTGGAAGTCATGCCTGAATTCCCGTCCAGCAGGACATTGCAAAGCCGCAGGGCGGAATTGGCGGCGTGGATGGCCGCGCCATGCGTCGCGCGGTTTCCTTCCATGATGCAGTTCTCGACGGAAAGCCCCGAATTCCTGACCAGCAGGGCGCCGCCCTGTTCGGCGCATCCGCCCCGAATGTGGAAGCCGTCAATCCTGGCCGATTCGGTCTCGCCGTCTTCCGCCGCCAAAAACCTGCCCTCCATGCCCAGGTTCACAACGGTGAAGAAAGCGCCCTGAAGCGAGCGAAGGACGACATCGCGCCCGCCGAAGGAGAGATTCCGGTTGAGCGGACCTGAATACACCCCTGGCGCCACAAGCACGGCGAATTCCACCCCCGCCGGCGGCAATGCCGCCATTGCGGCCGAAAGCGAAGCCTTGGGCAGAAGCGGCGAAACGCCAGCGTACGAATCATTCCCATTGGCGGCATCGACGAAGACCGCCGCCGTCGGTCTTAAGGGATTGAGGCCCAGGCGCAGCTCCTCGCCATCCGCAAGGCCGTCCGCATCGCTGTCCGCATCGCCGATGGACGTGCCCGCAAGGTATTCCACCAGGTTCGCCAGTCCGTCTCCGTCCTGGTCTCCGCCCGCGTCGCCGCTGTAGGACGGGTTCATTCCCGCCGCCAATTCCAGATTGTCGGGGATTCCGTCGCCGTCCTGGTCGCTGAACTCCTGGCATCCGATGTCGACGCCGTTTCCCGCCGGGCGGGGAACCCCGTCGATGTCCGTAGTTGGCGCTCCCTGCGTGATTCCTGAATTGATGCAGGGGCTTCCAGCCCGCAGCATCCCCGCCTCCGTCAGCATCGGATTCGCCTGGAAGTTTCCATTGCCGTAGGCAGTCCAGTCATCCGACGAACAGCATCCGTCTGCCGACGGGGTGACGCCTGACGCGATGCTCACATGGCCCGACACGATGGTGTTCAACGCCGCAAAGCCGCCGTCGATGTGCAGCGCGGTTCCGTTGCCGGATTCCCCGTCTGCCAGGGTGCAGTTGACAAGGGCTGCATTGCATTGCGGAGACAAATGAATGTCCGACGCCCCGGAATTCGCCTGGTTGTCCAGGAACAGGCAGTTCGTGAACAACAGTGTGCTCCCTGTTGTCACCCAGTCTTCCGTCAGATTGTCGTAAGTCTCCCTTGATGCGGCGGACACTCCTCCGCCGCAGTCCCAGGAATGGTTGCGTATGAAGCGGCAGGCGTCGAATCGGGCTTCCGAGGCGACCGAGAACACCGCCCCTGCGCCGGTGCCATTGTTGTCGAGGAAACGGCATCTGGCGAAGCGGCAGTTGACTGCCTCGTCCATCATCACGGCGCCGGCGTTGCCCCCGTCCCACATCATGGAATAGTCAACATAGCCGGAAGGCGCGGAGGCATTGGCCTCAAAGGTCGTGTCAGCCACGTCAACCGAACCGGAGACGACCCGAAGCGCCGCCGTGTTGTTTGCATCCTCCCAATCAACGCCCCATTCGGACACAATTCTCCTGCCAGAACGGTTGTTCCAGAAAGCACATCCCCTGATGGTCAGCGACGCGCCCTCCAGATGCACTGCGATGCCGTATGACGCGGCATAGCCGTTCCGGACGGTCAGGCCTTCCAGGCGGCTTGCAGTCGTCTCCGCATGGGTCAGCGACAGGAAGCGTCCCGCGCCCTCCAGGTCGACGACCGTCTGCGCCGCCCCCGCCGTCCCGACGATTTTGATGTCGAAGCCGTCGAAGTCCAGCCCGCGGTTCCCCGCACCGGTGTAGGTTCCGGCGGCGGCAAGGATGACGTTCTCGTGCGCGCAGTTGCGCGCCAGCTCCAGCGCGGCGGCGAAGGTCGCCTTCGCGGTCGCTGTCGTGAGGCCGTCGGCGGCGTCATTTCCGGAGGGTGAGACATGGACGAACCGCGTCGGCCACGCTGGATCGTGGCCCTGCGCCGCTTCGGCGGCGTCCGCGATGCCGTCGCCGTCGGTGTCGGCGGCATTCAGATTTGTGCCGAGGAGATACTCCGCGATGTTCGTGAGGCCGTCGCCGTCCGCGTCGCCGTCGGGAAGCACACCATTTCCTTCCAGGAAGTCCGGGATGCCGTCGGCGTCGGTGTCCAGGAACTCGTGGCAGCCGATGTCGGAGCCGTTGCCGGCGGGGCGGGCGTTGCCGAAGAGGTCGGCGGCGGGGGCGTCCGCCGCGCTCCCCGCGTCGATGCAAGGGCTTCCGGCCTTCAGCATCCCCGCGCCGGTCAGCATCGGGTCGGCGACGAGGTTGCCGCTTCCCAGGGCGGCCTGCGCCGCCGTCGCCACGACACTTGAGGCAACTGTCGGCGGACGCTCTTCCGGATGGCTGAATCCCTCGTGCAGGATGGTGTTGACGAGGCGCGCCGTGCCCTCGAAGTGGCAGGCGAGGCGGTTCGCCGCGCCGCCGCCCGCGAAGGTGCAGTTGACGAGTTCGACCTGCTGCTGCCAGTGGTTGCCGTGGAGGGCGGAACTGGAGGAGAGCGACCGGTTGCCCAGGAACAGGCAGTCCGCGAAGGCGGCGGAGGCCTCCTCGTCGCGAAGATATGCGGCCCCGCCGTCGTTCCGCGCGAGGTTGTGGAGGAAGCGGCAGCGCAATGCCTGCACAGCCCCCCGGAAGATGAAAAGCGCCCCGCCGCCGCCGGTGGCGTAGTTGCCCTGGAAGAGGCAGCCCTCCATGGCCACGCCGCCGTCCCGCCCGACGTTCACGGCCGCGCCGGAGCCGGCGCGGTTCCCCTCAAAGCGGCACTCCTCCAGACGGGTGCCGCCCCGGCCTTCGACATAGACGGCGCCGCCGTCGGAGGCGACGCACCCGGTGAAGGCGCATTCCCTGATGACGGGCGCGCCGCCCTGGATGAAGATGGCGGTGCCCTTGTCTGCGGCGCCGTTGCGAATGAGCAGGCGCTCGAGGCGGCTCCCCGGCCCCTCGCCGTTCACCAGCGACAGGAAGCGCCCCGCGCCCTCAAGGTCGACGACGGCGCCGGCGGCGGAGGCGCCGCGCAGGATGACGTCGAAGCCCTCGAAGTCCAGGCCGCGGTTGCCCGCCCCGGCGTAGGTCCCGGCGGCGGCGAGGACGACGTTCTCAAACGCGGCGTCGTGCGCCACTTCCAGCGCGGCGGCGAAGGTCGCCTTCGCGGTCGCCGCCGTGAGGCCGTCGCTGGCGTCGCTGCCCGAGGGCGAGACGTGGATGGTCCGCGTCGGCCACGCGGGATCGTCGCCCTGCGCCGCCTCGGCGCCATCCGCAATGCCGTCCCCGTCGGTGTCGGCGGCGAAGAGCCCGGTCCCGAGGAGGTATTCCTGCAGATTCGTGAGGCCGTCGCTGTCGGCGTCGCCGTTCGGAAGCACGCCGCTTCCTTCGAGGAAGTCCGGTATGCCGTCCGCGTCGGTGTCCAGGAACTCGTGGCATCCGATGTCGGGGGCGCTGCCGGCGGGGCGGGCGTTGCCGAAGAGGTCGGCGGCGGGCGCGTCGGCCGCGTTCCCCGCGTCGATGCAGGGGCTGCCGGCCTTCAGCATCCCCGCCCCCGTCAGCATCGGGGCGGAGGAGAGGTTGCCCGTCCCGTACGCCGACCAGTCGTCCGGCGTGCAGTTCCCACGCGCCGTGAAAGAGATCCCCTCCGCCAGGGATGCGCTCCCCGCGATGATGCTGTTGATGATTGTGCTGTCGCCGCCAAGCCGGATGGCGTGGCCGCCCCGCGCGAAGCCGCCCGCGACGGTCGTGTGGAGGAGGCGCGCCCGACACCCCTCGCCGAAGTCCAGGTCCGAGCCGTCGGACTGCGCCCGGTTCCCCAGCAGCAGGCAGTTGGTGAAGGCGGCGGTGGACGGGACGGGATCCCATCCGCCGTCCCACCCGCAGGCCGCCGCGACCGCGCCGCCGTTGCCCAGCGAGAGGTTGCGCAGGAAGCGCGAGGCAATGATGTCGGCGGACGCCCCCTCCAGCGCGATGGCACCCGCGCCGGCCCCGCTGTTCCCCAGGAAGTCGCAGCGCTCGACGACGCTGCCCTCGGAATCGCGCAGGAGGAGGGCGCCGGCGTTGGCGATCTCCCCGCCCCACCACATCTCCGGCTGTGTCGAGGCGTTGCCGCGGAAGAGGCAGCCCGTGATGCGCACCGGCGCGCCGATGGCGCAGACCGCCGCCGTCGAATCCGCGTCCTCCCACCAGGCATCCACGTAGCCGTCGCCCCAGTCGTAGACGACCTTCCGCCCCGAGCGGTTGAACTCGAAGGCGCACGCCCGGATCTCCAGCGAGGCGTTCTGCAAATGCACCGCGATGCCGCCCGAGGCCGCGTAGCCGTTCCGGACGGCCAGCCCCTCCAGGCGGCTCGCGAGGGTCTCCGCGTGGGACAGCGACAGGAACGGCCCCGCGCCCTCCAGGTCGACGATGGTCTGCGCCGCACCCGCCGTCCCGACCATCTTGATGTCGAAGCCGTCGAAGTCCAGGCCCTGGTTCCCCGCGCCCCGGTAGGTCCCCGGCGCGACCGCGACGACGTTCTCGCATCCGGCGCGCTTCGCCGCCGCGACCGCCGCCGCCAGGGTCTGCTTCGCTGTGGCTGCGGTGCTCCCGTCGTCGGCGTCATTCCCGGACGGGCTGGCATAGATGCGCCTTGTCGGGAGGAGCGGGTCGAAGCCCTGCGCGATCTCGGCGGCGTCCGCGATGCCGTCGCCGTCGGTGTCAGCCTGGTGCAGGTCCGTGCCGAGGAGGTACTCCTGCAAATTCGTCAGTCCGTCGTTGTCCGCGTCGCCGCCGGGGAGGAGGCCCGCCGCGCCTTCGAGGAAATCCGGGATGCCGTCGGAATCGGTGTCCAGGAACTCGTGGCAGCCGATGTCGGGGGCGTTCCCGGCGGGGCGGGCGTTGCCGAAGAGGTCGGCGGCGGGCGCGTCCGCCGCGCTCCCCGCGTCGATGCAGGGGCTGCCGGCCTTCAGCATCCCCGCCCCGGTCAGCATCG
>JAEEXV010000048.1 GCA_016287975.1 Lentisphaeria bacterium | reverse complement strand
TTGCGCTGCTCGTCGAGGATGTCCGTGAACTGGCAGAAGGAAACGATGTCCTCCTTCTGGAATTCGCTCCCCATCAGGATGCGGTAGGGGGTTCCGGAGAGATGGAGCCGGACTTTCGCGTCGAGCGCCTTGACGGCGGTGGCCGCGTCCGCTGCGTCGGTCTCTTCGGCGACGTCCGCCATCTTGTATTTCGCAGGGACCCGCAGCGCCTTGCCGTATTCCTCGGCGCGGGCGGCGAAGTGGGTCTCGTCGATGACGAGCAGGTCAATCTGGTTCGCGAAAATCTGCTCGTGGCGCGGTTTGATCGCGTCGCCCTGAAGGTCCTGGAGCGTCGCGAAAAGCACCACCTTGTGGCCTGCGTCCAGTTCTTCGGTGACGCGGGTGTACTTGGCGTCCAGATCCTTCCGCGAAAGAAAGACGTAGTCGTTCCGGAAGTCCGTGAAACCCAGGACGGTGTTCCGCCATTCGCGCGCCACGTCCGCCTTGCCGGAGACGACGACCACGAAACGGGCGTCCATTTCCCGCGCGCATTGGAGCGACGCCACCGTCTTGCCGAAGCGCATGACAGCGTACATCAGGAGATTCGTGCGTCCCGCGCCGACCGCCCGCTTGAAGCTCGCAACCGCCTCGGCCTGGTTCGGGCGAAGCTGCAAATCCACGGGCGTCGGCTCCGGTTCGTCTTCGGTTCCATTGCCGATGTCCTTGACGCTGTAGAACGAATACTTGCCCAGGGAATGCGCGTGGTCATGCCGGATGTCCGCGAGGGCCTCTTCGACGTGCTCCCTGCGGGCATCCAGGAAGAACTCGTTCGAGAAATAGAGGTCTTTGCCGCCCGCGATGGCGGCCAGCGCAGATTTGTCCAGGCGGATCAGGCTCTTGCCGTCCTGCAGATACTGGTGGACCGAGTAGTCGCGGAAGAAAACCTCGCCGTCGAGGACGGCAGGCCAGTCCCAGACGTCGCGGGTCTCGTCGATAGTGAAGTGCCGCTGCCATTCGGCGATTCGCACGGGGACGGGGCGATAGGTGTCGCCGACCTTGAGGTAGCGGGGGACGGTGGCCGTGAGAAACGCATAGATGCGCGGCTCGACGCGCCCGACGATGATTTCGTCAAGCGGCCTGGTGTCGGGAAGTTCGCTCATGGCTCCGAATCCTTTCGACGAGGTGGCGACGACCTTTCCTTCGTGCGATTTCGCTTCTCCTGATTCATCTTGATCAGGTCAACATAGCGGAACGGTTTGTTTTCGTCCCAGTCCATGATATTGCAATAGATGCCGTTGTGCAGGAAGATCCCGTCGAGGGGCGGTTTTCGCGCGCACCCCGGACAAGGTCTGGTCAGGAGCAGTTGCTTTGGCGGTTTCCTTGGAGCGCCCGTGTCGAACAATTCCAATTGGACGGGCTTTGGCTTTTTGGGGGCCAATGGCTCGTCATGGCAGGTCATCGGGACCACCCCCTTCAGGCCGTCCATCTGCCAAACGTTCCAACTGATGGTGTCGGCGAGTTCCAAGAGCGTTGCGTGGTCAATGGGCTCGTCGGTGCAGTAGAACTTGTAGTATTCCAGCATCGTGTAAAGAATGTTCTCGCGGGCGATGAGCAGGCTGTCGCCCTGCCATTCGAAGCCGAGGGTTGCCTTGAGAGCGAGGATGGCGTGTTTCAACCATTCGGCAGGCACCGTGCCGACATTTTCCGTGACAATGCGGAGCTTTCGGTCCAGGATTCCGATGCGCTCCGGCACGGGGATGACTTCGCCCGTGGTCGTGTCGTAGCGGCTGACCAGAAACGGCCCCTCTCCGCAGCACATCTCCAAACAGCGGAAGTTGACATAGTCGAGCCACGTGTGCTCTGCCGTATTCGGGAACTCCACCTTTTCAGGGAGGCGCTTCCAGCCTCCGTCGCGGCTCCCCTCCGTGGTGAAGGGAGCTGGTTTGCGGTCGAACCAGGCGGCGTCGAACTCGTTGATCATGTTGTTGCAGATCCACGACGGCGTGAAGACCTCGGCCTTCTTCTGGATGCGCTCCTTCTGTTCGGCCTTGCTCTTGTCGACGCGGGGGCGGATGATTTTGCAGTCTGGACGGGAAATCACCGCGGCGTCGATTTCGTCGCGCATCCCCATCTTGACGTCAAAGACAGATTCCAGATGGACGTAGTTGTCAGACATCCACAGGATGTTCTTTCCGGTGGTCCGATCCGCCAGGAGAATCTCCAGGACGTCTTTCGGAATCTCCGATTCCAGGACATCCCTTTTGAAATCGGGGGCAATCATGCCCCGGGCGGCGACATTGTCGGTGGTTTCACCCTGCCGTCCCGCATCGGTTTCCATACAAGATGAGTTGTCGCCGCCTATTTTCGTCACTCTGCACGCAATGAAATCTGACTGGCTGCAATGGGAAGACCTTCAACCATGTGAAGGGAACACCTCCCGGTTGCCATGTATTCGGGGAGGCAGTGCATAATATAGCACCGGGAGGCGGACGAAATGGGGGGCGCCTCCCGGTTTCCGCGGCCCTGCTCCGGAAGCCTTTCGTGGCGTCCGGAGCAAGACCCTTCAAGTGCGGCTCAGCACTCCTCTTCGGGGACGCCGTTGAGGAACTTGCGGTGGATGCGGACGTATTCGTCCTCCCAGTCGATGTTGAAGTGGAGCCATTCGCGCCCGGTGCGGATGCACTCCTTCCAGGCGTTGAAGTAGACGTCGAACTTTCGCGGGACGAGCACGCGGGTCCCCTTGCCCTGGTGGGCGTGGATCCAGTCGAGGAACTCGTCGACCTCCTTGACGCCGACCTTGCCCTCATGGTAGAGGTCGAAGGTTCGCTTGAACCGCACCATGTATTCGCACCAGATCACATTCTCCTGGCGCAGGCGGTTTTCGGGGGCCTTGGCGAGGAGCGCCTTCGCGCGCTCCAGCAGGGCCTCGTACTGCTCCAGGCGGGTGCGGTTCAGGAGCGAATACGGATACGGCACATGGCAGGGCCCCGCCGACTGCACGACGGCGCGCATCGCCATGTAGAGCGCCTCCGCCTCGTCGGCGTCGGGGCCGTAGAGGGCCTGGAGGGCGCGGGCGACGGAGGGGGCCTCGGCCCTGCCGCGCAGGGCGTCGGCCATCATGCGGTAGTTGAGGCCGTAGACGGTCCAATGGGGGATGTGGAACTGGGTCATCAGCCCGTCCACGCCGATGGAGGCGAGGAACTTGACTTCGGCGAAGATGTCGTGGTGGTGGATCATGGGCAGCGAGAGGTAGAAGTTCACGCCCATGTAGTATTCGTAGACGGTGAGTTCGCCGCCCTCCTTCACGGCGGCCCACTCCTTGAGGTCGCGGACATACTTGGAGTTGATGGGGCAGGCGGGGTCGTCGAGGCGGTGGTTGATGCAGCGCCAGTAGGGCGCGAAGTCCATGCCCAGGTTCGACGTCAGTTTCATGCCCTTGCCGGGGCGGCAGTAGTTCACGTAGGCGCTGAAGCAGAGGCGCAGGTCGGGGCGGGACTTTGCCACCTGCGCGGCGACGTCGCGGACCATGTCGTGGTAGATGTCGTTGGCGATGTAGACGTGCTTCGAGACCGAGTAGAGGTCGCCCTTGTGGTTCTTGTCGTAGAACTTCGAGCATTCGGGGCATTCGCACCAGCCGAAGCCGTCGTTCGGGATCAGCGCCATGCGCTTGAGCTGCGGATGCGCGTTGGCGTACTCCACGATGCGGCGGGCGATCTCCTTGCGGAGTTCGGGGTTGGTGGTGCAGAGCTGCTCGGAGAGCAGGAGGTCGTTCTTGTCGGGCGAGGGCTTGATGCGCTTGCCGTCGACCATCGCGAACCACTCGGGATGGTCGTGGCCGTAGATCTGCGTCGGGATCCAGTAGCTGAAGTTGTGGTGCCCCGCGTAGATTTCGATGCCGCGGTCCCAGAAGTCGTGGCGTCCCGCGTCGTCGAGCTTGTCGAAGTACTTCAGCCAGACATAGAGGCAGTTCATCTGGTTCTTGGCCATCCAGTCCGCCAGCAGCGGCGACTCGTCGTCGAACGGGAACTCCTGGGTCATCGCGCGCATGTTCATCAGGGGGACGTCCCCCTCGACCACGACGCCCTCGGAGAGTTCCACGGGCCCCGTGGCGTCCAGCAGGTCCTCGCCCGGCGCCCAGAAGAAGTATCCCAGGGCCTGCTCGCAGAAGTGGTAGACCGCGTAGAGCACGTTCGTCGCGTCCTTGCCCGCGAAGAGCAGTTCGCCGCCCGCGACGCGCACCTGGTACGAAGCCAGCGACGGCTCCAGCACGAAATTCGCGGCCGCGCCCGCGCCCTCGCCGAAGCGGCGCCTGGTCAGCGCCTCCAGATCCCGCGCCGCGATCGCCAGCGTCGCATTGTCCTGCGGCACGCCCGCCGCCTTCAGCACACCATTCAGAACCAGTTTGGCCATTTTTCTTTCTCCTGTTGAGTTCCCGCAGGATTTCCACCTGCTTTTTTGCGACTATTGAAAATACCGGGCCAGCCGTCCGCAGTAGTGCTCGGCGACGCCGAGGTCGGAGAGCACGTCGAGGATGGTGTAGCGGTTGCGGATCATTCCTGCGGCGCAGGTTGCAGGCAGCAGGGCGTCCCGCGTGAGGCCGACGTCCGCGAACTCCACGGGGCAGCCGAGGAGCGCGAATCGCCGCCGCAGTTCCGCGAAGGGGAGCAGCTGCGCGCGGAGGCGTCCGCCGATGCTGGCGTGGACTTCGAAGAGGCGCGCCTGTCGGGCGCGCCGCGCGTCGCCCAGGGGGAGTTTCGCCATCGCCACCTTGGTGGCGCCATCCTCGAAGGCGGTGCCGCCCAGGCAGCGCCGTATCTCCGCCAGGCGGCGCTCCCGCGTCATCGCCTCGGGGGCCTCGGCAAGCGCGCGCAGTTCCTGCGTCGTCGTATTCAGGAAGACCTCCTCGAAGAGGGCGGTGGTGATCAGCGAGCCCAGGGCGACCTTGAAACCGTGCGAGGGCTGCACGCCGTCCTTGCGGATGTCCTGCATCTCCCAGACATGGGAGTAGAGATGCTCGGCGCCCGAGACGGGGCGCGAATCGTGCATCACCTGCATCGCGAAGCCAGTCTGGCACAGCCCGTGGAAGAGGGCGGAGGCGCGGGCGGGGTCGCCCGCCTTCAGGGCCTCGGGGGCGTCCAGCCACGAGCGCAGGTCCGTCTGCACCATGCCCCAGGCGACGGGATGGAAGGGCGCCGAGCCCTCCGCGTCCGCCAGGATCCAGTCCGCGCCGGCGGGCACTTTCGCGGCCAGATCCGCATAGCCCGCGGCCGTCATTTCGAAGGGGGCGGTGCGGACGACCGCGCTGTCCGCGACGACCGCGAGCGGGGCCGCGCAGGGGAGGGTCTGCTTCAGGCCGTCCTTGACGATGGCGGCGCCGTAGGAGGTATATCCGTCCACCGAGCAGGCGGTCGCGCAGCACAGGTATCCGCCGCACTCCATTTCCTCGGCGGTGCGCTTGACCAGGTCGTTGATGGTGCCGCCGCCCACTGCGAGCGGACGGGTGCCTTTCAGGACGGGGCGCAGCGCCTCGATCCCGCGGTATTCGGCGTGCAGCACTGGCTTGGCGGGGAAGATGTACGGCTCCGCCAGGGGGATGCCCGCCGCGCGCAGCAGCGAATGGACCTTCTCGCCTGCGGCCGCCCACGTGTTCCCGTCCGCGACCATCCGCACGGGCCGCGTGTCGTTAGGCCAGCACTCCCGCAGGAGGGCGGGGATCTCCTCCAACGCCCCCGTCCCGACCACGCACGCCTTGCTCTGCAGGCCTTCAGGTATCGCGATTCTCGTCATCTTGCATCACTCCCGATTTGGAAAACTGCCCTAATATAGCATGCGCGGCTCATGATGGGTGCGGGGCATTCACCGCCCCCAAAATGGGGCGGCACGGAACGCCGGGGGAAGGGGGCACATGTCCAGGGGCCTGCCGTGAGTTTTCGCCGCGGGGGCCCATGTTTCCTGTTTCACGATTATATTACGCGCAACCGGAATTGTTCCGGAAGCCCCGAATCTCTACCCAGGAACCATCGTCATGCTGAAGAAAAGCCTTTTTGCCCTGTGCGTTTCCGTGTCACTGGCGCTTTCCGCCGCCGACCCCGTCGTCAACATCGTCCCGCTCGGCCCCATTTTCCTGCCCGCGCCGAACCTGCTGAAGAACGCCGACTTCTCGCAGGGCACCAAATACTGGGATGTCTTCCCCAAGGGGACGACCGCCATCGTGGTCGACCAGGAGAACACCCCCGTCAAGGGGATGGCCAGCCTCAAGATCACGGGGCAGGACAAGGTGAGCAACGGCTCCCGCGAGCGCGTCTATTTCAAGCCCGCCCTCAAGGCAGGGGAGCCCGTCTACATCCGAATCGCCTCCAGGAACGAGGAACCCGACCTGGAGCGCACGGGTCGCGGCGGCCTCGCCATCCACGCCTCCTACACCGACAAGAAGAGCTCCTATCTTCGCGCGCCATTGCTTCCGCGCGAAGACCATGACTGGACCTATGTCGAGGGCATCTTCACCGCCCCCAAGGACATGGTCGACTTCTCCTTCTATCTGACCTACTACAACCAGGAGGGCACCCAGTGGTTCGCCGACCCGCTCGTCCAGGCGGGCACCACCAAGCTCCAGCTCGACGTGACGGGCGCCCCGCTCGCGAAGGTCGTGCTGCGGCATTCGGTCACGGGGACCATCCTCAGCGAAAGCGCCAAGGGCAACGAGTTCCACCGCGAGGTCACCGTCCCCGCCTTCGGCAGCTACTGCCTGGAGGCCACTGGCGCGGACGGCAAGGTCGTCACCCGCCTCTACCCCGAAAATGTCGACGCGAACGTCGCCGCCTCGGACGCCGTCATTCCGCTGACGCCGATCAAGCGCCTCATCCTCAAGCATCTCTCCAAGCCCGAGGTGATTCCCTTCGAGGCCGCCGTCCCCGCCGGCAAGAAGGCCTATCTGCAATTCGACGCGCGGCTCATGCGCGACAACCTGGCCGGCTACACGGGCGGCCTGCGGATTGCCGTCAACGGCACCACCCTCGGCGCCAAGCAGCTCGTCTCCCCGAAGCCCGTCTTCACCACTTCCAAGGGGCGGAAGGCGAACTTCGTGCAGAACAGCGGCTATGTGCTCTTCTATGCCCAGGCCTGCTTCGGCATCAGCGTCGAGAACAGCTACTGCCCTGTCGATGTCCCCGGGCGCAATCCGTTCCGCTTCAAGATCGATGTCACGGACTTGCTCAAGGCGGGCCGCAATGAGATCTCTTTGGTGAACCCCGTCGGCGCCAACAACAAGGTCGACGCCTGCGTTGAATACCTTCGCATTGTCATCGAATGCCAAGCCTCCTCCCCATCCTGATGCTGGCGGCCGCGTGCGACGCCGCGCCCGCGGCCAAGCCCGCCGCGCCCGCC
>JAEEXV010000047.1 GCA_016287975.1 Lentisphaeria bacterium | reverse complement strand
GCCTCGGGCGCGCACTGCCCTTCACGGCGCCGCGCCCGCCGCGCCGCCGCCAGGTGGCGATGTTCTATTGGACGTGGCACTACAACTTCGCGAACCTGCCGCCGCGCGTCGCGGGCGAGATCGTGCGCCGCCATCCCGAGGCGCGCAACGACTTCACCCACCCCGCCTGGGAGAAGACTCCCTCGGGCACCAGCTATTTCTGGGGCGAGCCGCTCTTCGGATTCTACACCAACCTGGACGCCTACGTCGTGGAGAAGCACGCGGTGATGCTGGCCGACGCGGGCGTCGACGTGGTGGTCTTCGACTGCACCAACGGCACCTTCACGTGGATGCCCGCCGTCGAGGCGCTGCTGGCCGCCTTCCAGCGCCTCCGCGCGCGCGGCATCGCCACGCCGCAGGTCGCCTTCATGCTGAACTTCGCGCCCAACGCCAACACCGCCGCGGAACTGCGCCAGCTCTACCGCGATCTCTATGCCCCTGGACGGTATGCGGATCTCTGGTTCCGCTGGAACGGAAAGCCACTGGTCATGGCGCATCCAGGCGCCCTCGACCGCAAGGACGGGACGGACCGCAGCATCCTGGAGTTCTTCACCTTCCGACGCAACGAGCCGACCTATTTCTGCAAGGACAGGACGCTCAAGTCGGGTTTCTGGGGATGGTGCTCCGTCCACCCCCAGACCCGCTTCGGCGTGCACCGCGGCAAGGACGGGCGGGAGGCGGTCGAGCAGATGACGGTCAGCGTCGCCCAGAACGCGACGCGGCGCGGCCTCGCGGCGATGAACGACGCGCGGGATCCCGTCTTCGGGCGCGGCTACGCCAAGGGCGCCTACCAGGCGAGGTTCCCGATGCGGAGCGGCGCGGAGGCGCGCGTCTCCTCCTCGCCTGAGGCGTGGCTCTGGGGCGTCAACTTCCAGCAGCAGTGGGACTACGCCATCCAGGCGGATCCCGAACTGGTGTTCGTCACGGGCTGGAACGAGTGGATCGCGGGGCGCCACTCCGAATGGTGCGGCACCCCCAACGCCTTCCCCGACGAGTTCAGCCCCGAGTTCAGCCGCGACCTCGAGCCCTCCCGCCACGCGCCCTACGACCACTTCTACTGCCAGCTGGTCGCCAACATCCGACGCTGGAAGGGCGGCGCCCAGCCCCCGCCCCCCGTGCCGCTGTGGCAAGGTGCCGACCCGATGGACTTCGCGGCGTGGCGCGCGGTGAAGCCCGAGTTCACCGACCCAGAGGGCGACATCCCCGCCCGCGACGCCGACGGCTGGCGCGGATGCCATTATCGGCAGGAGGCAGCCCCCAACGACATCGTGCTCGCCAAGGCCTCCTTCGACCGGGGAAATCTCTATTTCTACCTGCGCACCGCCGCCCCGATGCAGCCCGCCGCCGCCGGCCGCGCGATGCGGCTCCTCCTCGACTGCGGCGGCCCTGGCGGCTGGGAGGGCTTCCAGTATCTCGTCTGCCGCCGCCCCGACGGGCAGATGGAACTGCGGCGGTTCGACGGCGGCGGCTTCGGCGGCCAGCGGGCGGTCGCCGTCGTCCCCCACCGCCAGCAGGGCCGTGAACTCCTCGTCGCCGTCCCGCGCGCAGCCCTGAAGGGGTGGAGTGGCGCGGCCCTCCAGTTCAAATGGTCCGACGCGCAGCGGCTGGAGGCGGACGGCCCCCTGGCCTTCTACACCGGCGGCGACGCCGCCCCCAACGCCCGCTTCCGCTATGTGATGCGCGGCATCCGTTGACACGCCTCATTCCCCCTCATGCAACAACTGCGAATGCATCTCGACGCGGCGCACATCGCCGCCACCCCCGACCTGCAGGTCCCCGCGGGATTCCTCCTGCGGACTTTCCAGGCCAACCAGGACGAGGCGCCCTATGTCGCCCTTCTGCGGAGCGCCGGCTTCACGGCCTGGGACGAGGAATATCTCCAGCGGACCCTCCGCGCCGCGCTGCCCGACGGCATCTTCTTCCTCGTCGACGCGGGCACTGGCGCCCTCGCGGGAACCGCCGTCGCCAACCGCCTCGACCCTGACCGTTTCCCCGACGGCGGCGAATTCGGTTGGCTCGGCGTCCATCCCGCATACCGCGGGCGTGGATTCGCCGCCGTCGTCCACGACGCCGTCGTGCGCCGCTACCGCGAGGAAGGCTATCACGACCTATATCTGCTCACCGACGACTTCCGCCTCCCCGCCCTGCGCCTCTATCTCCGCCGCGGCTGGCAGCCCATGGTCCCCGACGCGCCGACCGCCGACCGCTGGCGCGCCATCCACGCGGCACTCGGACTCTGACGAGTTTTGCCGCCGTTTGGGGATGCGCAAGGATGTTCCGATGAACATGGCTTTTCCAGCGTGATCATCCTGACGTTTACAAGCGATTGTCCCAGAATTTGCGCACCTACGGGGCGTCGATGCATTGGTCGAGGTCGACGAGGAGCATCTGGTTGGTGTCCGACTGGTCCTTGCGCCAGGCGAGGAGGTATCTTCCCGCGAGGATTCGGCACTCCCGCACCCGCAGCTGGAAGGGCAGCCGGTAGAAACGCCGCGCGGGGATGTGGAAGAGATACTCGCTGGAGAGTAGATAGCGGTCCGACATGCATTCAAAGTGGAGGCCGTCCCAGGTGAAGACGGGGTATTCGGGGGCGGGGGCCAGCCGTCGGGAGTAGTCGAAGCGCAGCCGCTCATGACCCTCGAACATCGCCATGGGGGGGAAGCGGGCGGAGAGGCGGTTTTTCTCGAAGGTCGCGACGGGCTGCCAGATTCCCTTTTCGTTGACGGGGCCGAAGCCGTAGTGCGTCGCGAACCAGAAGCGCCCCTCGGCGTCCAGATGCTGCGGGCAGTCCTGCTGGAGGGTGGGCAGGATCTCCGAACGAGGTTCCCATTTCCCGTTTTCCCAGTCGTAG
>JAEEXV010000046.1 GCA_016287975.1 Lentisphaeria bacterium | reverse complement strand
TGCTTCACAAGGGATCATTGTCGCCCCGCCTGAGGGAAAGTGCGCTTGACGAAGCGGACGTAGCCACGGCGTCCCGCCGTGGCGGTCGGGTGAGCCACACAGGATTTGCAATTGGGCGGCGGAATCGTTCATTGCGTCGCTAGTCGGGGCGACCACGGCGGGACGCCGTGGCTACCATTTTCGGGACGTTGACCAGGCAATAGCCTACCCTCATGGGGAACAGCGCGTAACCAAATTGAAACCTCTGCAGGGATTATGTGGGTGTTTCTGCAATCGTTGCTCTACGCCATGGCTTGAAGTCTCCATGGAGTGCGTCTGGGCAATTTGGAATTTCTGTTTGCGTCGGTAGCACGTCGATCCTGTTCGAGGAACAGCATTGGCGCAACTCTCGAGTCCCGGTTCATCTTGATGATCGCGCTGAAAGGAAAGGGAAATGGACTCAGTTGTTATTGAAAGATTCAAGGAACTCGTCAATGCGGGAACCATTGAAGAGGAACTTGACAAACAGTTCAGCCTTAACATCGACTTTCCCACCTTGGGAGGTCTCCTTTGGTGGGATAATCTTGTCTCCTGCAAAGGATGGCGGATTCAAAAACACAAATTCACAAGGCTATGCCGCATTCTTGATCCAGACAATGTTCGTCATGCCTTTGGGACCGAGGGAATCATTTCCAAAAGAATTATGGGGATTCCCGTAAACAAGTTCAACGAGATGCTTGTTCCTTCCTCGCCGACTGCCGACGACAAGGTTTTTGAGGAGTTCAATCGCCTGATTGATTCCAAGCGACTCCTTGCACGCTTGAATGACCAGTTCAGCATGAACATAGACTTTCCCACATTTGGGGGCAAGGTCCTGTGGAAAGACCTGCACCGCCATTGCGGGTGGCGGATTCAGCAGAACGAAATCTTGAGATACTGTCGTATTCTCGGTCCCGACGACACCCGTTACGCATGGGGATACAAGAACTATCTCTTTCGGAGAATCATGGGGCAGCCAATCAATATCCTCGTAAATTATCTGAAGGATTGCGCTTTCTACAAATACCCCACCAGCGTTTCTCCAAGAAATGGAACCATCGTTCTCATTCACGGTTGTGGGTGCCGCTCCATTGAAATGGAATGGCTTGTCAAAGAGTTGTCGTCGCGTTTTGAATATGATGTGTACTGCTTTGACTACCCCAGTTCTGATTACTCCATCCCTGCGTTGGGGAAGGAATTGAGAGATTCTTTGAGTAGGCTTTTTGGGAAATTGCCTGCAAATGAGAAAATAAATGTCTTGACCCATAGCATGGGGGGATTGCTGATAAGAAAGTCGCTGGAATTGGATTCAAGGGTTTACAATATTGGCAAAAGAATCAATCAGGTTGTCATGCTGGCACCACCAAACGGCGGTTCTCCCTGGGCGGATTTGGCGGTGTTTTGTGGTTTGGATATCTTGAATCGCTCGCTACGAGATATGACGCAACTGTTTGAATCAGAGGTAAAACACATCAAACCACCAGTTCTCTTCAAAAAACGGTTCGGCATCATTGCAGGGTCATCCGACCTTCTGGTTCCCATGACCAGCATTCATATTCCCGGAATGGAGCAGGGCAAAGACTATGAAGTGAAAGTGGTCTCGGCTGACCATGCCGGCCTGAGAACATCGTCTGATGCAATCCTTCACGCGATTCACTTCTTCGACACAGGGCATTTCGAGTAAATTGGCAACCATTCAAAAACACCGCCGTGAGGTTCAAACGGTGGCTTCAATCATGCGGCGGCATGGTTTTGCCACTCGTTGCCATCGCATGTCTTGCCGACCAGACGTGCGAATCAAACAATCCCAATTGCCCGCCAACGAACCCAGGCCATGCGGTTACATTATTGCTGAACGCTTGGTTTCCCAGGGAAGTTGGCTTATGGGGGGGGATAGGCGCGGCCAGGCGAGGAGGCGGGAAATGCCTTGACGCCATTTGGCAATTCGCCTGGTGGATCGGGCATTTGGACAAGGTGGCTTCAGGAGTTCGCACGATGGCAATGGACGTTGCGGGAATCGACTGCTGGCAGGAGGCGGGGAATTGGCTTTCGGGACGCCGCGTGGCGCTGCTGACCAACGGCGCGGCGAGGGATGCGCGCGGGCGGCGATGCGTCGAGGCCCTGCGGGAGGGCGGCGTGGATCTGCGGATGCTCTTTTCGCCGGAACACGGTCTCGCGGGCGCGGCCGAGGCGGGCGCGAAGGTGGAGGACGGCCGTGACGCCGTCAGCGGCCTCCCCTGCGTCAGCCTCTACGGCAGCCACTCGGAGATCCCCGAGGATCTGGCCGACGGCTTCGATGTGCTCGCGGCGGACCTGCCCGATGTCGGCGTGCGCTACTACACCTATCCCAGGACGCTCTTCCAGGCGATCTCATGGTGCCGCCGTCACGGCAAGCCCGCCGTGCTCTTCGACCGCGCGAATCCGCTGGGAAACCTCGTCGAGGGCCCGAGGCTGGATCCAGCCTTCGCCTCGATCGTGGGGCAGGACGCGGTGCCCGTGCGCCACGGCCTGACGCTGGGCGGCTACGCCCGCTTCGCGCTCAACCACAGCCTGTCGGAGGACGGCGGCGTGGAACTGAAGATCGTCGCGCCGCCCGTCCCCGCCACGGCGCTCTTCCCCGAGTTCGGGCAGGAGTGGGTGCCGCCCTCCCCCAACCTGCGCTCCTTCGAGGCGCTGGCGGCCTACCCAGGAACCTGCCTCTTCGAGGGGACGAATGTCTCCGAGGGACGCGGGACCGCGGCGCCGTTCCTCCTGATCGGCGCGCCTTTCGTGGATCCCGAGCGGCTGCTGGCGGGCATGCCCGAGGTGCCTGGCGGGCGGCTGTCGCCAGCCGAGTTCACGCCCGCGCCTGGCGCGAAGCGCGGCGGCGAACTCTGCCGCGGCGTGCGCATCGAGGTCACGGACGCACGGCGCTTCCCCGCCTTCGCGGTCGGGCTCCGTCTCGTCGACGGCATCCGTCGGCTGCCCCCCGCGGAACTGGAGTTCCTGCCCGCGCACTTCGACCGCCTTATGGGCTCCGACCGCTACCGCGTCGGGAAAGTCGACGCGGAAGGACTGCTCGCCGAAGCCGACCGCCAATGCAGGGAATACTGCCAGGAAGTCGGGAATGCCTTGGGCTTGACGTTGAAAACACTGGGAGAATAAATCATGAGACATTGGATTGGACTGGGAGTGTTTCTGGCCATGGCATTGATCGCAAAAACGAATCCAGGCGGCGCCGAAGCCGCGGGACTGCGCTTCCCCAAGCAATGCACGGTGGAAGCCGTGGCGCGGCATCCGCACCCCGTTGTCTTCCTCGGCGCGGACGAGGCCGCGGCGGCGCGGCAAGGCCTGAAGCGGGCGCCGTGGCTGCGCGCCTATCTGGCGAGTTGCCGCCGCACCGTCGCGCCCCTGATGAAACTCGACGACGACGCGCTCAGGGCGCTCGTCCCCCCGCCAGGCACGCCGATCGTCTATGGACTTGGCATGAACCTCTGCCCCCAGGGAGAACGCCTGCGCTGGGGCGGCTGGAAGAACCCCTACAAGGTTCTCGGCAAGGGCAATGTCCTCTATCCCAACGACCAGTACAAGGACGACGGCAAGCGCTTCTTCTTCACCGCGCGCGCCCACGGATTCCTCTTCAGCGCACTTGAGGAACAGGTGCTGCCCGCCCTCGCCGACTGCTACCTGCTGACGGGGGACGTGAAATACGCGCACGTCGCGGCCGTCCTGCTCGACGCCATCGCCTGCTCCTACTGCAGGAACCGCCGCGGGCCGATCGACTATCCCGTCTCCCCTGGCGACGAGGAGCGCGGCGGGCGCCTGCAGCGCCCCTACTACCAGGCCGCCCGCGGCCTCATGAACTATGTCCACGCGGTCGACGCGATCCTTCCCTCCAATGAACTCGCGCGGCCCTCGGTGGTGAAGGGCCGCACCCGCTGGGACAATGTCGCCCGCGACCTGCTCTGGGACGGCGCGGCCTACTGCCACGAATGCACCCAGGGTGTGTCGCGCCTGCACAACGGACATGCGGACTACGCGCGCGGCGCCGCCGCCGTGGGCATCCTGCTCGATGTCCCCGCGCTCGCGGAGCCGATGTTCAGTCCGACGATCGGCCTGCCCGCGATGCTCGCGACCAGCCTCGACCGCGACGGCTTCTACCACGAGAGTTCGCACACGTACAGCATCCACTGCATCGAACTCTACCTGAGCATGGCGGAACTCTACCTGGGCGCCCGCCGCATGGGCTGGAAGGGCGTGCCTGACATGTTCGCGCACCCCGCGCTCCTCAATCTCCTCGACCGCTATGTCGACAAGCTGGAGGTCGGCGGACGCCTGCCGCTCTACGGCGACGCGGGGCCGCTGCGCCAGTTCAACCACCCGCTCCAGCGCGTGACTCCGCCAGGCAAGCCGATGTTCGACCGGGAGTTCACGCGGCAACTGGAGAATGTCTGGCTGCTGCTGGTGCGCGGTGCGGATGCAACGGCGCGCGAAAACGCCGCGCGCTTCCTCCGCAACGCCTACGGCGACCTGGAGCCGGTGCCGCCGTTGTCGCGGCGCACACAGTTGTTCCTGGCCACGCCCGAGGTGCTGGCCAAGGTGAAGGCGCTGCCGAGGGACCCTGAATTCTTCGAGACCAAATCCGTGCTCTACCCCGCCAAGGGGCTGGCCCTGCTTCGCGGCGGCCGCGGGGCCAACCGCCACGGCGTCCAGCTGCTCTTCGGGGCCATGCTGAACCACGGCCAGCGCGAGGCCCTCTCCTGGACCTTCTACAACCACGGCGGCGAATGGAGCTACGACCCTGGATACTGGAACGCCCACTACCGCTTCGGCTGGACCTCCACCTCCGTCGCCCATCAGCAGATGGTCGTGGACGGCGGAAGCGCCGCCGTCCATCAGGGCGGCGCGCAGCTCCTGGCATGGCAGCCGGACGAGGCGGGATGCGGCGTGCAATTCGTGATGGCGTCGCAGCCCAAGGCATTTCCGAAGACCAGGCGCTTCGAGCGGCTGATCGCACAGGCCGACCACCCGCAGACTGGCGAACTCGAATACTGGCTCGACGTCGGGATTGTCGAGGGCGGCGAAATGCGCGACGACAGTTTCCACACCCTCTTCACGAAGGCCGACTACAGCTGCGCCTTCACTCCGACGGGAGACTTCTCGCTTTTCGGCGATGTCGCGAAGGGGATGCACTTCCAGAACGACCTGCGCCTGAGCGGCTATCCCGACAAGCCCTTCTACTGGTGGCTGCCCGGCAACGGCTACGGCCTGCTGCTCCAGCCCGCCTCGTGCAAGACCGCGGCGGCGGTGACCGCCCGCTTCCACAATGCGTTCCTGCCCAAGGCGAAGGAAATCAAGACCTCCATCCAGGCCTTCTTCCCTGGCGAACCAGGGCGCGAATACCTCTCGGTGCGCTCGATGGCGGCACCCAACGCCCCCTCCCTGGAATACCTCATCCGACGCGACCGCGGAACCGCCCCCAGCGTCTTCGCAAAGGTGCTCTGCTTCGAGCCCGACGGCGGCAAGCCCGCCGTGCAGGCGGTGGAGGCAGTCGCCCTCGACGGCGGGGACGCCGCCTCCCGCGCCTGGATCGTGCGCCTCGCGGACGGACGCGCCGACCTGTGGATGGTCGGCGCGCCTGGGCGCGAACTGCGCGCGAAACTCCCCGTCGGCGAAGTCCGCTGCGACGGGCGCGTCGCCGTCGTGCGCTTCGATGAGCAGGGCAAGGCGCTGGCGGCCCTCGCCAGCGAGGCCGCAAGGCTCTCCGTCGGCGAGGTCGCGCTTTCAGGCGTGCCGCGCCATTCGGGCACGCTGGAGCAAATCGGCGAACCCCGCCCAGGCGAAGTCCGCTTCGACGTGAAGTGGAATGGCCCCGCGCCGCAGGCGCGCGGCTTCTCCCGCATGGCGGTCGTCGCCAACGCGCATGGCGGCCTGCCGTCGAACTGGGCCGTCGCCGCCGTGGAGGGAACCGCCCTGACCATGGCGGGAGTGCGCTTCCCCTTCAGCGTGGTGCGATTCAGCCCCGCCCCAGGGGGAAAGACGGGACGCTACATCGGCTCCCCCGAGCAGGCGCTCCTCTTCGGCCCTTCCGGCCAGGGGCCGCACCGCCCGCTTGCAAAGGGATTGCTCCTCCGCCTGGACGGGAAAACCATCGGCACCATCCGCGCCGTCGACCAGCGCAAGGACTCCCGCCTCGAATACGACCTGGCGGACTTCGACGGCAAGCCACTCCGCCTCCCCAGGGACGCGCAGGTCCAGCTCTGCGAGGCCATGCCAGGCGCCCGCATCACCCTCCCAGGCTCCATCGCCTGGAAACGGTAGCCCCCCAGTCCCAGTCAATCCTTCAGCGCGTCGTCAAGCTGCTTGTTGTGCTGCTTGTTCGCCTTCTGGGCCTTCTGGATGGCCTTCTTGCCTGCGCGCTGCTGGACGACGCCGACACCGTATTCCCCGACGGACTGCGCCTCCTTGCGGTGTTCCTCCTTGCAGGAGGCAAGGCCGAGGGCGACGGCGGCGAGAACAAGCGTGAATGCGGTTTTCATGGCAATTCCTCTTTGCGGGCTGGGTTCACAGTTCAAGATTCGGGACTGGATTCAAGATACAAGGCCGCTCCCCCCTCCCTGAGGCCCGCCTCGTCCATCAGTATTTGCCGCAGAAGAGGCACTCTGGATCGTCGCAAAGGAGAATCCTCGGGTCTTCGGCGATCAGTTCCATGCCGATCTCCTTGAGTTGGCGTAGGTCGATCAGCTGGAGCCGCGCCTCGCCCAGCGGCACCTCGCGGACTTCAAGGCCGCGCTCGCGGGCGCGGGTGTAGAACTTGCAGGTGTCGGCGCCCGCGCCGTAGAAGTCGCGGTGTCCGGGCAGATGGCGGGGCACGCAGCCGATTTCGATGGAGCCGTCGGGGCGCACGGCCTGGCAGACGGCGGTGGAGAGGTAGGGGAGCCTGGCCTGGTCTTCGAGGTAGTGCAGGAAGGTGCTGGGGGCGAGGCCAGTGCCGAAGAAGAGCACCTTGCCGCCGAGTTCCCACGCCTTCGCCAGCGGCGAGGTCTCGCCGGTGGGCGCGTCGAAGAGGCCATGCGCATCCAGGCAGGTGTGTGCAAGCGGCCCGAAGCCCGCCCACGAGTGCGAGACATGCGCGCTGCGCACCACCTCGGGATAGCCTAGCGCGGCCTTGCCGATCGCGCCAGTCGAGACCTGCTCCGGTTTCGTCGGGTCGAACGGACGGAAGCGGCGGTCGCGCGCGACGCCGCCGAGATAGGTGTACGGGCGGGTGAAGGTCGTGAAGAGCGCGGTGCCGACGTGGCCGCGGATGGTGTCGATGATGGTCTGGGCGCCGCCGCGGACATGGCCGCACTTCGAGAGGGATGCGTGCACCAGCAGCAGTTCGTCTCCCCGCAGGCCCAGCGCCTCCAGCGCGGCGCCGATTTCATCGGGGCCGAGTTCAGGGCGGCGGAGCACCGTGAGGTAGCCTGCGTCGGCGAGGAAGTCCAGGGTGTCGATGTACTTCTTGACCTGGGCCTCGGTGTATTCGTCGTTGCGCTCGGTCTCCGCCTCGCGCAGGAGCCGCGCCACGTCCTTCGCGCCGTCCATGTTGCTCAGGACATTCGCGAGGGGGCCGTAGTTGATGCTGTTGGGCAGCGCGATGCGCTGTTCGCGCGGCACCTTCTCCAGGGCGTGCGGGAAACCGACGGTCGCCCGCGCGAAGACCATCCGCGCCGCATAGTCGCGCCATTTGGAGTGGATGGGCGCGGGTTCCGCCATCGGCGGCGCGGCGGCGGGCACCTCGCTGTTCGCGGCCTCCCACAGGAAGGCCGCCGTGAACGCCACGGCGCGCGCGTAGTTCTCGAAGTCCATGAAGTCAGGACGGCACAGGTACGAATTGTGGTGGAAGGCGAGGCGGTGGCTGTACAGCCAGCAGGTCGTGAGGCCCACGGTCGAATCGCTCAACTGCAGGTCGTCCCCGTAGCCGAAGCGCTGTCCCGCCCATTCGAGGGACATGCGGTCCTGGCACTCCTCGAAGCCGCGCTTCAGGACCGCGTTGACCGCCGAGGGCGTGTGGCCAGGCGCCTCGATCACCATCGTCGGGCGGCCTTCCGAGCCGCCGATGCTGTCCAGGTTGATGCCGCCGACCACCTGCCCGTGCAGGTCGCCGCCGCGCATCGCGGCGTAGGCCGAGAAGCCGTAGAACTCCGCCGAGAAGACGACGCGCACGCTGTATTCGGGGGTGCCTTTCGCCTGGAGCAGCTTCAGCGCCGTCGAGGCGGCCACGACGCCGCTGGCGTCGTCGTTGGTGAAGGGCTCGTAGAGGTGCGCCATCGCCCAGAGTTCCTCGGGACGGCGCCCAGGCAGGCGCGCGGTGACGACATGGAAGACGCCAGGATAGCGCCTTCCGTCGCACTCGACGCGCACTTTCATGGCGCCGAAGGCGGCCGCCTTGCGCATCTCCTCGCCGACCAGCGGGGAGACGTCGAAGCCGATGAACGGGCGGTCCTGGAGGGTCACGTGCCAGTCGCCTGCGTCGGTGGCGGCATTGGCCCAATAGACGCAATCGGGCGCGCCGTAGCGGTTGGTGATGAAGTCCGCGACGACGCCCAGCCCGCCTCGGTCGAGGACTGGCGAGATGGAGCCTGGCGTCGGACGGGTGCTCGGCGCCAGCAGGACGAGGGCGCCGCGCGCATCCTCGCCCGCGAGGAACTGCTCCTCGGTGATGACGCGCGTGACAAGCCCACCTGGAGGCGTCGCGACCGATCCCTTGATGAGGTTCAGCGGCTCGACGGTGTAGTCGGCGAGGACCATCTCGCCGCCCTGCGATTCAGGACGCAGCCAGGTGAGTTTTCCGACGGTGGCGTCCCACGCCAGGGGCATCCGCTTGTCCATGAAACAGGTCTTGCCGTCGGCGGGCACCTCGATCATCTCGACCTCGGGAATGCCGTCCGCTGTCAGGAAGTCCCGCACATACTGCGCCGCGCGGTGGTAGTTCGCAAAGGCCTGCCCGTGCTCGCGCGAGGAAAGCCCGACCACCCGCTCCTTCAACTCCTCCACCGAAATCCGCGGCAGAAACTCGTCATACAACTCACGCATTGAAAATCATTCCCATGTTGTGGCGACTTTGGTTGAAACGCCCCCCGCACTCCCATACTATAATGCCGCCTTTCTGGATGATGGTCAGGGAAAATGAAGCCAAGAGGAAATCCAGGGGCGAGGATGAATCTCGAATCTTGAGCCGCCCTGAATCTTGAATCCTGAATCGTGACGGCGAATCTGGAATCTTGGATCCCGCCCTGAATCTTGAATTCTGAATCTTGACAGCGAATCTCGAATTTTGAATCACGCCTTGAATCTTGAATCCTGAATCTTGACGTCGAATCTCGAATTTTGAATCCCGCCTTGAATCTTGAACTGCGCCGCGGTCAATTGCTGTGCGCGGTGAGGCGGTGCCTGCTGCGGCCTGCGTAGCGCACCATGAACAGGCAGATGGGCATCAGCACGATGGTCAGAACCGCCGCCGTGTGGAAGACCAGCCGCGTGTTTTCCCAGTGCCCGATCAGCCAGCCCGAGGCGCCTGTCGCCAGCATGATGCCGATGTTGCCAGTGGTCGAGTTGATGCCGAAGACCGCGCCGCGCTTCTCTGGCGGCGTGATGCGCGACAGCAGCTTCTGCACCACGGGCTGCAGCCCGCCCGCCGAGATGTAGAGCAGCGTCCTGGCCGCCCCGAAAACCCACAGCGAGGTCGCAATGGCCTGCAGATACAGCATCACCGCCGAGACGGCGAGCGCGGGCATCAGGATCGTCCCCGGCTTCAGGCGGTCCGCGAGATACCCCATCATCACCCCTGAAAGCAGCGCGCCGCCCGTGACGAAAGCGCTGATGATGCCAGTCCAGCGCGCGGCGGTGTCATGTCCCGTGATCTCCTTGATGACCATCGTGACATACGGCACCTCGAAACTGCGCACGAAGCCGATGAAGAGAATCATCAACAGCAGCATGTTGATGGCCAGCGGATACTCGCGCCAGGGCGCGGTCCTCCAGCGCACCAGCTGCGCCAGCACCGCCGCCAGCAGCCCGCCCGCGGACACCAGCAGCAGAATCCGCGTCGCCTCGCAAAGTACCGGCGCCAGCGACAACGCCAGCAGATGCAACAGCAGCGCGGCCACGGCCAGCCCAGGCATCTGCACCGCCCCTGGACAACGGCGCTCCGCCAGCCACCCCAGCCCGCCGCCTGCCAGCACGGCGAGGGCGGCGCCGAGGATGCCCGCCGTCCGCGCCGCCATGGCCGTTCCGCCGCCCGCCTGGACCGCCGCCATCACCGACGGGAGCGCGAAGCCAGGCAGAATCCAGCAGATGAGCAGCAGCGCCATCGTCGGCATCATGCCGCTCACCAGCGAGGCGTCGCTCCAGTGGGGCATTCGCCGCCGCCCGGCGGAGGCCACCGCCGTCGTCTTTGGCTTGAAGTCCTCGTGGCAGAAGAAGATGGTGGATCCCGCAATCGCGTATGTAATGCCGCAGGTGACGAAAGCGAAGGTGTAGCCGAAGCGGTCGACCGCCAGGCCGCCCAGCACATGCCCCAGGGCCGCGCCGCACCAGTATGCGGAACTCAGGATGCCCAGGGCGACGCCCTGCTTCTCCTCGGGGGTGTTCTTCACGATGAGAATCTGCGAGGCGGCAGTCGTCCCCGCGCAGGCGGCGGTGAGGAAGCGCAGCGTGACCAGCTGCCACGATTGCGTGCACCACGCCATCATCGGAAACAGGATGCCCGTGACGAAGGTCCCGCGGAAGAGCATCGGCTTGACGCCGACCCGGTCGGACAGCCACCCCCAGACGGGGCAGAAGATGCCGTAGCCGAGCGACCCCGCGAAGGTGAACTGCGCGACCACCTTGCCGATGGCGCCGACGCCCGTGATGCCGAGCCTGTCCTCCACAAACAGCGGCACGAAGGGCATCGCGGCGGCGAAGCCCGTCATCACGAGCAGCTGCGACAGCCACAGCATCGTGAGATTCATCTTCCAGTGGCGGAACCCCCCGCCTTGCGACTCGTTCTCCATGGCTGCAACCATCGTCCCTTCCCTTCCCGCTATCGCGCAAACCAGTGGTATTCCCGCTGCACGCCGTTGATCTCCCAGCGCTCGGGGCAGGTGTTCTTGATCCAGTCCCCCGCCACCACCTGCGAATAGCCCAGCGACGCATCCTCGAAGGCCCGCTTCAGTTCCTTGATGGCGGCAGGGGTCTCCGCCTCAGGCGACATCGAGATGAAGCACGCCGTCCCGCTCGAAGCCGCCAGGTCCGTCCATTTGCGGACCTGCTTCCACGGCAGCGCGGCGGTGATGGGGATCTCGCCCGTGTCGACCGCGAAGAAGGCGCCGTGCTGCGCCAGCCGGAAGGCCAGCGCATTGACGCGGTCGTGCTGCTGCCGCAGCCACGGAAGCCCGGGCGACTCCTTGGCGATGCGCGCCAGGTGCATCAGCCCCGCCCCGAGATGCCCGACGACGTCGTCGCCGTAGATGAGCGCGTCGCCGGCGGCGGCGTGCACCGCCCGATAGAAGTCCGTCGTGATCTCCGCCGTCGTGCGGCCGCGGTCGGCGAAGGCCCACCCGCCCCGCTTGGTCCCTGGCTGCCAGCCCTCCCCCAGCATGTCGGTGAGGGAATTGCGGTGCCGAATGAGTTCATAGCCCCAGTCCGCCATGCGGCGAACATCGGCCTGGATGTGCTCCAGGACGCCAGGCAGCGACGGATCCAGGAAATGCGGGTCGCGCTGCAGATGCCACTCCTCGGGCAGCGCGCGGTTGGCGTCGCAGAGCAGCCGCAGCGCGATGCCGGGGCGGATGCCGCGGTTGTGCATCCCCGAGGCCAGCGCCGCCATGTCGGGGAAACGCTCGTTGCCCTGGTCCCACGGACCGCACGGCTGCACAGGATAGTCGGAAGCCGCCTGCCAGCCGCAGTCGACAATCTGGAACGGGCGGTTCGTCAGCCCGTCCGCCAGCCGCGCCAGCAGATCCGCGTCCCGCAGGATGCTCTCCGCCGACGACTGACCGCGCGAATACGCGCCGTCCCCCGCGCCGTAGACGGGCAGCGGCGGCATGATCGGCTCTGGCGACAACTCCGCGCAGAAGGCCCGCGCGGCCGCCAGCGCCGCCAGTTCGTAGCGGCGGTTCAGGATGACCGCGGCGACGAGCCTGCGGCCGTTGAGCACGACGCCCCGTTCGCCGCAGCACAAGTCGAGGCGGAGCGAGATGCCCGCGGGATCCACCTGCCATTCGGCGAAGGCACCGCCGCAGGTCTGCACGCCGACCGCCTGCGTCTCTTCCGAAGTGCGGCACAGGAAATACCACGGAAAACGCCGATACGGCTCCATCGCCCGCCACTGGCATTCGCCTGCGGTGCCGCTCCAGGCGTCCCCCAGGAAGATCGCGGTTGGATTGACCGCGCAGTCCCAGCGCAGCCGCACCCCCAGCACCGCCGTCGCCTCCGCCGTCACCGACACCTCCAGCCGCCACGGCTCCTCTGGACGGGACATCTGCAACTCGATCTGCATGTCCCGCAACGCCAGACGCCCCGAAATGCGGCGGAAAACGTGCTCGCCGCCCTCGTATTCCAGCGCCACAGTCGTCGGCGTCATCGGCATGTCCGCACTGATTGGCATCGCTTCCTTCACTCCCATGCTTGAAATCCGTTCATCGCCGTAAATATAGCGCATGTCCGCACAACGGCGCACGCCCCGCCCCGAAATGGCCGCAGGCGATGATCCGGCAAAGCAATGGTATTATATTATCGCATTTTCTGACAACACCATCCCCGCCCACCTGATGGACGGCGGGAAGATCCTCTTCGCCAAAGTCACCAGCAAGCAACTGCTCGACGACTGGCTCCGCATCAAAATCCAGGTATTCCTGCGCGATCTCTAAAAAACTAGAAACAAAGCAATCCCTTGCTCCTCATTCCCATGCCTTCCGCCTCCGACTCCAAGCCCGCCGCCCTGCGTTCCGCCTACGCGCTGTCCACCTATCTCCTGACCCTGCTGCCCATGGGGTGGTTCGCCATCCAGGGCTTGCGCGGGGTGCCCTTCCAGTTCGGGCACTTCTGCTACCAGTTGTGCGCCTGGCTCGGCCTGAGCGCGATCCCGATGCTCCCCGCATGGCTCTTCGCGGCGCTGGGCGGCGAACCCGCCCGACGCGCCTGGCGCTGGTGCTGCTGGGGGCTGGCGGGCCTCCTCGCGGGCCTCGCCGCCATCCTGCTGCTCGTCGACATCGCCATCCATCGGCAGTTCGGTTTCCATTTCAACGGCCTCGTCCTGAATCTGCTCACCACTCCAGGCGGCTTCGAATCCATGGGCCTCGACTACCGCACCATCGCCCCCGCCGCCGTCGCGCTCACCCTCGTGCTCGCGCTGCATCTCGCCCTCGCCCTCGCCATGCCCAGGGCCGAGTGGCTGCGGCGCCTCGCCTCGCCGCGCCGCCTGTACCGCTGGTGGTGGGCCCTCCCCGCCCTGGCGCTCGTGGCCGCCGCGCTCTCGTTCGGCGTCGCGGAGTTCTACCAGAACAACCTCATCACCAGCGCCATGGACACCTACCCCATCCCGATGCAGGTGCGCATGCGCAAAATCCTCAAGAAACTGGGCTGCAAGGCCCCGCCGCGCACCGCCAGGAGCGGCTTCCAGCGCAAGGCGATGCGCCTGAACTATCCGTGGCGCGCCATCACGCGCACCGCCCCCGCCAATCCGCCTGACATCATCTGGCTCTGCGCCGAATCCCTGCGCGCCGACCTGCTCTCCCCCGAGCGCATGCCCAACACCTGGCGCTTCGCCGCCGAACACGGCATCCGCTTCACCAGCCACTTCAGCGGCGGCAACGGCACCCGCCCTGGAATGTTCTCCATGTTCTACGGCCTCCACGCCAACGCCTGGGACGGCTTCCTCAACAACAACCGCAGCCCCCTCCTCTTCGACTGGCTCCACGAGGACAACTACCAGCTCCTCGCCCAGACCTCCGCCAAGTTCACCTATCCCGAATTCGACCGCACCATCTTCGCCTCCTTCCCCGCAGAGGCCCTCGTCGAACAGAAGGGAAAGCCCTGGCAGCGCGACATCCAGGCCGTCGACCGCCTCCTCCAGGCCCTCCAGACCCGCGATCCGAAACGCCCATTCTTCGGGTTCATCTTCTTCGAATCCACCCACGCGCCATACTCCTTCCCACCCGACAACGCGCCCTTCCGCCCCTACATGGAAAACCTCAACTACACCAATGTGTCGGCGAAGGACCGCGAACTGCTCTACAACCGCGACGCCAACGCCGCCCACCACATCGACGCGCAGATCGGACGCCTCCTGGAGGCGCTCAGCCAAGGCGGACGCCTCGACAACACCATCGTCGTCATCACTGGCGACCACGGCGAGGAGTTCTACGAACACGGGCGCCTCGGGCACAACTCCACCTTCGTCCGCGAGCAGACCAACCCCGTCCTCGTGCTGCACCTCCCCGGCGCCGCCCCCGCCGTCTACGACGGCCTCAGCCACCACACCGACCTGGTGCCCACCATCGCCCCCTTCCTCGGAGTCACCAGCCCCGCGCAGGACTTCTCCGTCGGCGGCAATCTCCTCGACCCCGCCTATCGGCGCCGCTACTACCTCGTCTTCGGCTGGGACACCGCCGCCTTCGCCAACGCCAACGGCAAGCTCCTGCTACCGATCAGCATCAAGTCCAGTTACGCCCGAAACCGACTCTCCTCCTTCGACGACCAGCCGCAGCCCGCCGACCGCGAAGACGACTTCTACCGCGACAACGCCGCCGACCTCCAGGCCGCCAACGCCGAAATGATGCGCCCACTCCAGCGTTGACGATTATGCGCGCCGCCAACCACGACATCCCCGTCCGCTGGGGCGACCAGGACGCCTTCGGACACGTCAACAACTCCGTCATCGCGAGATATGTCGAGGACGCCCGCGTACATTTCCTCGCCGACGCAGGAATGGACATGCGCCCGGGAGTCCCCCACGGCCCCATCCTCGCGGACCTGCACCTCGCCTTCCGCCACCCGCTCTTCTTCCCTGACACCGTCCATGTCGCCACGCGCGCGGCGCATCTCGGGACCACCAGCGTGACGCTCGAACACACCCTCCTGAACGACGCGGGGACCCTCATCGCCAGCGCCACCGACATCATCGTCTATTACGACTATACCGCCGCCCGCAAGGAACCCATCCCCGACGGCATCCGACAGCGCCTCGCCGTGGAATAGCCGACGGGGCTAGGCGCGGACATGCGCAAGCACCGATCCGCGCTCGGCGTGTGCCGATTCCGCCGCAAAAATGCGGCGGCACAGCACCGCGGGGGATGGTGTATGGCGCAGGCGGCGCGAAAACAGCGGGGATGCCGCACCGGCGGGGAAAATGGGCCGCGCCACCCCCCCGATCCCCCCGATCCCCCCGATCCCCCCGATCCCCCCGATCCCCCCGATCCCCCCATAGCCGCGCAAGCACCGATCCCCGCCCGGCGTGTGCCGGCGGGCTTGCCCGCCGGTAAAGCCCCGGTCCCCCCGCGCCATAGCTACGCAGGCCCCGATCACCCCGCGCCCCATGGCCGCGCAGGCCCCGATCACCCCGCGCCCCATAGCCGCGCCACCCCCCGATCCCCGCTCGGCGTGTGCC
>JAEEXV010000420.1 GCA_016287975.1 Lentisphaeria bacterium | reverse complement strand
CGGGCGGCGGCGTGCTGCTGCGCGCGGCCGCGACGCGGACGCGGCAGACTGCTCCAGGCGCGGCGGAGTGGAGCTGCGACTACAAGTCGGAGTGCGCTGGGGTGAAAGTGCGCCAGGAGGGCGATGCGCTCGTGATCGACGGCCTCGACCGGCCGTCCTCGGGGACGGCGGAGGCCTACCTCGACCGCATCGTGAAAGGCGTCCAGGGCGACTTTGAATTGACGGCCGAACTGGTCTTCCCGAGGGCCGCCTACGTCGGAGACGGCGCGGTGACTCTCCAGCTGGGCGTGCCGAACGGGGAGACCATCCTGGGCGTCGTCGTATCGGGCGGCTTCTGGGTGATCGGCCAGCCTGGCTACCGCGCCGAGGTGCTCACCCACACCTGGCAGCGCGCCGCGCCTGGCGCGGCCGTGCCGCTGCGCATCGTCCGCCAGGGAAGGCAGTGCGAGATCACCGTCGCGGGCAAGGTCGCCTACACTGGCAAGTGCGATCCTGGCGACTGCGCGAACCTTCGCCTCGCCGTACGCGGGCAAGACACCGCCCTGACCATCCGCCATCTGCGCCTGGCGGCGAAATGACCCAGCCCGAAAGATTCTGTGCCAGCCCGTTCTCGGGCTGGGAAGAGCGCTGCGATTTGGACAAGCCTTGAAATTTGATCCCAATGAACCTGAACCCCCGCAACAACAGAGGATGAATGAAGCAATGAAAACGCGGAACAATTGGCGAAATCCCTTCACATTGATTGAACTCCTGGTGGTGATCGCGATCATCGCGATTCTGGCCTCGATGCTCCTGCCGGCGCTCTCCAAGGCGCGCGAGAAGGCGCGCGCGGCGGCCTGCACCAGCAACCTGAAGCAGATGGCCCTGGGCCAGATGCTCTACGCGCAGGACTACAACGACTTCGTCTACATGGGCGACCTGTACTACCAGGGCGGCGTCTACCGCCCGCTGCAGTGGTTCATCCACCTGGGCTATGCGAACGGCCGCAGGGCGAGTTCCACGGACATCAGGATCAAGGGCACGCCCACCTACTGCCCCAGCATCACCACGAGCTACATATACTCCCAGGGCTACGCGCAGCGCTGCTGGTCCCAGGCGCCGAACGCGGTCTCCGGCGGCGACGGCTACGGCAGCAGCATCAACAAGTGCGCCAAGTGGAAGACCAAATACGGCATCATCGGCGGATACGGCGACGGCGACGGCGCCCACGTGCGCTGGTCGTGGACGGTCATGATCCCCAAGATCGCCGACCCCACCGAGTTCTCGCTTTACTGCTGCGCCGCCTCCCCGGGCGGTTCGCAGGGCTATATTATCAGCCGTCCCGGCAATGCGGACATGAGCTACGCGGGGCCGTATGCCGTCCACTCCGGTTTCTGCAACATGGCGATGGCGGACGGATCGGCGCGCGGCTTCAAGGTGGCGCAGTTGAACGAACTGGGCTACTCGACCTACTACGTGCCGGATACCAAGGCGCTCGCGCTGACTCCGGTCAACTGATTCGAGAGACGAATGGACATCGTGTGTGAAAAGCAATCCCCGGCGGTCCTCCAGGAACGTCGGGGGGGCGTCTTCGCGGACTTCGGGAAGGACGCCTTCGGGCGCCTGGAATACGCCATCGAGGCAACGGCGCCGGGCGAGGTGGAGATCGTGGTCGGAGAGGTGCTGGGCCCCGACGGGCGCATTGCGCGCGAACCAGGCGGCTTCCGCATCTGCAGGACGGAGAAGATCGCGCTGAAGGCAGGCGTGAACCGCGGCTTCTTGCACCTCCCGAAGCACCGCTCGCCGTACCAGGGCACCCAGCGCAGCAAGGTTCCCACGCCGCCTGCGTGCGGCGGCGAGATCGAGCCCTTCCGCTATGCGGAGGTCTGGGGGGCAGTGGCCTCGGCGCGACTGACCCGCCACGCCTTCTGGGCGCCCTTCGACGACCAGGCCGCATCCTTCGAATGCTCCGACGACCGCCTGAACCGCGTCTGGGAGTTCTGCAAATACACGATGAAGGCCACCAGCGTCTTCGGACTCTATGTGGACGGCGAGCGCGAACGGCAGTGCTTCGAGGGAGACGCCTACATCAACGCCCTCGGCGCCTACTGCACGGGCGGCGGCTGCGAGGTCGCGCGCCGCACACTGGACTTCCTGATCCAGTTCTATCCCATCACCGTCGTCGAGTACCAGCTGCTGACCCCGCGTCTTGTCCATGACTATTTCCTTTATTCAGGCGACACCGCGCGCTGGCGCGACTGGGGCCCCGAGATGCCCTCCAAACTGATGCCGTTCCTGATTTCGCCCGACGGGCTCTTCCGCTTCCCCGAACTGCTGCACTTCGGCGACGGACGGGACGGACTCAGCCCGCGCTGGCAGTACCTCACGACGGACCTCCAGGAATACCAGCTCCTCGTGGACTGGCCCTGGGACGAACGCGACCACTACGAGTACGGCGAGTTCAACTTCACCGCGCAGGCATTCTACTACGACGCCCTGCGCACGCTCGCGGAACTCGACCCGCAGGGCGGCTATGGCGCGCGCGCGGCGCTGGCGCTGGCGGACATCCGTCGGCTCTTCTGGAGGGACGGCCTCTACCGCGACAGCTGGAAGAGCGGCCACACCTCCCTCCATACCGCGATGTTCGCGCTGGCAATGGGCGTCGCCACCCCCGAGGAGACCGCGCCGCTCCTGGAGGTCATCCGCCAGAAGGGCATGGCCTGCAGCGTCTACGGCGCGCAGTTCCTGCTGGACGCCTGCTTCGCCAACGGCGCCGAGCAGCACGCCATCGACTTGATGCGCTCCGAGGGGCCGCGCTCATGGCTCAACATGCTCGCCCAGGGCGCGACCATGACCATGGAGGCGTGGGACAATGCGGTGAAGCCGAACCAGGACTGGAACCACGCCTGGGGCGCCGCCCCCGCCAACCTCATCCCGCGCCGCCTCTGCGGCGTGCGCCCCGTCGCCAACGGCTTCCGCGAGTTCGTCGTGGACCCGAAGCCCGGCGACGTGCGCGCCTTCCGCCTCGTCCACCCCACCCCGCACGGCCCGATCACCGTCGAATACGAAACCGGCAAGGGCTGCGAGGTGAAAGCCCCCGACGAATGCAGGCGGGTGGAGGCCCGCCAAAAGTAGGCCGCCCCCCCCCAAAAAGCAGGACCAATGGTGCGTCCATTGCTCCCGTATTGGCATTTCCCGCATCAGAAAAAGCGTCAGGCAGAATGACCGCTGGCACATGTCCAGCGTTTCCGGGCACGGAGGATGGATTATCCCGAAACAAAAGCCTTGTCTCGGCCCAATGTTTTTGGTCCAAGACAAGGCTTTCGGAATGATTCAGCCGTTGGGAATATTGTCGAGTTCATCGATGAACTCTTCCAGGTCATCAACAATTGCCTCAGCCGTTTTCTGTTGCATCTGTAGCAATTGTTCATGTTCCTGAACCTTTTGCTCACCCTCTTTTTTGAGTTGAAGAATCTTCTCGACATTGGCCTTGATCGACCCAATTTCGCCCATCATGCCTGCATCAAACTGCTCCAAAATACCATCCAATGCTTGACCAATTTTGTCAACCGCCTCTTCTGCTGTTGAATCAGCGGACTCAAGCATCTTTTCCTTGACTTTTTGCCCAAGAGTGCTTCTAAGTTTCTCCTCACATTTTTTATTACTGAAAAATGCAGAAAGACCACCCGTAGCAAAAAGCATCGGAATGAAAATCAAGGGATTTGTAAGACCAAGTAATCCCATCAAAAAAGCAACTCCTATTTGAGGAATAATGGACTTCGCAAGACCTTTGAAACCATCCTGCCCAGCCTGTATTACAGAACCGTGAGAGAGGAAAAGGAATCCCGCGCCAGCCGCAGTAATGCGCTCCCAGGCAGGGACATCTCGTTGATCGGAAGTGACCTCCCCAGCAGATAGCCCCGCATGGATTTCATCAATGATATTCAAAAAGGCAACCAAGTCAATTTGCGAGCTGTCATAGATGGCCTTGATCTGATCTTCAAGATTAGGCATCAGGACAGAATGAGACCATTCCTGCTGCCGTTTGGAAATGTCTGCTTCCAAAAGGGTCAACAACTCTTTTGAAAGATTTTCGCATTGCTTCTTCGTATTTGTCAAAGACAAAAAAGTGATCTTCGATTCAGCTTTGTATTGATTAACTAAATCAGGGATCTCTTTCGAAAGCGAAGAAATGAAGCTCTTGACTTCGCGACGAACATATTCCCGAATCCGGGTTGACTGATTGAGGATTTTTTCCCGAAGGAGGAGCCGCTTTCGCTCGGCCTCTTCAAGTTTTGGCTTCTCTTCCTCGTACTGTTTCATCACATCATTGAGATTATTCTTTAGCATTCCTTTCTGCATCGGAATAACCTCTCGTACAATTTTGCGGATCTGACGTTTCAATGCGCTGGCCGGACGACGGAGTTTTAAGTGCCCCCGGTCATTTACAAGGAAGGAAACCAGATCCTTTTCCAGTTCGGGGAAACCAGATTTTCCCAAGGCCGTCTCATCATGCTCTATTTTGGCATCCAGGGCATTCAAAGCCGAAAGAAAGTGAATCCCATTGGCGCCTAATGAGGTCTTATCCATCAAACGGTCCTTCGCATACTCCATGAGTTTTGGGCGTTCTCTTTCGCGAACTTCATCAAAACGGTTGCAGACAAAGAAAATTTCCTCATGGCCACTGGCAATGATCGAATCGTTGATGACCTGCAGTTCGGATTGAGACGCAAGCGCGCTGCATGACAAGACAAAGATGACCGCATCTGCCTGCGACAAGTAGTTCGTTGTGACTTTTGTCCGAGTGCCATGTTCATTCAGTCCAGGAGAATCGATGATTTCCACACGGTTTTTGCAAAGATCAATGGGCCAGAAGATCTCCACTAGGCTGAATGGAGATTCCGCAATGGATTCGGCCTGGTCTTTGCCTGGATCGGGAATGACCACAAATTCCTCAATCCGGTCGACTGGGATGTCCATCGGCGGAACCGATGCCTTCCCTTTATATTTCTTGATATGCTCCTGGACGTCTTTTGCCAACGCGGGCAAGGATTTCGGAAGAGGATTGGAAAAATGCAAAACGGCTTTCTTCTCCTCGGAGTATTTGATTTCATTGATCACGGCAGTGCATGGAATCGAGTAGGCGGGAAGAACCTCCTCTCCCAGCAACGCATTGATGAAGGTGCTTTTCCCCCGCTTGAACTCGCCAACCACCAAAACCTTGAATGCATCACTCGAAAGGCGCTCCTGATTGTCCTTCAGCGCACCCGCTTCAGATTTCAAGTCAAGAGCCGCCAGTAGTTCTTGCGCACGACAGAAGATACCCTGTAGTTTCTCTCTGTCGGCAGAGAACTTTTGAAACACATTTTCCAGATCCATGGTACAATCTCCTTTGGTTATTTGGTTTGTTTGGATTAACCTGCAAGTTCTGCCAGTCGCGTGGTAAACTCATGTAACTGCGTGCGCAAAATAACAGAAAGAAGTTTGTCTTCTCCCGGAACTTGGGACTGTGCCGCCTCGATTTTGGCAAGCGCACTTGAAAGGGCTTTCTCGAACTCCCGTTTTATGGAGACCGAAAGTGCATGGTAGCATTTCTCCAAGTAGTCATGCAACTGTTTTTCCAATGCCGCGAAAATCTCGGAGACTTTATCGTTCAGTTTTTCCTCAATCATTTGCTTCTGGGCTTCAATTTTGTTTTTCAAGAAAAACTCCGCCCCTAAGCCAACGACACCGGAGATGACCGCATAACTCAAGGTAATTGGCGCCAAAAAAGCTACTACTGGTACGGCCGCAATGGTGGCAATTCTACTCATCAATCGCATCCGCTCATAATGTTTGGTATCTGCATCAAGAAACTCCGCCTGCATTTTGCTATCCAGTTCAGGCAATGTGATTTCAAGGCCATTGCTGCCAAATACTTTGTTTGACTCATTGGCCAAAAATGTCCGATCCTGCATGACCTGGGCCATGACTTTACGAACCATGTTGTCACGCAAGGCCTTGACGCTTTTCTCGGCCATATACGGGAAGTCTCTTTCCACCCAGTCTTTGGGTGAAGGCGCACGCTGCAAAGAAATACTCCAGTCCTTGACCAAAGATTCCTTTGCCTCGCTTAAGTATTTCTGAAGGGTTTTCTCCGCTTCCAGCATCCGTCCTTGGCACTTTTCGTTCAGCAAGCCCCAGGAAGTGTTAAGGGAACTTCTGCTCTGGCGCAGTTTTTCCACCAATGCCTGCTTTTGGCCAATTTCCATTTTTTCAGCCTGCTCAATGATGGAAATTTCATTGGTTGACTTTTCCAGGATACGACCTACCCGAAGCAAAAGCTGCTTTTCACGCTCTTTCTGGAGTTCCGCGTCAGAAAGGAACATTCTGCAGATGTGTTCCTGAATTCTAACTATTCCGACTGCATTCACCATTCCGCTGTCAATTCCAGGCATTTCATGGGAAATCCAATAAGTGGCATTCGGGACAACGCCTGCCAACCTCTGTTTCACAAATGCGATAAGTTTTGCCCGTTCCTGTTCTTTAATTCTGTCAAGTTTGGTTATAAGGACAATGCAACGCGGAATTTCCTTCAGCAGGACATTTTCCTTTAGGAACTCGATTTCAGTCATGCTGCAGGGAGCTTGGGCCGAAACTGCCATAACCGTACAATCACAACGCGATATGACTTCACGAACAATGTCGGCACGTGCTCCGATTGCATCGCCAGTCCCTGGAGTGTCATAGAATCGAATCCGCTTGTCTTTCAACCATGGCATGGGATGATATAGCTGCAATACTCCTTTCGGGTCATTTCCATTGCCGTCGGCAACAAATTGCTCAAGTGCTTCCTTTGACAGGGGAATTGATTTCGGAACACCTTGTGCATCAATAAAATACGCCTTTTTCTCCTCGGAAGGGACGATTTTGGTTAGCACGGCAGTGGTCGGCAGGTCACTGACAGGAAGAATCTCCGTCCCGAAAAGGTTATTCAGGAAAGTCGATTTTCCCCTTGAAAATTCACCGATCACGGCAATTGAAAATTCCCCTCGGTTCAAGTCGCCTATGGCACTCTGCAGTTCAGCGGCTTCTTGCTGAAAATGCTTTTGCGAGAAAAGGGTCTGCAGTTCTTGAAGGAATCGTTTTGATTTTGCGGGAAGCAGATCAATGGAGGTGATTCGCATTTCTTTGGGAAGACGAATGGGCGCAGACGGGGAAACAGCTTTGATTTCTGAGAATAAGTCAAAGAATGGCTTCATGCCTTCTTCACAGACTTTTTCAAATGCACTTTTCCATTTTTCAATGTCTTTTTCATTGAAGAATGAATCGCATGACGAGTAGTATGCATCATATAATGCATTGCTTTCACTCAGTGACAGCCTGGATAAATGCGTGTTAGGATACTCGCCTATCACGTCGGTCGAGGACACCCCTGCCGAAAGGAAAAAAGGCGATGCGACAATGCTGACTATATTTCCTTCAGGATAAGAGGCCACGATTTGAATGATCGGCGCATGGATTTTACTTTTATCGTCTTTTTTTTCCAACGGATAGAAATAAAACCCCAGGCAAGCATTCCCGTTCCTATAGAAGGGGAAGGGAATGGAGCGGAAAGTCCATTGCGGGACAACCATTTTAAGAACCTGGTTGCCTGGAAGCGCCTTCACAATGTCAGCAGTTTTCATTTTTTTCCTCCTTATGCAATCGCAAATTCCTTCTCAGGGACAGTGATTAAGTCATGATTCCATGAACTTGACAGACGATCTACCTCGACCAGATGCACAGCATTTGGATGGTTGGAATCGGTGATATAATAGCCAGATATTTCATGCGAGTCTGGATCCAATCCGGCTCCCACAATTGCGACCGCATGACCAGATCCAGCGGGAATACTTGCATCTTGGTAAAACTCCCGTGCATCCACTCCGATGATGATGTCCTTATGTTCGGATAATGCCTTGTCAATGTCATCAAGATCTCCCGTAAAGCGTTGATGCGGTATATTAAAATGCTCCAACACCTTGGTCTGTCCGTTGACGTCGGTGCCGCAATCGGGTGAATACACCCCCCACTTTGCGGCCCTCCATTCAAGGTAATCTTCTGGAATGGACTGACCAATGTATCTGTGCACAAATTGCTCTTGTGCCATCAATGAGCATGATCCATGCGTCTGTTGATCGACGAAATGGAGGTCATGCTCGACATTTCCAACGACAATGAGATTGTTTTTCTTGTCAAATTTCCCATCCTCTGTGAAATCTTTTGAAGTAACCAGATCATTCGGGTTATCCGAGAACAAGGAGATGAAACCATCCATTATTTCATCAAAGAAATTGAAAACTGGAGTCAAGATGCTACCTTGCACATCGGGATTCTCCATTGCATCTGGAATCCCATTCTGATTCGCATCGATCTCGGGATCAAGCAGACTTCTGCCATTCTCGTCGACAAACGGGGTTACCATTCCGCCAGACACCTCCATTGCATCTGGAATCCCATTCTGATCCGCATCGATCTCGGAATCAAGCAGACTTCTGCCATTCTCGTCGACAAACGGGGTTACCATTCCGCCAGACACCTCCATTGCATCTGGAATCCCATTCTGATCCGCATCGATCTCGGGATCAAGCAGACTTCTGCCATTCTCGTCGACAAGCGAGGCTACCATGCCGTCAGAAATCTCCATGGCATCTGGAATCCCATTCTGGTCCGCATCGATCTCGGGATCAAGCAAACTGTTGCCATTCTCGTCGACAAGCGGGGTTACCATACCACTGGATGGCTCCATTGTATCCGATAGACCATTCAGAGTAGCGTCAACATTTGCTCCTGGCAGACTGTCACTCATAGAATCGCTTAATGGCTGGTCAATACTATCGCCGACTTCACCGTTTTCCTGCATGATACAAGCCGCCTGCGGCTCGACATTAGAATCAAACCCTTCAAACAAATCAAAAAGCATGATTGCATTCTCCTATGTATTATGCTGTTTTTAGAAGTTTTGATGGCGCAGACGCAAATGCATGCAGTAATTGCAAGTCTTTTTCAATTTTCGTTATTTGCCTCTTAAGCGAGGCTTGCTGGTTGCGTTCTGTTCTTATCAGTTCTTCAATTTGGGATTGATACATTCTATACTGTTCCATTGCCCCCTGAAGCCGAATGTAGATGTCACCAATCATTTTATCTATGGCGCCTGATATTTTCATTGTCAATTCATTTTCCCAAATGACAAGTCGACTATGCATTTGCACACGTGCTTCCTTTTTCAATTCCGGCAGCGATTTTCCGAACAAGGCCGCAAGCCCGCCTACCACTGCCGCACCAATCACCCCTATAAGACCACTCGCACAGAGGGCCCCGAAAAAAATACCACCGACCAAAGCCCCTCCAAGCATCGTCGTCTTCTGCCGATCAATTTCATGGCCCACTGAATCAGAACCGATATTGGTCCAGTCAAACAAAGCAGTCGTAGAATTTGAGATGACCAGTGAGGTCGCCGACTCATTGTGTTTGCCAAGATTGCGGAATTCGCGATTAAATTCCTCCGCAAATTGTTTGTGGGCATTTCTGGCCGCAGCGAGTATCCGTCTCCTCAGAGCCTCAATTTTGAGATCCAATTTTACTGATTTGACAATTTCCAATTTTAGTTGAATCGTTTCCGAAGCGGTAGCATTCTTCAATTCTGCTTTGGATGCCGCAGAGCTGATTCCATTATTTAACTCCTCTTCCAAGGCCAGTCTGACTTCGCGCGCGATTTGCGAAATTTCTTCTATCGACGGTTTCGTATGTAGAACCGCATCGCACGCGGTCTTCCTGCTTGTAGTTATAAAATCACTAAAGTTTCCCAACCTATTATTACATAATTCAGTATATCTATTTTGTAACTCATCCTGGGTTCTGGTGAAAAACGGAGAAAGTTGCTCTAACATAATGGAACGTATAAGATTTTGCAACTTTTGCTGAATGATGTATTTTTTTTGCTTCTTGATTTTTTTACTTATCTGTTCCACCATTTGATGAAATTCATCTTGAAACTCCTCGGCTTCATTGTTTTTTCGGAATTCATCGGCATGGAGAATGCTATAGGGGGAGACCGCAAAAACATCCTGGAACTTTACGTCTTCGCTGTTGAGACGACTTTTGACAAAGGAAATTACCTGTTTTCTTTCCTTTGCCTTGATTTGATCCATCAACGTGATGAGACCGATGCAATACTCCTGTGATTGCTCCAGCGAATCGTCAATAAAGTTCATAAGCGTTGTCGAGCAGGATCTTGTTGCTGGAATTACCACGATTGCAAGGTCACATGCCTGCTTGACCGTGTCACTGGCAACCCTTTGATGTCGTTCGCTGGCATTGATTCCAGGAGTGTCCACAATGACAATGCCTGCCTTGAAAAGTTGATTTTCACACGGCAAAGAAATCACCACCTTTGAAATACTTTTAGCATTGTTCTCTTCGGCAGTGTACTTGTGGATAAATGAACGCGCCTTCTCAATTTCCTTGACCAAATCAGCCATTTGCGGAACAGGAGAACATTTCCCTGTCTTGCCTGAGGAGTTTTTTTTGCATCCATTGTATGTGAATTCGAGTCTTCCGTCAATTGAATATATATCGACTTTAAAGCTCTTGCCATGGCAAAGATATGTCGGGGCACAAGTAGTCCCTGGGAGGATGTCCTCCTTCAAGATTTCCATTCCCAGCAAGGCATTGATAAACGTTGACTTTCCAGTGGAGAATTCTCCTACAATCCCAAGATAAAGATTTGGATCATTGTGCCGATTGATCAAATACTCCATGCTTTGGTCATAATGCTCAAGGTCGGACGCAGGAAACTCGTAATACGCCAGCCTCTGCCTGATATACTGTCGTAGTTCAGGCAGATTGCCGATTTCCATGTCAGTTGTTTTCCCCTTTTGCATTGTTGGCTTCCCACGATGGCTGAATATTCACGCACAAAAAAGAGCGCCTCATTTTCGTGGCTACAGAGGTTTAGCACGACCTTACGACAGCACGAAAACAGACGCTCATAGGCTTGAGCGTGCCCAACGTGTGCTGTCGTAAGTTCTGAAAGTGCTAATTTCTGTAGACCACAAAGCACATAACACCAACGGCCTTGCCGCTGGCTATGTCAGAAAGGGATATACGCTATTTTTATTGTGTGGCACTCCTTGGTTGATGGTATTCGGCCGCCCGTTCTGGCAACCACGTGATTTTTGCATAATATAATACCTCATGGCTCTTTTGCAACAGTTTTCCACAGGATTTTAATTGACTTTTACCATCCCCCGTAGGTCCTCGCCAATGGAGCCCCCAGGAAATACAGAAGAAGTGGAAGATCCAGAAAATCCAAAAGCGCGGTACCCAATCGCCGACCCGTATGGGGAACAAGCGTCCGGCTTTTCTGGCTCTTCCGGGTCTTCCGGGTCTTCCGGGTCTTCCGGGTCTACCGGCTCTTCCGAGTCTTCCGGCTTTCCCGGCTTTCCCGGCTTTCCCGGATTCGCGCTGTTCCCCAAGAGAGCAGGCGATTGCCTGATTGAAGATTCCGAAAATGGTTGCCACTCGTGGCAACAACTTCGGGCATGAAAATGGCGTCGATTGCCGACCCGTATGGGGAACATGGCGTCCGGGGATTATCCGGCTCTTCCGGCTTTTCCGGATTCGCTCTGTTCCCCCAAAAGGCAGGCGATTGCCTGATTGAAGATTCCAATGTTCCCAAAGAGGGGCGATAAAACCGCCATTTCGGGAAGCAAGGCGACTTCGTGAAATCTGGCAATGCGCGGCCACCGTGAAGAAGTGCGGCATTCCTGCCCAGGGAAGCCCCCGCAAGGGGGCGTCGGAGCATAGCCAGGGGTGGAGCGAGCCCCGAAAGCGGCGCGCTGAACCCCTGGAAGGGCGCCGAAGACAGGCTGGCGCCCGGAAAGGGATGCCATTGTCGGGGGCGGGGGCGGAGGGAGGGCGGAAGCCCGACTGCAGCCTCCGCCCCCGACAACGACAGCCATGGCAGGGCCGCGAAGCCGCGTCTGCAAGGCGTGCGTCCGCGTCTTCGGCGCTCCCTCCCCCACCTGGCCATGGTCCTTCCGCCCTTGCAGGGCTCTGAAAAACAGGAACCCGCCCTTCCAGGGGTTCCGGGCGCTGACGCGCCCTCCACCCCTGGCTATGGTCCAACGCTCCCGGGGGCTTTCCCAGGCAGGAATGCCACGCATCTTTTCGGGGATTGCACCCCACCTGCACGCTTCTGGCGTGTCGGCATTATGAGGGCTGTTACCGACCATCCTTGGGGAACCATAGCGTCCCGAAAAGATGCCCGGTGGCGTTTTTTTCCCGTCCGCCCGCAAAAAACTCCTCGTGGGATGTGGAAAAACTGGTGGCAGTGATTACATTTTGGCATCGTCTGTTTCATTATGGGTCGCGGGCGCCTCGGGGCGCCGCGGCACGAGTCAAGAACCCCAACAGGAGTCCCTACTGTATGTCAGGTCACAACAAGTGGTCGTCGATCAAGCACAAGAAAGGCGCCGCCGACGCGAAGCGCGGCGCGCTGTTCTCGCGCGTGTCCAAGGAAATCATCATGGCGGCGAAGGAAGGCGGCGGGGATCCTGACCTGAACGCCCGTCTGCGCGCCGCCGTCGCCGCCGCCAAGGCCGCGAACATGCCCAACGACAACATCGACCGCGCCATCAAGAAGGGCACGGGCGCGCTGGGCGGCGCCGCGATGGAGGAGTTCACCTATGAAGGCTATGCGGCCGGCGGCGTCTCCGTCATCATCAACTGCATGTCCGACAACAAGAACCGCACCGCCGCGGACATCCGCTCCTTCTTCACCCGCTACAACTGCAAGATGGCGGGGTCGGGCGCGGTCTCCTACAAGTTCCAGCGCAAGGCGCGCTTCGTCGTCGAAGGCGACGCCGCCGACGAGGAGAAGCTGATGAACCTGCTGCTGGAAGGCGACGTCGATGTCGAGGACATCTCCGTCGACGACGGCGTCGCGGAGATCATCGCGGCCCCCGGCGCCTTCAACGCCATCGTGGCGATCTTCGAGAAGGAGGGCATCACCCCCTCCGAGTCCACCATCACGATGATTCCCGACTCCACCACGATGGTCACCGAGCTCAACGTCGCCAAGTCCGTCCAGAAGTTCCTGGACGCCGTGGACGAATACGACGACTGCACCGCCGTCTACAACGACATGGAACTCGCCGACGACGTCGCCGAGGCGCTTGAAAACGAGGAATAGGCGCCCGCTTCCATCCCGCCTTTCTGGACAAGCCGGCCTGCCCCAACGGGCGGTCGGCTTTTTTCATTCCGCCGCCCCGCAGGCATCCCTTTCCACTTCCATGATCAAGGCAGAATATACCCGAGGCAACATCGCGGCCATGATGCTCAAGACGGCCGCCGCCATGCTGGCCAGCACCTTGGCGATGTCCGGCTACAACCTGGCGGACACCTTCTTCGTCGGGCATCTTGGCGGCACCGCGCCACTGGCGGCGATGGGCTTCACCTTCCCCATCATCATGCTGGCGGGATGCCTCTTCGGCGGCTTCGGCGGCGGCTGCATGGCGCTCATGGCGCACGCCATCGGCGAGGGCGACCACGACGGCGCGCGCCGCATCGTCAGCGCGGGCATGCTGCTGATCTCGATCATCTCCGCCACCATCGCCATCCTGGGCACCTGCTTCGCGCAGCCCGTCTACCGAGTCCTCGGCGCGCAGGGCGAGACCCTCCGCCAGCTCGAAGGCTACATGGGCATCTGGTTCCTCGGCTGCATCACGGTCGGCCTCTCCATGCCAGGCAACCACCTGCTCATCGCCGCGGGGCGCCCCAACATCGCCTCCGCCATGACCATCCTGGGCATGTGCGTCAACGTCCTGCTCGACCCCGTCATGATCTTCGGCGGCGCGGGCTTCCGCGTGCGGCTCCTCGCCCACACCCCGTCCTGGCTGCACGGCGCCCTCGCGCCATTGCTGCGGCTTCTGGAGCCCATGCCCGCGATGGGCATCCGCGGCGCCGCCCTGGCGACCATCCTGTCGCAGTGCGTCTCCATGGTCATCATCCTCCATATCCTCCGCCGCGTCGACCTGCTCTCGTTCCGCCGCATCCCGCTGCCTCGGCTCTTCGGCACCTGGCGCGACATCGCGGGCTACGCCCTGCCCTCCATCCTCGGCATGATGCTCATCCCCATCACCAACAACATCACCACCTGGGTCACCGCCAAGTTCGGCGACACCATGGTCGCCGCCGTCGCCGCCGCCAGCAAGATCGAGCACGTCACCTTCGTGCTGCCCATGGCCTTCGGCATCCCCCTCATGTCCATCATCGCCCAGAACTACGGCGCCAAATACTACAACCGCGTCAAGTTCGCCTACAACTTCGCCTCCGCCATCGCGGGCGGCTTCCTCGTCGTCATGGCCGTCGTCCTCTTCTTCGCCGCGCCCGCCATCGTCCCCTTCTTCACCCCCGTCGTCGAAATCCAGCGCCTCATGGTGCGCTATCTGCGCATCACCGCCTGGGGCTACAGCCTCCTTGAACTCACCCGCTACGCAGGCTTCGCCCTCACCGGCACAGGCCACCCGCGCATCGACGCCGCCCTCAAGGCCTTCCGCCTCCTCCTCCTGCTCATCCCCCTCTCCCTCCTCGCATACGCCCTCCACTGGCAGGACGGCGTCTTCTATGCGCGTCTCGTCGCCGACCTCCTCGGCGGCGCCATCTGCTTCACGGTCGCCTTCCTCATGCTGCGCCGCCTCCGCGAGGCGCCCCCCGTCAGCTGAAGAACTTCCAGTATCCCATGACGAAGACGGCCAGGATGATCAGCGGCAGCACCCAGCGGCAATACCAGTAGAAGGCCGCGGGGAAGCGCCTGCGCTGCCCCGCCTCCAGTTCCGCCTTGAAGCCCTGCATGCCCCAGCCGAACTCCTGCGTGCAGAAGACGGTGCAGACGAGCGCCCCCAGCGGCAGCAGGTTGTTGCTGACAAAGAAGTCCTCCAGGTCGAGGATGGTGCTGGTGCCGCCGAAGGGGTGGAAGCTGCCCCAGATGCTGAAGCCCAGCACGCACGGCACGGAGAGCGCCGCGATGCCGAGCCCCGTCGCCAGCGCCGCGGCGGGCCGTTTCAGGCCGCATTCCTCCATCAGCACGGCGATGATATGCTCGAAGACCGTGACGACCGTGGTCAGCGCCGCCAGCGCCATGAAGACGAAGAAGAGCGCCCCGTAGAGCCTCCCGTGCGCGAGGTGGTTGAAGGCGTTGGGCAGCGAGACGAAGAGCAGGCCAGGCCCCGAGTCGACCGCCACGCCGTAGGTGGCGCAGACGGGAAAGATGATCAGCCCCGCCGTGAAGGCCACCAGCGTGTCCATCCCGACAATCGCGGCGCCCTCCGCCGCCAGCGGCTTCTTCCAGCCCAGATAGCTCCCGAAGATCTCCATGGCGCCGACGCCCAGGCTCAAGGTGAAGAAGGCCTGTCCCATCGCCGCGAAGACCGTCTCCAAGAAGTTCTCGGAAAAATGGTTCCAGTTCGGCAGCAGGTAGAATCGGAGCCCCTCGGCCGCGCCTGGCAGGAACAGCGCCCGTACCGCCAGCGCCCCCATCAGCAGGAAGAGCAGCGCCATCATGTATTTGACCGACTTCTCGACGGTGTCGCGCAGGCTGCCGCTGCACAGGAGCGCCCCCGCCGCCGTCACCAGCAGCATCCACGCGAGACCCTGCCACGGCGAGCCGACCAGGCCGACGAAGAAGTCGCCGACCTCCTCCCGCCCCGCGCATTCCGCCAGCCGCCCCGACGCGGAATGCCATGTATAGGCGAAGAGCCACCCTGAGACCGTGGTGTAGTACATCATCAGCAGGACGTTGCCGCAAAAGGCCAGTTTCGCCAGCCGCACCCACCACGGCCGCGCGCGCCGCGCCAGCCGCCCGAAGGCCCCCATCAGGTTGCTGCGGCTCGCCCGCCCCACCGACAGTTCCATCAGCAGCACTGGCCAGCCCAGCAGCACCAGGAAGAACAGGTAGAGCAGGACGAACATGCCGCCGCCGAATTTCCCCACGATGAAGGGGAAGCGCCACACGTTCCCCAGCCCCACCGCGCACCCGACCGACAACATCAGGAAACCCAGCCGCGAGGCCAGCGTCTCCCGCTTTTCACCGAGGGACGAGGATTCCATCTTCACTTTTCCAGCATGATGCCTCGGAACTTCGCGATCTCCGCGTCGGTGAATCCCAGCGCGCGCACGTAGTTTTCGACGCGCTCATGGATGGTGCCGCCAGGGTATTTGTCGAAGGCCTTCACCAGCAGGTTGAAGCGCAGGCGGTGGTTGAACCAGTGGTTCTTGTTCCAGAAGCCAGTGGCCTCCCAGTCGCGGTAGAGTTCGTCCTCCTCAACGCCGAGCAACGCATTGAGGATGAAGGCGACGGCGCCAGTGCGGTCCTGCCCCGCGATGCAGTGGAAGACGATCGGGTAGTTCTTCTCGTCGAGGAAGACGCGGAATACCCTGGCGAAGGCCTCCTTGCCGCGGTCGGTGTTCATCCCCGCGTAGGCGGCCGAGGGGATGTGGAACCACTTGACCTCGGGCCCTGCGGGCGAGCCCTTCATGCCGTAGCACTCGCCATCGGTGCGCAGATCGATGTCGCTTTTGACGCCGAGCACCTTGACCAGGTAGTCGTGCATTTCGGGCGAGATCCTGCTCTTGCCCGCCTGGCGCCCGCTGGCCTTGCGCACGGCGTGGCGCAGCTGGCGCTCCTCGATGGCGATGCGCGCCGTGAGGGCCGCCTTCGCGTCGCGCTCAGGGGCGAGGACGCAGCTCCATTCCAGCGTGGCGCTGCCGCTGCCGACCGTCACCGCAATCAGGTTGCGGCCCTTCCGCACGGGGATGTCCAGCGTATAGGCGGTAGCGGAGTAGTCGCCGAAGATATTGCCGTCCCGCATCAGGTCGAAGACCTTCCTGCCGTTGACGCGGATGCACCAGAACCAGTCCGCGCCGCAGCCCAGGCGGACGAATCCCGCCTCGGGGCACTCGAACTCCTGCATCAGCACCACTGGCGGCGCCGTCGGCTGCGCGGGCTGGTTCCAGTTGCCGTTCTTCATCGGGGCGGGCTCCGCCTTCACGCCGTGGAACTCCGAGGGGATCACGGCCATCCCGTCGAGTTCAGGATAGTCGACGGCGGGCTTGCCCGACGGCACGCGGAAGACCACCCACTTCTCCGTCGAGGGGCCGCCCGCGACAGGCTTCAACTGCTCCGCAGGCAACTTCAGCCGCGCCTTGCACTCCGCGACCACCGCGTCCCGCATCGCCTTCTCCGCCTTCAGCGCGGGCTCCTTCTCGAAACGCTTCGTCTCATACTTGTACTTGACGCCCGCGTTGTTGTTGAGGCCCGCCGTCCGATAGACCAACCCCTGCTTCACGCGGCGCCCGCCCCAGCCTGGACGCCCCCCCAGGTCGCGCACATTGGGGACGCCGTCGATCTGCAGCAGGCGCGGCGCCATGTCGGAGGTGCGGAAGACCGCGCCGTGCAGCGGGTCGATCGCCGCGCCGTCCACATATCGCTCGCAGCGCCAGTTGTAGACGGTGCCGATCTTGAAGTTGACCGCACAGGTATTGCCCTTCTTGTCGCGGTAGATGCGCACGTAGTCGACGGGGAGGCGCGTGCCGTCCAGCTGCGTCTCGTAGATGATGATGTCCTCTGGCGGCAGGTCGCGCGTGCCGTCGTTCGAGACCAGCACCACTGGCTCGGGATACCATCCCTGCGACGCCAGCGTCTGGCGCGCCCCCCGCTCCGAGAAGCGCTTCACCCGCTGCGACCGCGGCAGCGCCAGGTAGTCGCGCTGGACGGGGCGCAGCAGTTCCACCGTGCTCCACGCCGCAGGCAAAACTGGCGACGGCGCAGGCGCCGCCTTCGGCTCCAGCAGAATCGAGCGGAAGAACTCGATGTCCATCCGCGTGAAACCGCACGCGAGCGCATACTGCTCGGCACGCTCGGTCAGCGTCGCGCCTGGATACTGCGCGAAGGCGTAGTCGAACGGAAAATGCTCCTCCACGCCCAGCAGCGCGCCCAGGGCGCACGCCAGCTCCCGACTGTTGGCACCGTGGAAGGCAATCGGATAGTTCGTGCGGTCGAGGAAGACTCGGAAGCAGTTGCGGAAGGCCGCCTGCCCCTCTGGCGTATTCAGTGCAGCGCCCACGACGCGGGGGACATGCGCCCAGCGCACCGCCTCCCCCGCAGGCGATTCCACCATTCCGCGGCACTCGTCATCAGGGCGCAGATCCAGGTCGGTCTTCACCCCCAGCCCCGCCGCCGCCTGCTTGTCCAGCGCATCCGTACAATAGACGAGCCGCGGCCGAATCCGCCGCCCGTTCAGGCCCGTTCCGCCGCCGAAGTCCCGCGCCGCCACGGACTGCGGGGAAGCCGCCGCCTTTGGCGGTGGATTGCGCAGTTCCGCGCACGACACGACCAGCGCCGCCATCATCACCAGCGACATCCATCGAACCATCCAGCGATTCATCTTTTTCTGCTCCTTGCTTTCACTAGAATCCCCGACCGTTTTTCAATCGGGACGTACTATAATACCCAGTCGCCCCCGCAAGCGGCGGGGCCTTGTCCCGTGGCGGGCCGTTCTCGGCCCGCACACCCTGCCTGCCCCGCAAGCGGCGGGAACTTGTCCCGTGGCGGGCCGTTCTCGGCCCGCGCGCTCACACCTTGACCTCGCCGCGGAGGACGCGCTGGTAGTCGTCGTAGTTCTTGCGGAGGAGTTCGGGGGTGTTGAGGTGGTAGGGGCACTTGGAGACGCAGCGCCCGCAGTGCAGGCATCCCTCGATCTTCTTCATCTCCGCCTGCCAGTGCTCGTTCAGCCACTGTCCAGAAGGCATGCGGCGGAGCAGCTGGATCATTCGGGCGCAGTTGCGGATCTCGATGCCCGCGGGGCAAGGCATGCAGTATCCGCAGGAACGGCAGAACTCGCCGCCCAGCTGCGCGCGGTCCGCCTCAATGAAGGCCCGCATCGCCTCGTCCATGACGGGCGGACGGGAGAGGTACCCAAGCCACTCCTCCAGTTCCGACTCGTGCTGGACGCCCCAGATCGGAAGCACCGTCGGCCATTCGGACATGAAGGCCGCGCAGGCCGCGGAGTTGGTCAGGAGGCCGCCGCAGAGCCCTTTCATCGCGATGAAGCCCATGCCCCGCTCCGCGCAGCGCCGCACCAGCGCCTGCTCGTTTGGCGCGGAAAGGTAGCTGAACGGGAACTGCAGGGTCTCGAAGAGCCCCGAGTCGATCGCCTCGTTCGCGATCGCCAACTGGTGGTTGGTGATGCCGATGTGCAGGATCTTCCCTTGCTCCTTCGCCTTCAGCGCCGCCTCGTAGAGGCCGCGCCCGTCCCCAGGACGCGGCACAAACGGCGGATTGTGGAACTGGTAGATGTCGATGTGGTCGGTCCTGAGGTTCCGCAGCGAGGTCTCCAGATCCTTCATCAGTTCAGCCCCCGTCTGCGCCCCCGTCTTCGTCGACACGCGGAACTCGCCGCGGCGGTCCGAAATGGCGCGCCCGATCTTCTCCTCGCTGTCCGTGTAGTAGCGCGCCGTGTCGAAAAAGTCCATCCCGCCGTCGAGCGCCCGCCGCAGAATCCGCTCCGCCTCCGCAAAACTGCGCCGCTGCACTGGCAGCGCGCCGAAGGCCTGCGCCGCCGCGACAATCCCCGTGTTCCCCAAACGCACCTGTCTCATCCTGGTCTACTCCGTCTGTTCGTGGAAAAGCTTGGCGTAGAAGCCGCCGCGCGCCACCAGTTCCTGGTGCGTGCCCAGCTCCGACACCACCCCGTTGTCCAAAACCGCGATCTGCTGGCAGCGGATCGCCATCGACACGCGCTGCGACACCATCACCGCCGTCCGCCCCGCCAGCGTCGTCTCCAGCGTCTCCTGGATCTTCCGCTCCGTGTTCGCGTCAAGCGCGCTGGTGCAGTCGTCCAGCAGCAGCACATCCGGCTTGGTGAGGAGCGCGCGCGCCAGCGACAGGCGCTGCCGCTGGCCGCCCGAGAGCGACTGCCCCTTCTCGCCGATCAGCGTCTCGTATTTCACTGGCATCTCCATGATGAAGTCGTGCATCTGCGCCATCGACGCCGCCTCCATGATCGCCGTGTTCGAGGCGTCGGGACGCCCGTAGGCGATGTTGTCGCGCACCGAGCCAGAGAAGATCTGCGCCTCCTGCGGCACCACGCCGAGATAGCGGCGCAGGCTCCCGAAGCCGATCTGGTCCAGGTCGATGCCGTCGTAGGCGATGCGCCCGCTGGTCGGCTCGTAGAGGCGCGCCAGGAGGTGCAGGAGGGTGCTCTTGCCGCAGCCCGAAGAGCCCATGATGCAGAGCCAGCTGCCGGCGGGCACAAACAGCGACACGTCCTTGAGCACCAGGTCGCCGCCACGCTTCTGCGCGAACTCCGCCTGCTTCGGATCCGCCCCCGCGAAGGTGTTCGCGGGATACGCGAAGGACAGATGCTCGATCGCGATGCCGCGCTTCAACGGCGCGGGGAACGGCACCGCGTTGGGCTGCTCGGCGATCTCAGGCACCTGGTCGAGCACGTCCGCGCATCGCCCCAGCGCCACTCTCAACGACTGCATCACCAGTTCCAGCGAGGTGAAGGTCGAGACGGGCTGGAAGAGCACCAGCGTCGTCGTCTGGAGGAACAGCATCTTGCCGAGGCTCATCTCGCCGTTCAGCACCATCCAGCCGCCGAACAGGAAGATCAGGCAGCCCATCGAGTGGGCGATCAGCCACGTCTGGAAGTTCATCTTCTGGAAGGTGAACTGCACCGTCACCGCATCGCGGAAATAGACCGAGGTCAGCCGCTTGAAAGCCAGCACCTCGCCCAGTTCGCGCCCGTACGACTGGATCGCCTTCGCCGCGTCGATCTTCTGCGTCACCAGACCGTACATGCACGCGTTCGTATGCCGCTGCTCCCGCTGGATATGCCGAATGCCAGGACGCTGACGGCGAAGCATCCACCAGTAGATCGGCATCGACACCGACATCAGCACCGCCATCCGCCACTCGGTCACAATCAGGATCACCACCCCCGTCACCATCATCGTGAAACTATGCGTGCCATTGACGATCAGCGACATCATCTCATTGCGCGCCGCCTCGACATCCGAGATGATGCGCGACAGCAGCCGCCCTGGACTCATCGCCTGATGGTACGAAAGCGACAACTCCAGCACCTTTCGGTGCAGGTCTTCGCGCAGCTTCCCCGTCATGGCCTGCCCCACCATGATTTGCCGCCGCGCCGCCAGCCGCCCCAATGTATTGAACAGGAAAAGCGTGCCGATGTAGACCACCCCCAGCCAGAAGAGCGTGCGCCCCGCCTCGGGCGGACGCACGCCGATCCGAACCCCCATGTCCATCTTGTGGCCGCTCCCCACCGCAGGACGCCGACGCGCCTCCGGCATCCGATCCCGCGCCGCGATCGCACCCTTCGGGGGCGGGGGTGGCGGCGTGCTGGACACCACCAGCACCTCGTCCACCACCAGCCGCGTCAGATAGGTGATCATATACTGGTAGTTCGAGTTCAATGCCACCAGCACCACGCACACCAGCAGCGACCACTTCATCTTCCACGCATACTGCTTCAGAAAGCGCAGAAAGAGCGAGCCTTCGCCGCCGCTCCGCTTCTCCTCCCGCATGGGCGGAAGAAACGGGTAGCCTCTAAAATGGTCCTTGTAGGTGAACACAGTGAAATCAAATCAACCCAAAACTACGCGGGGCATCTTTCAGGACCCCAGACCCCAGACCCATCGGAGACCCAAGACCCAAGACCCATCGTTCGGGACCCCAGACCCCAGACCCCAAACCCATCGTTCGGGACCCAAGACCCAAGACCTAAGACCCATCGGAGACCCAAGACCCAAGACCCAAGACCCCCGCGTTCTGTGCCGCCCCATTCTTGGGGCGGTGAATGCTGGCGTTCTGTGCCGCCCCATTCTTGGGGCGGTGAATGCCGGCGTCCTGGGGCGGCGCTGGTCAGTCGTCGAGCACGCCCTCCCCCATGTGCTTGGTGTAGAGGTCGCGGTAGCGGCCATTGGGGATGGCCATCAGTTCCTCGTGGGTGCCCTGTTCGCCGATGCGGCCGTGGTCCAGGAGGAGGATCTGGTCGGAGTTCTTGATGGTGGAAAGGCGGTGCGCGACGACGAAACTGGTGCGTCCATGCAGCACGCGCGTCATCGCGCGCTGGATGGCGGCCTCGGAATCCGAGTCCAGCGAACTGGTCGCCTCGTCCATGATCATGATGGCGGGATTCGCGCAGATGGCGCGCGCGATGTTGATGCGCTGCTTCTGGCCGAGCGACAACTCGATGCCGAAATCCCCCACTGGCGTGTCGTAGCCCTTCGGCAGCGACGCGATGAAATCGTGGATCTCCGCCGCCTTCGCCGCCTCGATGACGGCCTCCTCGGGCATTTCGGGATTCGCGTAGCGGATGTTCTCGCGGATGGTCGTCGAGAACAAGTGCGATTCCTGCAGCACGATGCCGAACTGCCGCCGCAACTGGTGCAGGCGCAGTTTGCGGATGTCGATGCCGTCGAGCAGAAGCGCGCCGCCCGTCACATCATAGAAGCGCGAAATCAGGTTCAGCACGGTCGATTTGCCGCAGCCCGTCGGTCCGATCAGCGCGATGGTCTGGCCTGGCTTCACATGCAGCGTCAGCCCGCGGATGATCTCGACCCCTGGCTCGTAGTGGAAATGGACGTCCTCGAAGTCCACCCGCCCCTCCAGGCGCGGGCACTCCACTGGATTCGGATCCTCGGCGATCTCAGGCACCTCGTCGAAGATCTCGTAGACGCGCCCCGCCGCGATCGCCACCTGCTGCAACTGCCCCGCCAGCTGCGAAAAGCGCACCGCGGGCCACAGCAGCTGCGCCGCATACTGCGTGAAGGCCATCACGTCCCCGTAGGTCATGTCCCCCTTCAGCACCATCCCGCAGCCCAGGAAGAAAAGCAGCGCGTTGCCGATGGCCTGGATCAGGTGGACGTTCATCCAGAAGTTGTTGTTGGTCACCCCCTGCAGCTGCCCGAAGGCGATCGTCTGGTCCGACTGCACGCCGAAGGCCTCGTTCTCCCGTTCGTCCGCGCCGAAGGTCTTGACCGCCAGATCCGTCATCAGGCGGTTCTGCACCCCGCCCGCCAGGCGATCCTCCGCATTCCGCAGCGCGCGGCTCGACAGGATGATCTTGCGCCGATTCAGACGGTAGTTCAGCACGAAGACCGCCAGGCTCAGCCACAGCACCAGGCTCAGCCGCCAACTGATCACCACCGTCGCGAAAATCGCGCAGAACGACACGATCAGATCCGAGATGATCGTCATCGTCTGGCTCGAGAACATCCCCTGCAGCGTCCCCGTGTCCGACATCAGCCGATTCACCAGTTTGCCCGCGCTGTGCTTCCCGAAGAAACGCAGCGACAACCCCAGCATGTGGCGGTAAAGCTGGGACCGGATGTCCGAGACGAAGCGCAGCCCCACCCACGTGCACAGCGTGCCCTGGTACAGCCCGATGAACAGATACACGATCCAGATGCCGATGTACCCGATCGCCAGCGGCACGAAAATCGAGGTGTGGCGCTGCGTGAAGACCTTGTCCACCAGCGCGCGCGTCACCAGCGGCGGCACCGTCGCCAGCACCGCCATCACAATCGTGAAGACCACCAGCCAGAACACCTGCCGCCGATAGGGCGACAGAAACCGCATCGTCTTCCGCAGATTGTGCGAACTCTGCTCCATCAGGGGTCGATGTTCAGCAGATAATACCAGAGGTTGCTGTGGCCGTAGTAGATGCGCGCCTCCGCCGTGGTCCCTGGCGGAATCTCGCGCCCCTGCGCGTCAAACGAGCAGTACGCGACCCGATACGTCGTCTGCCCCTCCGACTGGATGACGTTGCGCAGCGCCTCCACCTTCCCGCGGAAATAGGTGCTCAGCACCCCTTCCCGAACGCTGTTCAACTCCGCGCGGTAGCGCTGCCCCACCGCCAGGCGCGTCGCGTGGCGCTCCCCCACCCGCAGCTTCAGCACCTGACGGTCGCCGCCGAAGATCTCGTAGATGACCCCCGTCGGCTGCAGCAACTCCCCCACCACGAACTCGTAGCGCACCACCTGCCCCGCGATCGGCGCGCGGATCTTGCGCATCTCCACGCGCGCCTCCATCCGCTTCACCATGTCCTCCTGCGCCGCCAGTTCGTTCTTCAGCGCGTCCATCTCACGCGCGTATTTCGCCTTGTCCCGCACCAGCAGTTCCTCGTAGATCTTGAAATTCTTGTCCTGCAATGACTTCAATGTCACATCCGCGAGTTTCACCTGCAGCGTGTCGTCGATCAGGTAGCTGGAGGCCTTCAGCCCCTTCTCGACCAGTTTGCGCGTCTGCTCCAACTTCGCCTGGCGGTTCTTGAGTTCCAGATCCGCCACCTCCAGTTCGTTGCGGTGGTTGCGCTTCTTCTCCTCCAGGTCGACGGTGCGCCGCTCCAGGTCGATGGACATCTCCGCCTGGCGCCGCTCCATCTCCGTCTTGAGTTTGCTCACGCGCGCCTTCGCCTCGGAGAGCAGCGATTCCTCCTCCTGGCTGTTCAATTCCACCATCACCTGCCCCGCCTTCACCGTCTGCCCCGACTTCACCAGGATGCGGTGGACGATGCCCGTCACGGGCGGACGCACCTCGGCGTAGTCGATGGTCGTGACATACCCTGTCGCCAGGGTGTAGCGCGGCACGGGAACCACCATCCCCAGCGCAATCAGCGCCAGCAGCGCGCATCCCCCGATCAGCAGCCACTTCCGCAGCCGATGCTGCCGCTCCACCGGCGTCGCCGGCAGCCCATCCCCCGCAGTTGTCCGATAATCGCCCATGGCCGTCGCCTATTTCCTGCCCTTCTCGCTGCGGATGTAGTCCTTCGCCAGCAGCCGCATCTCGCTGGCGTCGTCGTCGTAGCGCTTCTGGCACAAGTTGCAGCCGTCGCAGTCCCGCTCGTAGCAGTTGCGGTGCACCCGCGCAGGATACATCTTGCGGAAGGCCTCGTAGCAGTCGTCCGAGCAGAAGCAGTAGCGCTCCTGGCTCGCGCCGAAAGCCACATGGACCAGGTGGAAGCCGTCCTGCAGGGGATCGGTCTCCTTGCCGCACCAGCCGCACTGCACCTTCAACTTCCGCTGCGCCTCCTGCTGGCGCTGCTCCAGCTCGTCCTCAGGCCACACGTACTCGACCCAGTTGTACGAGTTCACTGGAATCTGCGCGACCACGACGCCGTTGTGCATCACCAGGCACGCGCCGCTCTTGACCACATACGCACGCTCCCCCTCCACCACATCCGTCGAATCACGCAGGTGCACCCGAACCTTGCCGCTCTTCGGGCGGTCGTACTGGTGCCAGCCGCACGCGTCGCAGATGGTCGCCCCCATGTGCTGGAAGAGCGGCTTGCCGCACATCGGGCAACGCCCCAGCTCCACCATGCGGAAGTTCTTGATCGAATCCTCGACCGCCGACTGGACCGTCTTGTCCGCCGCCGCCTGCAGCTTCTGGCTGCGCGCCCCCCCCTTGTCGTCCAGCAGCGAGACGTCTTTCTGCAGCTGAAGACGCTGATCCTCAGGCAGATTGACCCCCGAAATCCCAGGGTCGGTCAATGGATCGCCCTTGTCCTTGTGCCCAAACAAATTCGACAGCAATGGCATCTTATTTCCCTCCGTTGACTGGACGCGCCGCAGGGACGGCATCCGGGTAGCCCATGGCGTAGTTCAAGTCCGCACGCGCCCGCAGCAGCGCCGCCGCCGCCGCAGTCTGGCGCTGCAGCACGGTCGTCAAGTTCTTCTGCGCATCCAGCACATCCTTCGAGGAACCCTCGCCCAGACGGAAGCGCTCCTGGTTCGCCGCGACCGTCTGGCGCGCCGCCTCCACCCCCGCGTTGATGATCTTCAGGCGCTCCAGCGCCGATTTGTAGTTGCGCTCCGCCACGCTCAATTCCGACGCCAGCGACACCCGCGCCGCCCGCAGCCGCGCCGTCAGTTCCCGCACACGCGCCTCCCAGCGCGCCGCCCGCGCCTCGCTGCCCGTGCGCCCCAGCGGCCGCGTCCAGCTCAGCACGACCTCGCCCCCCCAGTGGTGCCGCGTCTCGCCACGGTAGGAGGAATACGGCCCGCGGCGGCTGTCGTCCTCCCAGTTCACCCCCATCCCCAGGTTCACCTCGTCCCGCTGCTCCTCCTCGTAGAGACCGCGCTGCGCCTCCGCCGCCTCGATGTCGCTGGCGACGGCCTGGACGTCGCCGCGCCGCGCGAAGGCGACATCCAGGCTCACATTCGGCATCGCCTGGATCTCCGCCGCCGCCGCCAGGAACTCCTGCGGCGTGCAGGAGAGCCTCTCCAAAGGCTTCTCCAGCCCGACCACGGCGGCCAGCTGCGCGAGCTTCACCAGATGCGCCGAGCGGGCGACCTCCTCGTCCTCGCGCCCGACCTGCAGATCGCGCTCCGTCTCCTGCACCTGGTACTTCGGTATCGTCTCCAGCCCCGCCAGATCCCGCGCCTCCTGCGCCAGGCGCTCGAAGCGCGCCGTCGCGCCGCGCGTGACCTCGTAGGCGGCCAGCGCCTCACAGGCGTTGATATACGCCAGTTCGACCTGGTGGCGCACCGACTGGGCCACTCCGCGCAGCCGCCACACCTCGCCATTGTAGGTCGCCAGCGCCGAGGCGCGCCGATACCCCAGCATCGCAAATCCGCGGTCCCGCCACAGCGGCACCAGGAGGCTGACCCCCGCGAGATTCTGGTAGAAGGGATCGTAGGCGCCCTCGGGCTCGAAGACGCGCCGCGTCACCGCCCCCGCCGAGAGATAGGCGCCCGCCGCGACTGGCAGCACGATGCCCGCCTCCCCCTCCAAGGCATTCGCGCGGCCAGGCTGCTGGTAGCCCGCCGCCGTCGCTGGCAGCGATCTGAGCCGCGTCCCCCCGCCCGCCGACGCATACAGCGTCGGATCCAGCGCCTCCAGCAACTCGCGGTGCTGCAGCCTGGACTGCTCCACCACCTCGCGCTGCGCCGCCAGATCGGGATTCTGGTTCACCGCGCACCGCAGCAGCGTTCCAAGTTCATTGGCGCATCCCAGCAGCGCCGACAGCACAAATACTATGATTCCCCCTGTCCTCATACGGAAAAAAGGCTGACGAACGACCTTGGTTGCTGGTAAACGGCGGGTTCCCCTGGGCTTCACCTGGCTTGGCAGAAACTGTGCTTAATGTAGCCTCCTTTCATGGGACGGCAAACCATCCCGTGCAAAAAAACGCAAAATGCCCCCCTCGGCATGGACGACGGAGTGTCACCTCATCCCGCGCACGGTCACGAAGCGGCTGCGCAGATCTTGCCAGCCTTCGAGGAGGTCGAGGGCGCGGCGCGAGCCCGTCGCCTGGAAATGCTCCTGGAGGAGGGCCTGGATCTCGGCTTCCTCGGGCGAATCGGCGGCGACCGATTCGATGTCGATGGTGCCGAGGTTGCAGCGCAGGTCGAAGTCGTTGGACTCGTCGAATACGTATGCGACGCCGCCAGTCATGCCCGCGCCGAAGTTGACCCCCGTCGGCCCCAGCACGAGCACGCGTCCGCCAGTCATGTATTCGCAGCCGTGGTCGCCGATGCCCTCCACGACCGCCGTCACCCCCGAGTTGCGCGCGGCGAAGCGCTCGCCCGCCTGCCCGCACAGGAAGATCTTCCCCGCCGTGCCGCCGTAGCCCACCACATTGCCTGCGATGACATTCTCCGAGGCCGTGAAGCGCGCCCGCGCATTCGGGCGCACCACGATGCGCCCGCCCGAAAGGCCCTTGCCCAGGCCGTCGTTGGCCTCGCCGTTCAGCGTCAACTCCACCCCTGGCGCCAGGAACGCCCCGAAGGACTGCCCCGCCGTCCCGACCAGCGCGATCCGCACCGTCCCTGGCGGCAGGCCGCGGTCGCCATGGCGCCGCACGATCTCGCACGACAGCCGCGTCCCCACCGCGCGGTCGGTGTTGTCGACCGCGGCCTCGACCAGCACTGGCCGCCCCGCCTCCAGCGCAGGCGCGCACGCCGCCAGCAGCCGCCCCTCGTCATAGCCCCGAGGAAGCGCGAACGCCTCGCCCGTGCCATGCAGCACCGTCCCGGCGGCGGGCTCCAGCAGCCGCGACAGATCCAGGCGCGCGCTCTTGTAGAACTCCGCCGCGCGCGCCGACAGCCGCAGATGCCGCGCCTGCCCGACCGCGTCCTCCAGCCGCCGATAGCCCAGTCGCGCCAGCAGCCGCCGCAGCGATTCCGCCAGCAGCGTCAGGTAGTTGACAATGTACTCCGGACGCCCTCGGAAGCACCTGCGCCGCGCGGGATCCTGCGTCGCGATGCCAGCGGGACAGCAGTTCGCCCCGCACTGGCGGCACACCGAGCAGCCCAGCGAGACAAGCAGCGCCGTGCCGAAGCCGAACTCCTCCGCCCCCAGCAGCACGCCGACCATCACGTCCCGCGCCGTCTTCAGCTGCCCGTCCACCTGCAGCCGCACGCGGCCGCGCAGCCCGTTCAGCGCCAGCGTCTGCTGCGCCTCGGCCAGCCCCAGTTCCCACGGCAGCCCCGCATGCCAGATGCTGGAGAGCGGCGCCGCCCCCGTCCCGCCGTCGTAGCCGCTGATGAGAATGACATCCGCATGCCCCTTCGCGACGCCTGCGGCGACGGTTCCGACGCCGCACTCCGAGACCAGTTTCACGGAGATCCGCGCCTCGGGATTCGCGCAGCGCAGATCGTAGATGAGCTGCGCGAAGTCCTCGATGGAATAGATGTCGTGGTGCGGCGGCGGGGAGATCAGCGTGACGCCTGGCGTCGCGTGGCGCATCCTCGCCACGGTCTCGTCCACCTTCCCGCCAGGCAGCCGCCCGCCCTCGCCAGGCTTCGCGCCCTGCGCCATCTTGATCTGCAGTTCCTTCGCCTTCGCCAGATAGCCGATGGTCACCCCGAAGCGCGCCGAGGCGACCTGGCGGATCGCGCTAAAGCGCACCTCCCCCTGCGCGCCAGGCACCTCCCGCTCCGGCGCCTCGCCGCCCTCGCCGCAGTTGCTCATGCACCCCAGCGCGTTCATCGCGATGCCGATCGCCTCATGCGCCTCGGGCGAAAGCGACCCCAGGCTCATCGCGCCCGACACAAAGTGCTTCACCAGTTCCGAGGCAGGCTCGACCTCCTCCAGCGGCACGGGCTCGCCCCCCTGGAACTCCAGCAGCGCCCGCAGCGTCGCGGGCGCGCGCCCGTCCACGTAGCGCTCGAACTCCGCGAACTGCGCGGCGTCCCCCGACTGCGCGGCCTGCCGCAGCAGCCGCACCGCCTGCGCGTCCCACTGGTGCTGCTCGCCCTCCG
>JAEEXV010000419.1 GCA_016287975.1 Lentisphaeria bacterium | reverse complement strand
TGCAGCGGTAAATGCACGTCGCCGCCTCGCCCGGTCTCCGCCTGCACGGCGCCAGGCCCCAATTGCAGATGTAAATGCACGCCTTTTTCTCCTGAACTTGCATTTACTCCTGCAAGGTTGCGTTTACTTTTTCAACTCTCCAAAAAGTGCTAAATGAATCAATTTAGTCGTATATAACGGTTCAGAAAAAGCGCTGTTCCCCAAGGGTAGGTTATCGCTTGGTTGACGCCTTGAAAATGGTGGCGATTGCCGCCCTTCATGAGGAACTGAGCGTCAGAAAAAAGCATGGGATACCCCAAAAAGCCTTTTTTGGACAATTTGTCCGAAAGGTCATTAGGGATTACGTTCAATATCAAGTGGACTATTTCTGATTCTTCAACGCTGGCTGAATGAATGAGGCGACTTGTAATTTACGGAAAGGGTATTATCTTTAAGATACGCTCTATTCCCCATTCGGGTCGGCAATCGCCGCCGTTTTTATGCCCGAAGTTGTTGCCACGGCGTCGCCGTGGCAACCATTTTCGGGGCATCACCCAGACAATGGCCTACCCGCATGGGAAATATAGCGTTTAGGTAAACGAGTTTTGTGGATAACGGGTGTTGTCTGATTTTGGATCATGCCAGAGAGTCGCATTTGTTTGTGAATAGATTGGAAGTGAAGAATAATGAAGAGGAATGTGTGTTTTTTTTACTGTGCCATTTGCATTTTGATTAGTGGCTGTGTCACGGTTCGTTCCCATGTAGTGAAAGCGTTAAATCAAGAAGGCACAGTTGTGTTTGTTCGTTCGGTCGAGGATGGGATTTTCCAGAAGAACGATTCGCTTGCCGAGTATACTCAGGTAGTGGGCTTGGAAAGCAAGATGCTTGAAAACGGAAGAATGGTCGTTCGATTTGGGATTAAGAATCTTACAGGCGGTTCAGTGCCGGCAGCGAAACTTTCTGTGAAAGTGATGGCAGGGTTCTATGACATTCCGTATGAAAAAGCCGAAGTTGACGGGCGTTCCCCGATGTGGCGGGCGTTTCCGCGCCTCATTCAGATTGAGGCCAGCAATACGGAATATATAGAGATTCAGTGTGAGGCAAAGAGTGCACGGGGGTTTTTGGTGGAATTGTGGGAGGAATGAAGTGTTCCTCTGGTGAAGAGAAAGAAAGTGAACCAAAGTTGAGGAGAGTGAACATGCAGCGATTGTTTTTTGCAGGGTGCCTGGCTTTTTTTCTGACTATGATGGTAGTTGGGTGTGCGTCTCAAAAACTTCCCTTCATCACCTATAGTACAGATGTTGGGGATATGACGGTCTATCCTACCACGCAGGGGCCGGTAGACACATTCCGTCCGATTTACACGGTAGACAATTCCAAACGCATCTTCGGCAGCGGTAAATCCTGGAATGAGGATGAGGCTACAAAAATGGCCATCTATGATGCATGTGCTCGTGCAAACTGTGATTATATCGCGGCTGCGAAACGGGTTACAAAAGTGACGAGCGTCATGCAGGGGGCGCAGTCATACGAGGTTACCGTGATCGGGTATCCGGTCACAATTACAGGAGTGGAGCAAGTCCCGGTGGTATTTTATGAACGCCAGGCAGATGGGAGTTTGAAGAAATTGGATCATCCGGAGCATCGGATTGTGTTTGATCCGATGGGCGTTGGGTCAAAAGTCACTACGACCAAGGATGACAAGGGCAATGTGGTTACGAAAGCGGAGCCAGTGGGAACCTTTGCCCATTGGGTTCCGGCGATGTTGCCGGGGGTGGAAATGCCAGCGAGAGGCCGTTTGGCGCAGCCGATGGAAAAGAATCAAAAATAGCAATATAAAACAAGTTGCGGAAGGGACTCCATTGGACGCTGCACTGCTGGCTAATGGAGTCCCTTTCCGTTCGGATACCAACCCCGCGGCACGAATGCTCTATCTGTAGGGATGCAGACGCGATTGGAACACATGGCGCAGCATCCTCAATTGAAGGAAGATATGCTTAAACTGGAAGTGTGCCTGTAGCAGCGGGGTGAGATCAAAAGGGCGGGGGAAAAGCCAAGACAACGGATTTGGAGGGGACACAGGAATGTGGAAGGCGCGTGATCTTATGGGAATGTGCGATGGAGGGGGCGGGAGAGAGGCTGTGACAGGAGAAGATGGATATGGCGAACGACAGCAACGTGTGGGTGTGGATTGAGCCGATCGGGTTTGACAGCGCGCTTCCCGACTACGGGGTGGGGCGCTATCTGGAGCGCGCGGGTTTTCCGCTGAAGGGGGTGTCGCTGCTGATGACGGCGCTGGACTTCATCCTGCTGCACGACGGGATGGAGACGGAGCGGACGCTGTGGCCCGACGCGTGCAGCCGCCGTGCGCACGAGCGCAACCAGGAGCGCGACCGCCAGGCGTGGACGACGTGGCAGATCCGCGGGCTGGTGGAGGAGTTCCACAAGCGCGGGGTGCTGGTGTATCTGAGCGTGTTCCGCTACTATCTGGAGAATGCGTGGCACCACGAGTGGATGGCCGACCATCCTGAGGACCGCGAATGGCTGACCGAACACGGGGACGGCACGCGCTTCGAGGACATCTTCGTGCCGAAGCTGGAGCGGGTCATGCTCGACTATGGCTTCGACGGGTGGCATGCGGCGGATTCGCAATGCGGCTCGGGGACGATCGCGCGCCATCTGCTGACCGACAACTTCCTGCGGGCGTTCTTGAGGGAGTGCCCGCAGGAGGGGCTGGACGCGGCGCGGCTGGCGCCGTGCGGTGGCGACCAGGCGAGGATGCAGGAGCGCGGGGAGTATCTCTGGCGCAAGTGCCGTTTCGACCTGATGGAGTTCACGTCGCGGCGCTGGGAGTCGTTCCTGCGGAAGGCGGCGTCGATGCTGCATGCGCACGGTCGGAAACTGATGTGCAACTCCAACAACGCCACTTCGCTGCTCGACTGCAAATACCACTGCGGGCTGGACTATCGGCGCCTGCCCGCGTGCGGGGTGGACATCTTCGTGGTGGAGACGGTGGCGACGAGCCTGCATCTGGTCTACGGCCACGAGGACACGGTGTTCAATCTGGCGGCGTCGCTGGGCGAGCTCAAGGCGGCGCTGCCAGGGGTGGAGCTGGTGCTGCTGACGGGGGTGATGGACGTGGTCGAGTCGTTCGACGCCTTCCAGCACGCGCCCGCGCGGCTGCTGCGCGACACCTACACCCTCGCGAACCAGACCTTCGCGGAGAACGGCGCCATCGCCCGCGCGGCGGACGGCTTCATGATCTGCCTGGGCGACATCGCCGACCCGCACGACTGGGAGATGCTGGATCGGATGCGGGTGGACAACTGGGGCTTCGAGGTGGCGGGCGTCGAGGGGCTCACCGCCGTCTACGACCCTGCGATCTACGACCGCCTCTGCCGCGACTACGACCGACACGGGACGGTGCCGCCCTATCTGCACGCCTCGGCGCTGATGCGGAACGGCGTCGAACTGCACCATGCGTGCGCCGCATCCGAACTCACGCGGCTGGACGGGCGGCCTGTGCTGGTGGCGGAGTTCGACCAGTTCGACGCCGCGCGCCAGGCGGCCATCCTCGCGCGGAAGGGCGTCACCGTGCTCACGGGGAACTTCCATGCGGGGATCCCGGAGGGGGCGTCGGCCTTCACGTGCCGCATCTCGCCCGACTACCTCTTCGGCTGCGTCGTGCTGGGCGGGGAGAAGGGCGAGAGGAGGGACTTCCCCGCGCCGACGGAGGGCGCGGCCTTCAACAGCCTCACGCCGTTCAGGCTGGTCAGGGACTTGATCCCGATGATGCGGATCCCCGAGGCGCTCTGGGAGGCCGCCGCGCGCTTCATCGCGGCGGCGGTCGCGCCCGACGGCGCGGGACTCGCGTTCTGCAATGGCGACCTCTACGCGATCGCGCAGAGCGCCGCCGACGGCCGGAGGCGCGTCGCGATCTGCTCGGATGTCACCCGCTACGAAGCCGCGCAATACCGCTTTCGGCGGCCGTATCCCCAGGCGGTCGACAACCCCCGCAACTTCCCGTGCTACCCGTTCGTGGCGGCCCCCGAGGACGGCCTCCTCAAGTGCGCGGGGAACAGCGTGCACGTCTTCGGGCGGCTGGTCGTGCCGCCCAAGGGCATCCTCCTCGCCGAGGCGAAATAGCGGGGGGATGCCGACCTGACGACGGGGGCGGGCCCATCGTTCCTCACGGGTCGCAGACGAGGATGGAATAGCGGCCGAGTTCTGCGGCGGGGATGGCGACGGTGGTGGCGCCGTCCTTGACGACGGGCTGCAGGGGGAGATTCTCCTTGCGGTCGGGGGAGAGGAGGCGCGCGGCCCTGGCGGTGAAGCCGCGGAGGGTGACGGTGACGGGGGCGCCGCCGTTGCGCTTGGCGATGGGGGTGAAGACGAGCGGCGGATTGGGGTCGGGGATGATGTCGCCCTCCTCGTGGCCTGGCGAGTAGTCGAGGATATGGACGGTGCGGCGGAGGCATCCGTCGTCGTGGCCGTCGGTGTCGAAGGCATTGACGAGGACCTTGGCCGGGAGGCCGGCGACGTCGATGGCGGGGCCGCCGTCGAGGAAGCCGCGCACCATGTCGGCGAAGCGCTTGCGCATGGGCTTGTCGCAGGTCTCGTGGAAGACGTTGGTCTTGTGGCCGCGCACGCTGTGCATGGGGAGGCCCTGGAGGCCTGGGATGAAGACGATGCGGCCCTTGCCGTATTCGGCGGCCTTGGGCGCGTAGTCGGTGGACTTCACGGGGAAGCTGGAGAGGACGCCCTTGAGCGGGTGCTTGATGGACGGGGTCGCGTTGAGGGGGTCGCTGCAGGCGACGGAGCCGACGACGAGGAGGGTGCCGCCCTCCCGCGCGAACTTCGCGAGCTGCTGCGCGGCGAAGGGCGGGAGATACGGGGTGGCGGGGAGGATCAGCACGCGGAAGCGCTTCAGGAGGTCGGGGCGGAGGAAATGCGCCTCGACGATTTGGTCGTAGACGAGGTTGTTTTCGGCGAGGGCCTCGCAGATGCCCGCCCAGTTGTGGTAGTAGTCCCAGCCCTGGGCGGTGTAGTTCTTGGCCTTTTCGGGGTAGATGACGCCGATTTCGCCCAGCCGATGCGGGCCGACGAGATCCTTCTCGTGGGCGGCCTCCCAGGCGAACCACTCGAGTTCGGCATGGGGGCCGCGCATGGTGTAGCGGTGGCCCATCGTGGAGCAGAGCGCCCAGGTGAAGAACTGCTCTGAGTCGGGGCGCCTGTAGGTGGCGGGGTAGGCGACGGTGAAGACGCCCTTCCATCCGTAGACCTCCGCGAAGGCGTTGTAGAGGGCGGATTCGACGTAGTAGAAGGGCGCGTAGCTGGCGGGCATGAAGCCGCCCTTCTTCTTGCGCGGGTGGCCTGCCTCCTCCATCTCGAAGAAGCCGATGGTGTGCCCCTGGAGCCAGGCGCTGTTTCCGGTGCACCACTCGTTGCGCCACGGCTTGGAGATGCCCGCCAGGCACCCTGAGATCTCCATTTCGGGGTTGACGGTGCGGAGGACCGCGCGGGCGGCCAGGTAGAAGTCGCGGCCAGAGGCGTAACGGAAGTCGACCCAGCGCCGCCACGCGATGTCCTTCATCGTGTACTGGCCCTTGGGCAGCTCGCCGTATTTCTCGCGGAAGAGGCGGATGGTGCCGTCCAGCGTGCCAGCGGCATAGACATTCGGGAGCCACTCGACTTCGTCGATCTTGAACATGTCGATCTGGCAGCGCCGCGCGTATTCGGCCATGCGCGGGAAGATGCAGGCCCGGAAGCCGGGGCTGTTCATGTCCATGAAGACGCCGTCCGAATAGGACTGCCCTGGGTTGCGGTGCGCGATCCTGCCCGTCCGCAAGTCGAGGCTGAGCCACGGGACGTATTCGGGATGCTCCTCCGCGTCCTTGGGCACGAAGGTGCTGGTGGTGTGGCGCATGAGCCGCATCCCGTGCTTCTTGGCGATGCGGCAGAGCGGCTCGTCGGTCGAGTAGTTGACCTGCTGCTTCCACTGGGCGCGGTCGGGCTGGGAGAGTCCTGGCACGAACTGAAACGAGGTGTTGTTGAGTTCGATGACATTGACGCCATTTGCCTTGAGTTCCGCCATCTGGCGGTTCAACTCCTCCTCGCTGAAGGGCTTCTGCGGGTCGAAGTAGAACTTGATGATGCGCGCATTGCGGAACCAGTGCGGCGCAGGCGCGGGGAAGAGGTCGGGCTGCGCGTTGTCCGCGGCAAAGGAGGCGGCGGAGGTCAGCATGATGGCGAAAAGGAGGTTGCGCATGGTGGTGACAGGTCGGAGGATTGCTTACTTGGCGATTCGGTTCCACTTGTTGCCAACGCCGCCGGTGGTGCCGAAGATGCCCGGCTCGTAGGGCGACTTGTGCCATTCCATCGGCGAGGGGATCTTGACCGTCTCGACGTGCCCGTCGCAGAAGAGGGTGTTGATTGAACCATCATGGCGCGGGCCAGGGAAGTAGTCGGTCGCAGAGCCTCCGTTGTTCGGGGTCGCGCAGTTGTTGTTGTCGATGATCAGGCAGTGCGAGCGGCCTGTCACCAGGTTCATGTAATTGCCGCGGATCGTGTCCATGCACAGGATCGTCGTCGAGGGATGCTGCAGATCCACCTCGTTCGCGGGCTGCCACGCCATCGGCCCCTTGCGCTTCAGCACGCCGCCCACCTTCGGATAGTCCGTGCGTGTCGAGGAGCCGATGTTGTAGTGGTTGTAGCCATAACTTACGAACTTCGAGGTCCAACTGTCCGACTTGTTCATCGGGCATTTCCACATCTTGTTGATTTGCCACTGGTGGCTGTAGCGGCCCTTGGCGTAGAGGCTGGTGAGCACCGCGAACCAGTAGTCGCCGCAGGCGGTCTCGTTCGGGCTGTCGGGCAGCCATGCATTGTGGTTGGTGGTCTGGCTGCCCATCCCGTAGTGCGGATACCAGTCCGCATAGTCGGCGTTGTAGATCTTGAAGTAGGTCCCGAGTTGCTTCTGGTTGGCTACGCACTGGATTGTCCTCGCCTTGTTCCGCGCCTTCGACAGCGCGGGCAGCAGCATGCTCGCCAGGATGGCGATGATCGCGATGACCACGAGGAGTTCAATGAGCGTGAAAAAACGGGGATGCGGCATGGAGGGCCTCCTGGTTGGGGGTGGAAGAATGTGGAATGATTCCGACATCGGGCATAATATACGAACAGAGGCGGCAAAAGAAAATAGCATTTTTCCAGGAAAAGATTGCAAAAAAACGGAAAAACGGGAAGAGACGATGGGGGAGGCGAGCAGGCTGGTTGTCAATTTTATGGGGCGGGTGTATATTGGGGGCAGGGGCGCGGCTTGGGGATGGGCGGGCAGTCGGAGCCATCCGGCGGAACCGGCGGGACCGGCGGCACACGCGGGGGAAATGCGGGGCCGGAAAATCCGGAAGACCCGGAAGCCCCGGAAACTCCGGAAAATCCGGAAAACCCGGAAAACCCGGAAGACCCGGAAGATCCGGCGGCTTCGCGGCTGTAGCCACGGCGTCTCGCCGTGGCGCCCTCGCCGAGCAAACCAGCACCCGCTTCCGGAAACTCCGGAAACTCCGGAAACTCCGGAAACTCCGGAAACTCCGGAAAATCCGGAAACTCCGGAAAATCCGGAAGATTTCTGGGGACGTGGGGGACATGGGCGACACGGGGGAAGGAGCGAGGATGGAGCAGAGCATGGCGCGGCCGTCAGTGCTGTATTTCGGGCGTGGGCGTGAGTCGGGGGTGCATGTGCGTTCGCATGCCTTCTACCAGCTGGAGTACTGCATCTCGGGGCGGATGAAGTGCCTGCTGGGCGAGGAGCGGCTGACGCTGGGGGCGGGGGAACTGGCGCTGGTGCCGCCAGAGACGCCGCATCTCTTCGAGGCGGGGGTTGACGGCTTCGAGTTCTTCTCGATCAAGTTCGATTGGCCAGGAACGCTGGCGCCCTTCCACGGCGGGGACGCGCAATTGCGCTATCACGGCGAGGCGCTGGCGCGCCTCATCGGGCAGGAGACGGACCTCTCGCCGTATCTGCCAGATGGGCAGGAGGTGCTCGCCGATCTCCTCGCGTGCATCCTCGGGCATCTGCGGCGCGCACGGCAGGCCGCGCCGCCCGAATCGCGGTTCCTGGCGCGCCTGCGCGCCCTCATCTATAGCCGCGGCTACCACACCACCGTCGAATGGCTCGCCCGAACACTCGGATGCTCACGCTATCAACTGGAGTACCGCTTCCGACAGGAACAGCCAGACGGTCGGCTCAAGCACTTCATCGACCAGCAGGTGGCCGACCTCGCGGCCAACCACCTGCGCTATTCGTCCATGAACATCTCCCAGATCGCGGACGCCATGCACTTCCCCTCCCTTTACATCTTCTCCCGCTTCTACAAGCGATGCACTGGAAGCGCCCCCAGCCGGGCAAGGTCGAGGTAGTGACAATGCGTTTTTCGTGTTAAAAATTCACAATTATTTTGACGGCGGGTCTTGCTTTTCGTTTCGCGGATGATTATACTTTGTGCAACGTCCGGCGAATCCACAGTTGCAGCCGCTTTTGCTCCGAACCTCAAACCTCAACCAGGAAGGAACTGACATGAATACCCCCCCCCTCCATCGTAAGTATTTCACTTTGATTGAGCTTCTGGTGGTCATAGCGATCATCGCGATTCTGGCGTCGATGCTGCTGCCTGCGCTGTCCAAGGCGCGGGACAAGGCGCGTCAGACCTCCTGCACGAACAACCTGAAGCAGCTGCGCCTCTACCTGCAGATCTACGAGAACGACAACGACGACTACATGATGTGGAGCGTGGCACCAGGGTCGATCCCGTGGGGGCGCTTCATGCAGAACGAGGGCATGGTGGGGAGTACGACCCCCAGCAAGATGGGCGGCATGTTCTCGTGCCCGGCGAAAATGGGGATGAACGTCGATTTCAATAACACGACCTACATCCGTCCGCATGCGGAGATTATTCAGACCTATATGTATGGCCTGAACCGCTCGTGTCACGCGATCTACTCCGAGCACAAAAACAGCCCCGGGACCTACGGGCAGTACAAGTGCAAGCAGGTCACGAAGTTGAGATATCCGGGCGAGACCTGCACCATCACGGATATGAATTACTTCGCCTACTTCAAACAAGACGATCAGGCAAGTGTAAACAAACTGGATTTCCGCCACAACGGGGCGACCTTGCTGAACTGCGCGTTCGCGGACGGGCATGTCGAGGCCCGCAAGCAGACGAATGAATTGAAGGTGCTGGCATACACCATGGACAGCCACTGGTGGTCGATTTCCTGGTCGACGAATTACCGGTACAAGCACGGGTATATGAACTGACGGGCCCCAAGGACTCGGGACCCTGACGGCCGCGCAGGAGCGCGGCCCTCCCGCCCGGGCCCACGACCCGGGACCCACGACCCGGGACCCACGACCCGGGACCCACGACCCGGGACCCACGACCCGGGACCCACGACCCGGG